>JBKHXB010000005.1:0-49295 GCA_046566245.1 Alphaproteobacteria bacterium | reverse complement strand
ACGCAATTTCGCCAAGGACCGCTGCCTTGTCCCGATGGACGGCTTCTACGAGTTCACAAAGCCCGCGGACGCGGCGCAGAGGCGCAAGGACTGCTGGCTGTTCCGGCCGGCCGAGGGCAAGGCGTTCGCGATCGCCGGCCTGGTGCGCGCGCATCCTGAGGTCGGCCAGGCCTTCACGCTCTTGACCGCGCCGCCGGGGCCCGACGTCGAGCTCTATCATGGGCGGCAGATCGTTCTGCTGCCGCCCGACAAGTGGCGATCATGGCTCGACGGGAGCGGCGCTTCGGCCGAGCTGCTGGTCCCGACCCCCGCGGGAAGCCTTGACGTCGCGCGGGCGCGTTGACCCATTTCGGGCAAGGGGCGTTTCACGATCATGCCGACAGTCCTGATCACCGGCGCGAACCGCGGCATCGGCCTGGAGTTCGCGCGCCAATATTCCTCCGACGGCTGGGACGTGATCGCCACGGCCCGCCAGACCAGCCTGGAGCTCGATTCGCTCGGAGTCCGGGTCGAGCCGCTCGACATGCGCGACCTCGATTCCGTTGAACGCTTCGGGGAGCGTATCGAGGCGCTCGACCTGCTCATCGCCAACGCCGGCACCTATGGCCCGAGGTCGGTGACGAGCGCCGAGGACGGGCGGGGCTGGAGCGAGACCTTCGCGGTGAACACGATCGCGCCCTTCCTTCTCGCCCAGTCGGTCCTGCCGTTCGTCGAGCGGTCGGGCGGGAAGCTGATCGCGATCAGCACGAAGATGGGCTCCATCGCGGACAACACGTCCGGCGGCTTCATCGCCTATCGGTCGTCCAAGTCGGCACTCAACATGGCGTGGAAGAGCCTGGCGGTGGACAACCGGGGAGTGGTTTGCGCGGTGCTCCACCCCGGCTGGGTCCAAACCCGGATGGGCGGGCCCTCGGCGCCACTCGAAGTCGAGGACAGCGTCGCCGGCATGCGGCGGGTCATTGACGACCTTAGCCCCGGGCAGTCGGGAGGCTTCTTCAGTTATGACGGGTCCGAAATCCCCTGGTAGTTGCAAGCAAGCGCCGGCCCCTCTATAGGCGCCGCCTTTCCAGCTCACTGGAACAAACCGAACGCGCCCGGCCATCGATGGGCTGCCGCGGCCGTTCAAGAACGTCAGGAGACGAAAATGCCCAAGCTGAAGACGAAGAGCGGCGTCAAGAAGCGCTTCAAGATCACTGCGACCGGCAAGATCAAGCACGGCGTCGCGGGCAAGCGCCACCGGCTGATCAGCCACAACGCCAAGTACATCCGCCAGAACCGCGGCACCGAGATTCTCGCCGACGCCGACACGGCGCGCGTGAAGCTCTGGGCGCCCTACGGCCTCAAGTAAGGAGCGCTAAGCCATGCCACGCATCAAACGCGGCGTAACCACGCGCGCCAAGCACAAGCGGATCCTGGAACAGGCGAAGGGCTATTACGGCCGCCGCAAGAACACGATCCGGGTCGCCCGCCAGGCCGTCGAGAAGGCCGGCCAGTACGCCTATCGCGACCGCAAGGTGAAGAAGCGCAGCTTCCGCGCCTTGTGGATCCAGCGCATCAACGCCGCGGTCCGCGCCGAGGGGCTGACCTATGGCCAGTTCATCCACGCGCTGAAGCTCGCGGGGATCGACCTCGACCGCAAGGTCCTGGCCGATATCGCGATGAACGAGGGCGAAGCCTTCAAGGGCATCATCGCCCAGGCCAAGGGCGCCATCGAGAAGCAGGCCCCGAGCAAAGCCGAGGGGAAGGAAAAGGCGACCGCCTGAGCCTTCGAACCCGCATCGAACAGGAAAGGGCGCCCGGGAGCACCGAGGCGCCCTTTTTCTTGCCTCGTGCCCCGCATCGGCGCAGCATCCGGAGCGGGGGGAGCAGCGATGCGCCGATTAGTCCTTCTCGCTTTCGGGCTAGCAGCCGCGACCGCGGCGCTAGGCAACGACACGACCGCGAGCACCGCCGCCGGCGGGCTCGTCCTCGAGCGCACCGACTCGATCGACATGCTTTCCGAGGACCTGTTCGTCTCGGCCAACGAGATTCGGGTCCGCTACGTGTTCCGCAACCAGTCGCCGAAAGACGTCGAGACGATCGTCGCATTCCCGATGCCCGGCCGCGACCTGTCGATCGAATGGGGACAGGACGTCGCCTTTCCTTCCGATTTCCGGACGCAGGTCGACGGGAAGCCCGTGGACTCGTCCCTCGAGCGCAAGGCGATCGTCAACGGCCGCGATTACACGGCCCTGCTCAGCGAACTGAAAATCCCGATCGCGCCCGATGACATCATGGACGCGACCAGAGCGATGGACTCGCTTTCCGCGACCGAGCGCAACCGCCTGCAATCGCTGGGGCTGGCCGGAGTCGAGGAGTTCAGCTTCGGCGCCGAGCCGATGCGTCATCACCTGATCCCGCTGTGGACGGTCCAGGACCGGTACTGGTGGCGGCAGGCTTTCCCAGCCGGGGAGGACGTGATCGTGGACCACCGCTACGTTCCGGGCGTCGGCGGAAGCGTCGACAGCCCGATCGCCTTCAGGAAATTCCGCGGTAGCGAGGATTCGAAAGAGGCGATCCGCCGTTATTGCATGGACAAAGCGTTCCTCGCCGCGGTCGACAAGGCGTCGAGCAAGAACGAGATGCGCGGTCCGGGAATGCCGGACAGGCGGATCGACTATATCCTCACCACCGGCGCCAACTGGCGCTCGCCGATTGGCCGCTTCCGGCTCGTCGTCGACAAGGGCAGGCCGGGCAATTTGGTGAGCTTCTGCGCGACCGGCGTGAAGAAGATCGGCCCAAGGCAGTTCGAGGTCGTCCGCCGCAACTGGCGCCCGACCGAGGACCTGCACGTGCTGATCATCGAGCCGCAGCGCTGGTGAGGCGCCGCCGCTAGCCCTTTGCATTTTCATCGGGGGCGCGGCTAAGGCCCTCGCCATGGCCGCCGACAACGACATTCTCGAGCAGATACGGTCCGCTCCCGACCTGGCGGCGCTTGACCAGCTGCGGGTTTCGACGCTCGGCAAGTCGGGTTCGATCACTGCGCAGCTCAAGGCGCTCGGAGCGATGAGCGCCGAGGAGCGCGCCGCCCACGCGCCCAAGGTGCACGCGCTGCGTGAAGCCGTGACGTCAGCGATCGCGGCCCGCAAGGCCGAGCTTGAAGCCGCCGAGCTCGAGAAGCGGCTTGCGACGGAGCGCATCGACATGTCGCTTCCCGCCCCCGAGACGCCGCAGGGGAGCGTCCATCCGGTTTCGCAGGTGATGGACGAGCTCGCGGAGATTTTCGCGGACCTCGGGTTCACCGTCGCGGAAGGGCCCGAGATTGAGGAGCAGTGGTTCAACTTCACCGCCCTCAACATGCCCGAGTTCCATCCGGCGCGGGCGATGCAGGACACCTTCTATTGCCGCCGGACCGATGACGATCCGGCCGCCGAGCCCCACGTGCTTCGGACCCACACGTCGCCGGTGCAGATCCGGACGATGACCTCGCAACCGCCGCCGATCCGGATCATCGCGCCGGGCCGCGTCTATCGCTCCGACAGCGACGCGACCCACACGCCGATGTTCCACCAGATCGAAGGGCTGGTGATCGACCGCCACATCACCATGGGCCACCTCAAGTGGACCCTGGAAACCTTCCTCAGGGCCTTCTTCGAGCGCGACGACGTCGTGCTTCGCATGCGTCCGTCCTATTTCCCCTTCACCGAGCCGTCGGCGGAGGTCGACGTCGGATGGTCGATGGAAAAGGGCCGCCGGGTGGTCGGCGGCTGCGACGGATGGATGGAAGTCCTCGGCTCCGGAATGGTGCACCCCAACGTCATCGCCAATTGCGGGCTCGATCCGGAGGAATGGCAGGGCTTCGCCTTCGGCACCGGCGTCGACCGTCTCGCCATGCTTAAGTACGGGATGGACGACCTGCGCGCGTTCTTCGACGGCGACCTGCGCTGGCTCAGGCACTACGGCTTCAGGGCGCTCGACGTGCCGACACTTTCGGGCGGCGTCGGCGCATGAAATTTTCCCTTTCCTGGCTGAAGGCACACCTCGACACCGACGCCTCGGCGGATTCGATCGCCGACCGGCTGACCAACATCGGACTCGAGGTCGAGGAGCTTGCCAATCCCGCCGACGCTCTGGCGCCGTTCCGGGTTGCGAAGGTCCTGACCGCCGAAAGGCACCCGCAGGCCGACAAGCTGCAGGTGCTTACCGTCGATGCGGGCGAGGGCCCGGTGCAGGTGGTCTGCGGCGCGCCCAACGCCCGTGCCGGGATGCTCGGCGTGTTCGGCCCGCCGGGCGCCTATGTGCCGGGAAGCGACATGGTGCTGAAGGTCGCCGCAATTCGCGGAGTCGAAAGCCGCGGGATGATGTGCTCGATTCGTGAGCTCCAGCTTGGCGACGAGCATGAAGGGATCATCGAGCTTCCGGACGACGCCCCGGTCGGCGCCGCATTCGCCGAATATGCGCAGCTCGACGACCCGGTCTTCCATATCGCGGTGACACCCGACCGCGCGGACTGCATGGGGGTCCGCGGAATCGCGCGCGACCTGGCAGCCGCCGGGATGGGCACGCTGAAGCCGCTGCAAATTCCTCGCATCGAAGGCTCCTTCGCATCGCCGATCGCGATCCGGATCGAGGACGAGGAAGGCTGCCCCGCCTTCTTCGGCCGAGCGATACGGGGGGTGAAGAACGGCGCCTCGCCCGACTGGATGCAGCGGCGGCTGAAGAGCGCCGGACAGCGGCCGATCTCGGCGATCGTCGACATCACCAATTACGTGATGCTGGACCTCGGCCGCCCGGCGCACGCCTATGACATGGCGAAGATCGACCGCGCGCTGGTTGCCCGCCGCGCCCGCGACGGGGAAACGCTGCTCGCGCTCAACGAGAAGGAGTATGCGCTCTCGCCCGAGATGACGGTGATCGCCGACGAAAGCGCCGTCCACGACATCGGCGGAATCATGGGCGGCGAGGAATCGGGGGTCACCCCCGCGACCACCGACGTCATGCTCGAAATCGCTTATTTCGACCCGGATCGGATCGCCCGGACGGGCCAGACGCTGGGGCTAACGAGTGACGCGCGCAGCCGGTTCGAGCGCGGCGTCGACCCGGCCTTTCTAGCCGACGGGCTCGATATCCTGACCGGCCTCATCCTCGAGATCTGCGGCGGAGAGGCATCCGAAGCCCTTCACGTCGGCACGCCGCCCATTGTGCGCCGCGAGATCGCGTTCGACCCGGAGCGAACGGTGCGGCTGGGCGCGCTCGAAGTTCCCGAGGACCGGCAACGCGCGATCCTGCTCGGACTCGGTTTTGAATTCGCCGGGCCCGGCCAGGTGGTCGTGCCGAGCTGGCGCGGCGACGTCGAAGGGCCCGCTGACCTGGTCGAGGAAATCGCCAGGATCGAAGGGTACGACAGGATTCCCTCCACCCCGCTTCTGCGCGAGCCTGGCGTCGCGCATCCCACCGCCACGCGCTCGCAGCTGGTCGAGCGGCGGGTGCGGCGCGCCGCCGCCGCGCGGGGCCTCGTCGAGGCGATGACCTGGAGCTTCATTTCGGATTGGGAGGCCGGGCCGTTCGGCCCCGCCTGGAAGGTCGAGAACCCGATCAGCGAGGACATGAAGATCATGCGCCCCTCCCTTCTGCCGGGGCTGATCGGGGCGGCGCGGCGCAACCTCGACCGGGGAGCGACTTCGATCCGGCTGTTCGAGGTTGGGCGGCGCTACCTCGCCGATGCGGAGCGGCCGACCGTTGGTCTCCTCTTCGCCGGAGAGAAGAGCCCGCGCGACTGGAAGTCCGGCAAGGCCCGGCCGTTCGACGCGTTTGACGCCAAGGCCGAAGCGCTCGCCTTGCTGGAGGCGGCAGGCGCGCCGGTTTCGAACCTGCAGGTCTTCCAGGACGCCGGGCCGACCTGGCACCCGGGCCGCTCGGCACGGCTCGGGCTCGGACCGAAGACGATCCTTGCCGCGTTCGGCGAGCTTCACCCCGCCCTCGCCAGGAAGCTCGAAGCGCCGGCGGGGGCCGTTGCCGCCGAAATCTATCTCGACGCGATCCCGGCGCCGCGCGCCAACGGCCGCGCGAGACCGCTCTACGCGCCGCCGGCACTGCAGCCGGTCACGCGCGACTTTGCCTTCCTCGTGCCAGCAGACGTGCCGGCGGAGACTCTTGGCAGGGCGATCCGCGGCGCGGACAAGGCGGCGATCACCAATGTGCGGCTGTTTGACCGCTTCGAGAGCCCCGATGGGCTGAGCCTGGCCTTCGAGGTCACGCTGCAGCCTTCGGAGAAAAGCTTCACCGACGAGGAGCTGGCGGCGATCTCGAAGAAGGTCATCGCCGCGGCGGAAAAGCTCGGCGCCAAACTGCGCGGCTAGGCCTCGAGGCAATTGATCGCCGCGTGAACCCGTTCCTCGATCTCATCGCGCTTCAGGCCGGCAGGGATCGTCTCGCCGATGACGAACCGGACGGTGCCCGCCTTCTTGACCAGCCCCTTGGGCCATATCCATCCGCTGTTCACGGCGACCGGGACGACAGGCAGGCCAAGCGCGCGGTAGAGACCGGCAAAGCCCGGGCGCAGCGGCGGAGTCTCGCCAGGCGCGACGCGCGTGCCTTCAGGATAAATGATGACTGCGCGTCCCTCCGCCACCGCGTTCCGGCCGGCGGCCATCATCTCGCGCAGCGCCTTCGGGCCTGCGCTCCTGTCGACCGGGATGACGCCATAGCGCCGGGTCAGCCAGCCGAAGAGCGGGATCCGTGAAAGCTCGCGCTTGAGCACGATCACGGGTGTGTCCGCGATCCGCACCATTTCCAGTGTCTCGTACATCGACTGATGCTTGACGGCGATCAGCACCGCCCCCGGCGGAATCGCGCCTTCCACCTGCGAGCGGACTCCGAGAACCCACTCCGCAAGACGTCCATGGAACGCCGTCCAGCTGCGGACGAGGGCGCGCGTCATGGAGCGGCCGAACAGCGACAGGACGAGACCCGCGAGGACGAACAGCACCGTCGCCGGGTAGAAGACCAAAACGTAAGCGAGGGAGCGGATCAGCTGCACTGGGATCAAAGCTCGAAGAGGACCGCGATCCGGCGCAGGAGCAGCTTGTTATATTCGCCGAACAGGGTCGTGAGCCGGGGCTGCGATTTCACGGCGTCGGGGACGATCGTGTATTTGGAGCCCAGCACGCGGCCGAACTCGAACCGGGCGCGGCGCATGTGCCAGTCGCTCGTGATCAGCCGGACCGACTTGTACCCGCGCGCGTCGAGCCAGCGCTTCGCCTCTTCCGCGTTGGAGCGGGTGTCGACCGATTCGCTGCCGAGGTCGACGCAGCAGCGAACGAGTCTGGCGTTGCCGCCGAGGCGGCGGACCAGGTCGCGCTTTGTCACGGACGGGTCCGCCCCGGCGATGAGAAGGCGCTTCGCGTCCCGCTTTTCGATCACCTCGATCCCATGCTCGATTCGGCCGCTGCCCCCAGTGATGACGACTGCGGCGTCGGTACGATGGCGCCCGGCCGGCTTGTCGAGCGTGACGGCGAAAAGAATGAAGCCGAGCGCATAGAGCAGCAGCAGGAACGAGAAGAAGCGGGCGATCATAGGGTGGCGCGCAATGCCCTGAGTAAGGTCCAGTGGGCAACAGCGAGGGCGAGCGCGACCGCCGCGACAGGCACGAGGAGCAGAACGGCGACGTCTCGGCCAGACAGCGGCGTCAAGGCGGTGAGCTCGAGGGCAAGCGCGGCTCCGGCCCCCGCGATTGCGACCAGCGCGATCGCTGCGGCAGCCGCTCCGAGCAACGCTCCGGCCGCCGAGTCGAGGCCGATCTTGCGCTCGAACAGGCGGGTGATCTGGGCGTCGGTAGCTCCGATGCCGTGCATGATCTCGATCGTCGACCGGTGCGTGTCGAGCGCGCCGCGCGCGGCAAGCACGATCGCCGCAGCGCTGGCGGCGGCTATGAGCGCAACCAAGCCGATCGCCAGCCATTGCAAGGCTCGGATCGAGCGCAACAGCGGCTCGAGTTCGGCGGTTTCGGCGATCAGCCGCGCGCTCGGCGAGGCGGACCTGACATGGTCGGAAAGCGCGCGCGGGTTCGCCCCCGGCTCAAGCTCCACCATGACCAGCGAAGGAACGGGAAGGTCGCTGCTCGAGGCCGACCCGCCGAGCCAGCGTTCCAGAGTCTGGCGCATCTCGCTTTCGGGTACGGGGGCGGCGTTGCGAACGCCCGCAGCCGCCCGCACCGCGGAGATTACCCGCGGAAGATCCTGCCGGGCGGTTGCCGGAAGCTCTACGACATAGCGGTTCTCGATCCCGCTCGAGACGATTCCCGCGGCATTGGCGAGCGCCAGCCCGGCCGCGGCGACGATCATCATCGCGAAGGTCATGATCGCCATCACGGCGACCGTCGGCACGTGCAGCCGCTCGACGGGCAGCAGACGCGCTTCGGGCGGCGGGCGGAAACGGTCGAAGATCACCGGCGCGCGCCCCTTCCGCTCGCGGTCGGCGGATTCCTGAGCGCGCCCGTCGGGTCCACCAGCCCGCCGCGGTCGAGCCGCATCATCTCCGCCCCCGGGGTCGAGGCGATGAGCCCGAAATCGTGGGTTGCGACGACGACCGTGGTCCCGAAGCCGTTGAGAGCGCTGAACAGGTGCAGAAGCCGCTTGGCCATGTCCGCATCGACGTTCCCGGTCGGCTCGTCGGCGACGAGAAGGTCTGGCTGTGTGATGACAGCGCGAGCGATCGCGACGCGCTGCTGCTCTCCGCCCGAGAGCGTCGGCGGACGCGCGCCCGCCCGGTCGCCGAGGCCCACCCAGTCGAGCATCTCCCGGACCGCGCTCGTGACTTCCGCCTCTTCACGGCCGGCGATCCGGAGCGGAAGCGCGACATTGTCGAACGCGCTGAGGTGGCGGATCAGCCGGAAGTCCTGGAACACGACGCCGATGCGGCGACGGAAAAAGGGCAGCCGCTCGCGCGGAGCGTCGCTCAGGTCCTCGCCGAACAGCCGTATCCGGCCGCGGGTCGGTCGCTGCGCCAGGTAAAGCAGCTTCAACAAAGAGGTCTTCCCCGCGCCCGACGCGCCGGCGAGGAAATAAAAGCCGCCCTCGCTCAGCGTGAAATCGAGGTCGCGCAGAATCTCGGCCCCGGTCCCGTAGCGCAGCCCCACGCTTTCGAATTGAACGATCGCCGCCAGTCGAGCCCTCCCACGTCGACCGAGCTTGTCGCATGCGGCCGCCGCCTTGCCAACGGGCGAGCATTCCTGTTTACCCGAAGCCGTAGAAGCGGAGGCGCCCGACACATGATCCTCACATGCCCGTCGTGCGGGACCCAATATGCCGTAAAGGATGGAGCCATCCCCGAAGGCGGGCGCAAGGTGAGATGCGCCTCCTGCGGCCACAGCTGGCACCAGGAACCGGAGGACCAGGCTACCGAGGCCGAGCCGGACGAAGCGGTCGAGGAGGCCGCGCCGCAAGCAGACGAGGCCGGCCCTCCGGCTCAGCACGCCGAGAACGAAGACCAGCCGGACCAGTTCGACATCGTCGGCGGCCGAGTCCAGGCCTATGAGGAGATCGAGCCGACCGCTCCGGGCGCCCCGCTGGTCGAGCCCCCTTCCGCGGTCCCGGTTCCTCCGCCCGACGACGTGTTCGACGAGGGCGACAGCCTGGCCGGAGGGGAGGCCTGGGATCCGGAAAAGGAGATACCTGACGCGGACGAGATTCGGGCAGTCGAGAGTGAAACCCGAAGTGATCGAAAGCGCAGCCTGTGGATGGCGATCCTGATCGCCATCGTCCTCGTCGCCGCGGTATTCCTTGCCTTCTGGTTCCTTGCCCCGGATTCGGTGCGGCGCCAGGTCGGCCTCGCCGCCGCTCCGACGCCGCTTCAGATCGCGCCGGGAGCACCTGAGCGGCAGAAGCTTGCGAGCGGCAACGAGCTGGTGGTCGTCAGCGGCCGGGTCATCAATCCGAGCTCGAAGACCCAGAGCGTGCCGCCAATCGAAGCGCAGCTTCGCGACAGCTCGGGCAAGCTGATCTACCGCTGGACGATCGCGCCGCCCGCGCGGAGCCTTCCGCCCGGCGGCAGCGCGAGCTTCAACAGCGCCGAGATGAACGTTCCGCCCAGCGGGCTCGATTCGACTGTGACCTTGACCCTAAAAAGCTGATCTTTCAGGGAAATTCGACGAGCCTTGAATCCTGGCGGGAGCCGTCCGCGGCCTCGGTCCGCACATTTCGAATGAGCGCTTCGCCGGGAATGCTGGATGCCTCCACTCGCGCTCCGGAAACGATCCGGACGGTTGCCGTAGCCTGGCGCACGATAGGCCGCTGCGCCGAAACCGTCGGTTCGGCATTTGCCGGGGCGCTTGCTGCGGCCGCGGCGAGCAGGGCGATGAGCACCATTGCCCAAGCCTAACGAACTGGCCGCCCATTGGTAAACAGGCTGTTAAGAACTGTTCCGTTATGGAGCGGATTAGCGGCGTTGCACCGGGGCGAGCCCTTTGGTAGAGGCGCCGCCTTGCCAGTCGTGGCGGCGTCCTGCCGCTTCTTTCATGCACGTGCGGTCGTGGCGGAACTGGTAGACGCGCAGCGTTGAGGTCGCTGTGGCCGAAAGGCCGTGGAAGTTCGAGTCTTCTCGACCGCACCAGCGTGAAAGCAGGGGCATGCCAGGGCATGTCGGCTTTCACGCTTTCCACTATTCCCATTGTCCCTGATCGGACGAAAGCCCGGCATCATTCGTGGCCGCCACGCGAGCCACCGACTGCTGCGATTGCGTCGCAACAGCATGAAATGAACGGAAAGTCGCCCGAGACGACTATTGCGAGGAGGCGATCCTCGGCGGCGGGTTGAGCTGGATCGTCCCGAGGCGGACGACCGCCTGGCCTTCGACGACGGTAACGGTAAGGTTGAGATCGGCCGGGACTTGCGCGGCTTTCGCCGATTCGCTCGCCACCCGCACCGAATAGGTGCCGTAGGCCACCCGCTCAAAGAGGAAATAGCCGTCGTAATCGGTCCTCGCCGTGGCGACGACCGCGCCCGAGCGGTCGACAAGCTCGAGGTCGAGCCCTTCGAAGCCGAGTCCACCGCTTTTGACGATCGCGCCTTCGACATCGCCTGCGCCGACCAGGCCGATCTCGACATCGGCTGGAACGCCGGGGCGAGGAACGACGACCTGGACCGCCTTCTTCGGCGCGAGCATCGGGTCGGAAAGGCTCGTCTGATCGATCCCGACGGTGATCGGCATGTAGGTCGAAAGGCCGGCGATCATCACCGAGCCGCTGGAATCGGTCGGCTTGCGCGCGACCGCGTGGCCCGCGAGCACGATTGCGCCTTTCTCCACCGGCTCGCCGGGGTCGGCGACGCCGTTGTCGTTGAGATCGCGGTAGACTTTCGCCCGGACCGAGCCGGCGCCGGCGAGCCGCTCGCGGGAAAGCGTGAAACCGCGGCCCGGATCCAGCGAGAAATTGAGGTTGAGCCCGACTGCCGCCGACCCGTCGGTCGCGGCCTCGCCGGTTATGGCCAGCGCCATCGAATCGAAGCGCCGGATGTAGCTGATCCGCGCGCGAGCGCGCTTTTCGGGCCCGTCATAGGCGAGCGCGCCTTCCCAGTCGCTATGGTCGGACGCGGACCAATAGCCGGACAGCTCGGCGGAGCGGAACCGGCTTTGCGGGCTCATTTCGAAACTGGTCGAGCCGCGAAGCCGCACTGGCCCCACGCGCCCCGTTCCGATCAGGTCGGCGATGACGTCGGGCGGCGGCGCCGGGCCCTTGGCGAGATATTGGCGCGTGTAGCGAACGTTAGCCGCGAGGTTGAACCGCTCGATCGTCGTCGACAGCCTCGCCGCAGCTTCGAGCTGGCCGCTGCCGTCGGCGCGATCCGTATAGCGGACGTCCGCATGGGCGGGAATGACTGCCCTGCCGAGGCGGATCGGGGCATCCAGCGCAACGCGCGCCTCGCGGACGCTCATTTCGCGCCTGCCGCGAAGCCGGAAATCCTTTGCCGCGACGGCCTCCGCGCTGACGTTGAGCGAGCCGAACTTGGCGAGCAGCTGCGCGCGCGCCGCGGTCCCGCCCCTGCTGTCCCTGCCGGCCCCGACCTCGACCAGCGCCGGGCCGATCGAGCGGCGGACAGAGCCCTCGACGAATGTGACGCGTTCGTCCTCGAGAAGCATGGTCCGCGCCAGCACTCCGACCGACGTGCGCTCGTCGAGGCCATGCTCGACCGCGACCGCGGCCTGCACCTTCGGCTCGAGGGGGCCCGGCTCCTCTTGCTTGCGAATCGAGACCAGGTCGATGCCGGGCTGGTTAACGCCGGCCCAGTACCAGGTCTTGCCGGGCGGGACGTTGTCCTGGCCGACATTGATCATTTCCTCGCGCGTCCGGACCTGCCCCTGCGGGCCGTAAAGAACGATGCTGAACTGGTTTTCGCCGTAGAGGAGCTGGACGTCCTCGAAGACGTAGCGCTGGCGCCCGTCCGAGCGGGCGAAGGCGAGCAGCTGGCCGTTGCGGTAGAGCTCGGCGTCCCAGCCCGAGGGAAGCTCTCCCTCGAACCGGGTGCGGTCGAAGCTCGTGGGGTTGACGACGGGCCGGTTGGTGACGACCGCGCCGCGCCCGCTCGCCGCGCTCCCGCTGAGCCGGGTTTCGAGCCCGGAAACGTCGCCGAATCCGAAATGCGTCGCCTTCAGCGGACCAAGCAACTGGCCGTCCGGATCGGACCGGAAGGCCCGCAGCCGGAGCGAGGCGGGAATGCCCTTCTGATCGGTCGAAACGAACGCGTCGTACGACATGTGGGCTAGCTCGCCCGCCGCATAGACCGACGATTGCCGGTCGATCTTCGCACCGGTGTCGGCCCGATAGGTGACCCCCGCGCTGACGACGAAGTCGAGCGCCGGGGCCCGCCACATCCGATAAGGCAGGCGGACCTGAGGCAGCTTCGAAATGTCGAACTTCGCGCGCTTGGAGAGATTGGCGGCGCGCTTTTCGCGCTCGATCGCGAGCTCGACAGGGAGCTTGGCATCGGATTCGAGGACCAGGACCGAGCCCGAGGTCAGCGGTTTCACCCCGAGGCCGAACCAGCGCGACAGGGCGGAGCTGTCGACGCACCAGCCTTCCGGCGTCTCGCGAACGAGTCCCCGCTCGAGCGCCTCGCTCTTGCCCGCATATTCGACCCGGCCGGCGCCGACGTCGATCGCAATCTTGCGGTCCTCGCTGAACGCCCAGCCGCTTGCCTTCCTGGCGCCGAGGTCGATCTTCATTGGCACGTCGAGCGTCGCCAGGAAGTCGCCGAAGAGGACACAGGTGCCTTCGGGCGTGTTGTAGGCGCGAACCCCGTCGCCGAGCCGGTACTGACGCAGCTTGACGTCAAGAAGGAACTGCTCGTCCGGGTCGGCCGCCCAGCCGTCAGCAACCGGAGTCGCTGCGGGCGCTCCGACCGCGCTCAGCAGCGCGGCGGCCGCGAGGCCCCCCGCTCTGCCCAGCCATGTGCCGGAGGCGACCATCTACGACTGCACCTGGTTCCCGGGGCGCGGCTAGCGAAGCACCGCCTGCGTTTCGGCTATGGTCTTCGCGCCGTCGTCGTAGGTTTCGAGATATTGGACCGTGACAGGGCCGGAGAGTTCGCCCTTGAAGGCTTCGTCGATCGGAACGACAACCTGGCGGGTGCCGATTTCCGTATAGACGGCGACCGCGCGCTGCGATCCGATCGGATCCTTCACCCCGGGTTTCAGGACACGCACTTCACCGAAGGTCGAGCGGTCGCCCGACCGGGTCAGGTCGAGCGCCACCACCGGCTTTCCGTCTCGCCGGTCGAGCCGGACGTTGGCGATGCCGGCCTTGGCCTCGAGATTGCCGAGCCTGACGATCACGGGAATGGTCACCCCGTACACTGGCGTCAGCTTGAAGCTTAGTCCCTTGGGCGGCTCGCCCGTGGTCTTGGCGACAGGCGTGGCAGGCGGGACCGCCCGGAACAGCATGTGGATCCGGTACTCGCCGTCCGGCAATCCCTGGGGTGGCCTGGCGGAAATTCTGACCGACTGGGGCTCGTTGGGAGCAAGCGTGACGCGCCGCGGCGCGTACACGATCATGTCCCGCGCCAGTTTCTCCGCCTCGCTCGGCTCGGCGACCTCGTCGAGCGTCCCATCCGGCTTCATCCGCCGGAACTCGACCGAGATCCGGTACGTGGCCGGCTCGTCGCCGATATTGTTGAGGATCACTTCCGCGCCGCGCCCGCCGTTCAGGACGAGCCGCGTCGGCGCGACGAGCAGGTCGCCCACGCCCGCCTCGGCGGGAACGGATGGGATCAGGATCGGCGCGGCGATGAGCGCGCCCGCTACGAGGGCTTTGATTGACAGGTTCATCTTCAGCGGTCCCCACTTCTCTCCAGTTCGGAGCTACCGCCCGTCATTGCCTCCGGAATGGTTGATTTTCGGTTCACCATCCCCGTTCAACGGCAAGAAAAAGGGGGCGCCGCTGACGACGCCCCCCAACAGCACGGCGCAAGCGCGCCGCGCCACCACTTGTCCAGGCTTACTGGTAATCGGCTTCCACGTCGAACGTGCCCTGATACACGCCGTCCGGGGTCGTGTCGCTGACCGCGATCGAACCGCCGATGTCGAACAGGACGTAGCCGCTGCCGTCGAGGACGACCGTGGCCGGAGCGTCGACGTTCAGAGTAAGGTCCGGCGATGTCTGGGTCTGGTTGACCAGCGCCAGGGTCGCGGGAACGGTGATGGTCAGGGTCTGGTCCATCGTGCCGGTGGCTTCGTACTGCGCGGTCACCGGAGTGCCCGAGCAGGTGACGTTGGCGCCGCAGCTGAAATTGCCGGCCTGGTCGATCCCGACGGTGTCGGTGTAGGAGCCGCTGCCGCTCAGGACGATCGTCCCGAGGTCGAGGTCACGCACCGAGGTGAGCGTCAACGGCGTGTAGATGCGCGCCGTCGCCGTTGCATTGGTCGTCGCCGGAACCGGCGCCGCATTGGCCGGTACGCTCGACAGGGCCAGGGCGGCAACCGCGCCTGCAAAGATCAAAGCCTTGTTCATGTTTCGATTCCCCACTGGTTCAAAAAAACAGCGGCTGCCCGACCGTGGTCCGGTCACCCGTGAGCATCGCATTAACCGCAGCCGCTTACCCCTTCCCTCAAGGGCATGGTTACCGGGACTTTAAGGATTCCGCCGAAACGGATCATTTCGTCAGAGGTACTCGACGGTAACCGGAACCTCGCCGCGATATTCGCCCTCGGCGTCGCCGGCGATGGTCAGCCTGCCGCCGAAGCGGAAATTCAGGTTTCCGCCCGAATCGAGCCTGGGCATTGTCGGCAGGTCGGTTGAAATCGCGTCAATCGCGATTCGCGAGCCGCTGACCGTGAAGAGCTCGATCCGGCGCGGGAGCTCCACGCGCACGGCGCGGCCAGGCTCCCCTCGGATCGAGACCGATCCCACCATGGCCCGGCCGCTGACCGTCGCCACCGTTCCGGTCGCGCTTCTCTCGCCCGTTGGAAGCAGTGTCGCAGCACCCGTGCCCGATCCGAGGAGCACGAGCCTGTCGAAGTCGAGCATCGTCGAGACTTCCAGCTCGATCCGGCCTTGCGCGTCGTCGGAGGGGCGATCGGTGGTGGGATTCGAACAGAGCCGGCACTGCGCGGGCGCGGGCGCGGGCACGCCCGCCATCAGCATGGCGGCGGCAAGGCTGCTCGCGAGGGCGTAGCGGTACGCCATGGTCCCGACTGCTATTGGGCATTGTCTAAAACAGGGTTAATGCCGGCGTAACCTGCACCGCGCGATGGGAGGCGGGATGAGCGACAAGGTCGACCGCAGCGACGAGGAATGGCGGGCGCGCCTAACCCCCGAACAATACCGGATTCTCCGCGAGGCCGGCACCGAGCCGCCGTTCACCGGCCCCCTGCTTCACGTCAAGGAAGAGGGCGAGTTCCGGTGCGCGGGCTGTGGCGAGCCCTTGTTCGACAGCAGCTCCAAGTTCGACAGCGGCAGCGGCTGGCCGAGCTTCACCGCCCCGATGAGCGCGGACGCGGTCGAGCAACGGCTCGACGAAAGCCACGGTATGGTTCGGACCGAGGTCCGCTGCGCCAAATGTGCCGGCCATCTCGGCCATGTCTTCCCCGACGGGCCCGGGCCGGCTGGCCTGCGATACTGCATCAACTCGACCGCTCTCGAGTTCCGCAGGTCCGGGGACTGCGAATGAGCGCCTTGCCGACGCGCCGCCGGCTTCCTATCGCCTGAGCCTCGATGGCGCGATCCCAATCCGGAGCCGCGGGGCGAAGCTTCGCCACCGCGTTCAAGATCTTCCTCTATGCCGCCCTCCTGGGCCTGATCGCGCTCGCGGTCGCCGTCGCGGTCGCGGTCGCCTCGCTTCCGAGCTTCGCCCAGCTCTCCAAGCGGTCCGACCTCGGCCAGATGATCCGCGTCCACGCGTCGAACGGTGCGGTTCTGATCTCCCTCGGGCCGAGCTTCGGCCAGTGGCTGAGCTACGACCGGATTCCGCCGGAGATGCGATCAGCGATGATCGCCATCGAGGACAAGAGGTTTCGTTCGCATGTCGGGGTCGATCCGATCGGGATCGCGCGCTCGGTCGCTGTCCGCCTCGATACCGGCGAGTGGCGGCAAGGCGGTTCGACCATAACCCAGCAGCTCGCCCGCAACATATTCCTGACCAACAGCCGAACCTTTGGCCGGAAGATCAAGGAAGCGGTTCTGGCTCTCGCTCTCGAGCGCAAGTTCACGAAGGACCAGATCCTAGAGCTCTACCTGAACCGGGTTTATTTCGGCGGCGGCGCCTATGGGATCGACGCGGCCTCGCGGCGCTTCTTCGGCCATAGCGCGGACACGCTCTCGCTGGGCGAAGCGGCGATCATCGCCGGCCTGGTGAAAGCCCCGTCCAACTATTCGCCGACCGCCGACGTCGAGGCCGCCCGCAGCCGCTCGCAGGTCGTCCTCCGCGCGATGGTCGAAAACGGCTTCATCACGGCCGACCGCGCGGCAAGCACGGACCCGGCACGAATTCGGATCCAGTCAACGACGCAACAGGACAGCGTGCGCTATTTCACCGACTGGGCGCTTCCTCAGCTCGACACGCTGATCGACGAGACCTCGGACGCGATCGAGGTCTACACGACATTGAACACGACGATGCAGCGCGCCGCCCAGCGGGCGATAGTCGCCAACACGCCCGGTTCTGCCCAAGGAGCGCTTGTGGCGATCGACCGCGACGGCGCGGTCCGAGCCATGATCGGTGGCAAGAGCTACCCGCAGTCGATCTACAACCGCGCGACCCAGGCCGAAAGGCAGCCGGGGTCGGCCTTCAAGCTTTTCGTCTACCTCGCCGCGCTAGAATCCGGGATGAAGCCCACCGACACGATGGTCGACAGGCCAGTGGACATCAACGGCTGGCAGCCGCGCAACTCCACCCGCACTTATCTCGGACCGGTCACGCTTCGCGAAGCCTTCTCGCGCTCGATCAACACGATCAGCGCCCAGATCGGGGAGCAGCTCGGCTTTTCGACGATCGCCGACATGGCGCGACGGTTCGGCATCACCAGCCCGATCTCGACGTTCCCCGCAATGGTGCTCGGCACGAGCGACGTCAGGCTGATCGAAATGACTCAGGCCTTCGCCTCCGTCGGCTCCGGCGGGGTCGCGGTGACGCCCTACGCGATAACACGGGTGGTGACGATGAACGGCCGCGAGCTGTATCGCCACGAACCGCGCGAGCAGCGGGTGCTCGTCGCTCCCTGGGTCGCGGCCGAAATGACCGACCTCCTTCAATCCGCGGTTCTCAGCGGCACCGGGCGCGCGGCGCAGATCGGGCGCCCCGTCGCCGGCAAGACGGGCACCACGCAGTCGAACCGCGACGGCTGGTTCATCGGCTTTTCGAGCGGTCTGACCACCGGCGTCTGGATGGGGCGCGACGACGCCCGCCCGGTCGGAGGCCTGCAGGGCGGGACCGCCCCCGCACGCGCCTTCGCCGATTTCATGCGCGTCGCGGTCGCAAACCGACCGGTCGAGCAGTTCCAGACCCAGGTGCCGATGCCGGACTGGGAGCTGGGACCGGAGGAAGAATGGTTCGGCAACGAGTTCGGCGATCCGGGCGCCTATCCGATGGTCGACGAGGACGGGAACCCGCTGCCGCTGCCACCGGGCTACGATCCGGGCATGGTGCCGCCGCCTCAGCAGCAACCCGGCCAGAACCCGGATTCGGGGCTCAACCAGCAGTGGCTCGACAATGTCCTCGGAGGACCCCGGCAGCCGCAGCGTCAGCCAGGCCAGCAGCAGCCGCCGCCGCCGCCGACAGCGCCGCCCCAGCCGCCGCAGCAGCAGCGGCCGCAGCAGCCGCGCTCAGCACCCGATCCCGATTCGCCTCAGCCGGGGGCCGGCACTTCGCAATAGTGCCTCGGCCCGGGCCGTCTCGCCGCCGAACAGCTCCCGCTCGAGCGCGCGAAACTCCGGGCCGTGGTTCATGTGCTTGAGGTGGGCCACTTCGTGCGCGACGACATAGCGGCGCGCCTCCGGCGGAGCGAGGATCAGCCTCCAGCTGTAGCGGATGCGCCCCGAGCTGCTGCAGCTCCCCCAGCGCGTCCGGGCATCGCCGACTGCCACGGACACAGGCTGGACGGCGATCGATTGCGAGAGCGCGGCCGTTTCCTCTGACAGCCGCTCGACCGCCAGCCGCCTCAGGAACCGCTCAATCCGCCTCCCAAAGCTCGCCGCCGGACCGCCGCAGGCGAGCAGCCCTTCTTCCAGCAGCGGCAGGCGCGGCGCTGTTTCGCTCCAGCGAAGCTCTGTTTCCACGCCTTCGATCGGGATCAAGGCGCCGTGGACGAAAGGCTGCGGCGGCAGCAGCTCGCCCAGCCGCTGCTCGACCCATTCCTTTTGTGCGACGGCCCAGGCGAGAGCGGCCGACGCGCGGATTCCGCGCGGGTGCGTGACCTTGATAAGCCGTTCGCGCTCGTCGAGCCGAAGCCGCATCCGCCGCGCGCTCCGGATGGGGCACAGCAGAACCGGCAGCGGCAGGTCCGGGTGGCTCGCGAGGCTCCTAGAGCGCACGCTCGACCAGGTGATGCTCGAGCTCGCCAGCGTCAACCTCGCTCACGGTCCATCCGCGCGTCGACTGGCGCGCCTCGTGCACCGTCTCGCGGCTGCCGCTGATCAGGTAATGCCAGTCCGGGAGGGGCTTGCCCGCCGCGCGCAGCCGGTACGCGCAGCTTTCCGGAAGCCAGTCGAGCGAACCCAGCTTCCTGCGGTCGAGGACGACGCAATCGGCGACCAGCTTGCGGCGATTCGCATAGTCGGTGCAGCGCCCGTTTCTGCGGTCGAGCAACCGGCAGGCAACGTTCGTTGGATACAGCTCTCCGGTCTCTTCGTCCTCGAGCTTGTGGATGCAGCAGCGGCCGCAGCCGTCGCACAGCGCCTCCCATTCGCCGCGATCCAGCTCCGACAAGGGCTTCTCCCAGAAAGGCTTCCGAGCATTCATGACAAGGCCAGCAATGCTCTGCTAACCCGCGCGGATCAAGCCAGGTTGCGGGGAGTTTGAGGATGCGCAGGTACAGGCCGATCGTGGCCGCACTGGCGGTGGCGCTGGCCGCCGGGCCGGCTGCCGCCCAGAGCACGGGCTATGAAGGCGAAATGTTCGTCAAGGCAGTCAGCGAGGATAATGGCGCCGAGGCGATGAAGCTTCTCAAGGACAAGCCGAACCTGGTCAATGCGCGGAATGTTGAAGGCAAGACTGCGCTCGTCGCCGCGATCGAGACCCGTAATCACGACTGGACGGCCTATTTGCTGCAGAATGGGGCAGATCCAAACCTCCGCTCGGCCGGCGGCGAGACTCCGCTCATCGCGGCCGCGCGCGCGGGATTTTCGGAGGCTGTGGATTGGCTGATCAGCGTCGGCGCGAAGGTGGACGATGCCAACCGGCAGGGCGAGACGGCCCTGATCATTGCCGTCCAGAACCGCCACGTGCCGATCGTTCGCACCCTCGTCGCCAGGGGTGCAGACCCCGACCGCGCCGATTCGGCCGCAGGCTATTCCGCGCGCGACTATGCGAAGCGCGACAACCGCACGCCGGAACTGCTCCGCATCATCGAAGCGAAGAAGCCGAAAGGCTAAAGTCCTTCGCCCAGTGTCGGGTCGATCTGGGCGGACAGGCGGCGCGCCGCCCTGCGCGCGAACCGAAGCAGCTCGGCCTTGCGCCTGGCCGGCGCAAGCGGCCGGTGGGCGGCATCGCGCACGATCGCGGCGTCATAGCGGTGGGCGACGATCAGCCCGGCTTCCCCCGGAAGGAAACGCTCGCCTTCGCAGATCGCCGCCAGCCCCGGGGGCACCGCCCAGAAGAAGCGGTCGCAATAATCGAGATAGTCGATCCACTTGCCGTCGCCGAGCAGGTCGCTCCTGGCGACCTTGATCTCGACGATCGTCAGACAGCCTTTCGGGTCGATCGCCATCATGTCGGCGCGGCGCCCGTTGGGAAGCGGCACCTCGCAGATCGCGAACAGCTCCTGCCGGCAGAACAGGCGCGTGACTCCGCGCGCGACGTCGATCGCAGCTGGCGGCGAATCCTGAAAGCAACTCTGCAGAATCGGTTCGGGGGCGGTGCTCACCTGCGCACGCTAGAACGAATGGAGCACACAGCCAATCCGGCTGACAGGCGGGTCCGGCGCTCCCGTCTTCGGATCAGCGATAGAAAATGTGGTTGCCGATCGAGGCCACGCGCTTCAAGCGCCAGCGCGGACTGACCCGCTTCGCATGGAAGAAGAGCGCCTTACCAACGCTCGATTGCTTGAGGTCGCGGTCGACGATCTTGGCGATCGCCACTGCGGTCTGCCAATGCTTGCTCGCCTTCGGGATCGCCGGCCAGGACTTGCCGCGGACGAAGGAGAATTGTCCGCGCTGGAAGAGGACTCCGCAATAACTGCTCGGGAACCGGCCGCCGCTGTTCGCGCGGTTGGCGATGACATGTCCCACCGCGAGTTGTCCGGCCAGCGGTTCGCTCTTCGATTCGAAATAGATGCCGGCCGCGAGGCATTCGAGCTGCCTGTCACCCGGATCCGAGCTGCGAAGCTGCGCGACCAGAGTCGAAAGGTCAGCGTTGGGGTCGACAGCCGGCTCTACTTCTTCGGCCGCGCTGTCCTGCTCGACGACGGCAGGAGCTGTCACTTCGTGAGAATTCTTCAGCAATTCCTCGGCGACTGCCGATGGGCTCAGTGAGCTGGCCACGGGAATCAAGGGCTCGGCATTTGCGCTCACCTGTGCCGGCGCGACCGAGCTGGCGCTCATCGCAGCACAGACAAGCAGCGCCGAGCGAAGCGGAACCACCATGTCATCCGTAAGTTCTTGCGGTGAACCGACCCCCACCTCGGAAGGGCTGGATCCGCGGGCCCATTCCCGCTTTCGCCCCTGGTCGTGTTCCCCGTCTCGCGTGGCGTCCGTCGTCGCGATTCCGACGAAGGGCGCCCCCCGCTCCTAATTACTGAGCCGCAATTTCCCGCCGAGGCGCAGGGGTCAACCTTCGACGGTCGTTTCAGCGATGAATCGTTCCGGCTGTGCGATATCCAGTTCGATCAGCCACTGGTCGGGGTCGAACCGAAGTCGGCCGGAAAGGAAATCGGCGATATCCTGCTCCTCCGAATCCTCGCCTGGGCCGACGCGCTCCCAGCGGTATCTTCCGTCCATGGCGAGAGTCCGTTCGAGGCACGCGAAGTGCCGCTCCCGTCTCCGGACAACGAGCAGGAGCGCACCCCGCTCGGGGTCGCCCCTGCGAAGAACCGTGCCGAAGCCCCCCTCGCTTTCGGCTCGGCGAATAAGGCTTGAAGCCTCGACCGACGCCGCGAGGCGCTCGCGGCCCGTCATGGTCGTTCAGGCAGCGTCGCGCTCGTCCGCGCCCATCAGCACGGCCGCGAGCGCGTCGCGGCTGCGCGCGCCGCGCAGCTTTTCGAGAGTCGGCGCATGGCGGATCACCCGGCTCAGGGCCGCGAGCGCCTTCAAATGGTCCGCGCCGGCGTCCGGCGGCGAGAGCAGGAGGAACACGAGGTCGACATTCTGGCCGTCGACCGCCTTGTAGCGCACCGGGTCCGACAGGCGCGCGAACAGGCAGTAGATGCGGGTCAGGCCCTCGACCTTGCCATGCGGAATCGCGACTCCATGGCCGAAGCCGGTCGAGCCCAGCTGCTCGCGCTCATTGAGAGTCTCGAGGACGGCCGCCGGCTCGACACCGAGCCGCGCTCCGGCGAGGGCCGAAAGCTGCTGGAACAGCGAGCGCTTGTTGCCCGCGGGCAGCGCCGGCTTGATCGCGTCGAAGTCGAGAAATTCGGTAAGGTGCATTTGTGATACTTTCACAGGGCTGGCGGCTTGGCTGCCGCCGAGCCTACCCCCTTCTAGCTTCCGTTGGGTTCGACCCAGCCGATATTCCCGTCCTCGCGGCGATAGACCATGTTGAGCTCGCCCGTGTTCGTGTTGCGGAACATCAAGGCGCTCGTATTGCGCAGATCCATAAGCATGACCGCATCGGCGACGTTGGCCAGCGGGACGTCCACCCTCGTCTCGGCAACGATCGTCGGGTTTGCCGGCGGCTCGTCCTCTTCGGGAGTGCCTGCAAATATGCGGTACGACGCATTAGCCTCCAGGCGAGGAGCAACGTCGTGGCCGCCCTTGCGCTCCTTCAGCCGCTTCGAATAGCGGCGTAGCTGCTTTTCGATCTTGTCCGCCGCGCATTCGAACGCGACCTGCGCGGTCGGGGCGCGGTGCGAGGCCTTCAGGACAACGCCCTGCGCGACCGGAGCGACGATGTCGCAGGTGAAGTCGTTGACCGGTCCCTTGCCAAAGGTAACGCTCGCTCCAACGGCGCGCGAAAAATACTTCTCGGTGATCTCCTCGATCCGCTCGACCGCGTGCTCCTTGATTGATTCGCCGGTTTCGACCTGGTGATCCGCGACGCGAACGTCCACTGGCGTGGCTCCTTCTGTTCCGGTTTCGGCGAGCCGCTTAGGGCGGCGCTCGCTGCCCCGTCAACTCGCGGCGGTGAAGCGTGCCCAGAGCGGGTTAGCCAGTTTTGAGAGAAACGCCCGATGGCGCTCAAGTTCCTCGATTCCCGGATGATGAGGCCTTGGCGGTCGCGGTTCGCGCACTCCGACCGTCCCGACGACGACCCGCGTTTCCTGTACGTCCTCGACAAGCCCAAGTCCGATCTGCCGGCCACCGGTCAGCTCTATATACACCTGGGCGAGCAATTGCGCATCAAGCAGCGCGCCGTGCCTCACGCGGTTGCTTCGATCGACGCCGAAACGGGTGCAGAGCGCGTCGAGGCTGTGCTTGGCGCCGGGGTGTCTGCTCCTCGCCAGGGCAAGCGTGTCCACCATCCTGCTCGTGCATACCGTCGGGCGGCCGCACAGGCCGAGTTCGTAATTGAGGAAGCTAAAGTCGAAGCTCGCATTGTGGGCGACGAGCGGCGAGTCCGCGATGAAGTCGAGCAACTCCTCGGCAAGATCGGCAAAGCGCGGCTTGTCCGACAGAAAGATGTCGGTCAGCCCGTGGACCGCTTCGGCGCCGAGCGGCATTGGCCGTCCCGGGTTGAAATAGGCGTGAAACGTCCTTCCCGTTTCGGACCGGTTGATCATCTCGACGCAGCCGATTTCGACAATGCGGTCGCCGTCGCCCGGGTTCAGGCCCGTGGTTTCGGTATCGAAAACGATCTCACGCATGCCGCGGATCTAACCATCATGCGCCAGGCCGAGACAAGCCATTATCTCGTGCACCTGGCGCTCAGTTGTGGATAGCTCGCCGCTGGTATCGACGACGAAGTCGGCGCGCTTCCTCTTTTCGTCGTCGGGCATCTGGCGAGCGAGCAGGGCAGTCAATTTGTCCTCGCTCATCCCCGGCCGGCGAAGCACTCGCTCGCGCTGGAGCTCGGGAGGCGCGGAGACGACGATGACCTTGTCGAACGCCTCGCCGCCGCCCGTCTCGTAAAGCAGGGGAATCTCGAACAGGAGCGCGGGCTTGTCCTGGTTTTCGAGAAGGAACTTGGCGCGCGCACGGTGAACGGCGGGGTGGACGATTGCCTCGAGCCGAGCGAGATCCTCGGGATTGCCGAGCACCCGCTTGGACAATGCGTCGCGGTCTATTCCGCCATCGGCTCCGCGCGTTCCGGGGAAATGCTTTTCGATCGTTTCCACCAGTTCGCCACCCGGCCCCTGAAGCGCCCGGACGATCGCATCGGCATCGAAGACCGGGACGCCGGATTCCTCGAACATGCGCGCGACCGTCGACTTGCCCATTCCGATCGACCCGGTGAGCGCGATCATGATCACTCGGGCAAGACCCCACGTACCCGAAGCGCCTTCAAAAGTGGCAGAAGCGGCATTCCCAGTATGGTGAAATAGCTGCCTTCGATCGAATCGAACAATTGCACCCCCCGCCCCTCGAGCCGGAAAACCCCAACGCAATAGCCGACTTCGGGCCATTCCGCATTCAGATACGTTTCGATGAAGCTTTCCGAGAGAGCCCGCACTGCAAGCCGAGCCGTGTCGGCCTCGCTCCACTCCACGTCCCCGTCCCTTGCCAGCGACACGGCGCTGGTCAGCACCAGCTCGCGGCTGGAAAAGATCCGCAAGTGGGCCGCCGCCTCCTCGCGATCGCGCGGCTTCCCGAATATCCGCTTGTCGACGCTCACGACCGAATCGCTTCCGATCACCAGGTCGCCAGGGCGGCGGCGGCTGACTTCCCTCGCCTTGGCCTCGGCGAGCGCCAATGCAAGCGGCCTGGGATCGTCGTGCCTGCCTTTTTCCGCCTCCTCGTCGATCAGGGGCGGCTCGACCTCGAAGTCCACCCCCGCCTGCGCGAGCATGGTTTTCCGGATCGCGCTTGAGGAAGCGAGGACGAGCGCCATTCGAAACCCTGTCTTGGCAATATTGTGGAAAAGCCCGTTGGCGACCCTAGCCGAGCGACGGGGACGCCCTCAACTCGGCTGCAGCTCCCGGTGCCCGGAACGTCATTCCCGATTCCATCCACGAGCGGTGCAATCGGTCCCCAGCCTGTGAATCATGGGAAGTGAGGCGCGCGACTCGCCGGATTCCGCAATCCAGGCCCAAGCTGCTTCTGTTGGCAAAAGCTGGAGCGACGCCTAAACCCCGCCTCCAGCCGGACAACTAGTCCAACAATCTTCTTCTTTAAGACTCTATAAGGGAGGGAAAGGGTGACCGCTTCTCTGCGCGGAGACGAGACCGCGATCGTGGCGGAGAAGCCTTTGCTCGCCGTCTTGCGGGGCGAGCGCGTCGATCCCCCGCCGATGTGGCTGATGCGCCAGGCCGGCCGCTATCTTCCCGAGTACCGGCGCCTTCGGGAGGAGAAGGGCAGCTTCCTCAACCTCGTTTACGACAGCGATGCCGCCGCCGAGGTCACGCTTCAGCCGCTGGCGCGCTTCGCCTTCGATGCCGCGATCCTTTTTTCCGACATTCTCATCGTTCCCTTCGCGATCGGCCAGAACCTGACGTTCGTCTCGGGCGAAGGGCCGCGGCTAACACCCCCGTTGATGGCGGCGGACCTCGATTCGCTCACTCCTTTCCCGGCGCGTCTCGACCCGATCTACGAGACGGTCCGCAAGGTGAAGGCGAGGCTCGCGCCGAACGTGACCCTGATCGGCTTCGCCGGTGCGCCCTGGACCGTGGCGACCTACATGGTTGCGGGGCAGGGAAGCCGCGATCAGTCCGAGACCCGGCGCCTGGCTTATTCTGACGAGGCGCGCTTCCGGGCGATCATATCGAAGATCGAGGAGGTGACCGTCGACTATCTTTGTGGCCAGGCCGAAGCCGGTGCCGAGGCGGTGCAGCTTTTCGACAGCTGGGCGGGAAGCCTTTCTCCAAGCCAGTTCGACCAATGGGTGATCGAGCCTACGGCGCGCATCGTCGAGCGATTCCGGGCGCGCCACCCGCATGTGCCTGTGATTGGGTTCCCGAAAGGCGCCGGCGGCAAGATCCTCGCCTATGCGCAGGGGACCGGGGTCGATGCGATCGGTCTAGACGAAACGGTGGACCCGGTATGGGCTGCGAGCGAGCTTCCTGCCGGGCTGCCGGTCCAGGGCAATCTCGACCCGCTTGCCCTGATCGCCGGCGGGGAGCAGTTGGAGCGCGAGGTGCGGGCGATCCTTGACGCCTTCGCCGGCCGCCCGCACATCTTCAACCTCGGCCACGGCATCCTGCAGGACACGCCGGCCGACAATGTCGTGCAGCTGCTTTCGCTGGTGAGGGGGACGGCATGAGTGATCCGACGGGTTTTCTCGGCGCAGCCTACCCTTGGGTCAAAGCGGCGCATGTCACCTTCATGATCTACTGGGTCGCCGGTCTGCTGCTGCTACCGCGCTTTTACGTCTACCACCACGAAACGACGATCGGCTCGGCCGAGGACCGCGCCTGGATGGAGCGCGAACGCCGGGTCCGGTCGATCATTCTCACGCCCGCGATGCTCGCGACCTGGATCTTCGGGCTGATGCTCGCCTTCCATCTCGACCTCTTCGGCCAGGGATGGTTCACGGCAAAGCTCGCCCTCGTCGTCGGCCTAACCGGTTACCAGGGCTGGCTGGGCAGCTACGGGAAGAAACTCGCTGCGGGACAGCGTCCGGGCGACAATCGCACGCTGCGGATCATGAACGAGATCCCGGGCATCGCGGCGGCCCTGATCGTCGTCCTCGTCATCGTCCGGCCGTTCTGAATTGCGGCGGCGCGGCGATTGACTTGAGCCGAGCCGCTGCCTAACTCGCCCCGGACGGCTGCACCGGTTCCCTTTTTCCTTTGCCGTTACAGCCATCCTTCATTCGCGGCGTCCTGCCGCAAGGCTTTTGACAGCTGAACCGTCCACCGCCTGAAAAGCGAAGTCCGATGCACCTCAAGGACCTGAAACAGAAATCGCCCGCCGAACTGGTGAGCCTCGCCGAGGAACTCGGGGTCGAGGGCGCATCGACCATGCGCAAGCAGGACTTGATGTTCTCGATCCTCAAGGTCGAGGCGGAGGACGGCGCGCAAATCATCGGCGGCGGGACGATCGAGGTCCTGAACGACGGCTTCGGCTTTCTTCGTTCGCCCGAGGCCAATTATCTGGCGGGCCCGGACGACATCTACGTCGCGCCGTCGATCGTCCGGCGGTTCGGGCTTCGCACCGGCGACACGGTTGAAGGAGAGATCCGCGGCCCCAAGGACGGCGAGCGCTATTTCGCTCTGACACGGGTCACGTCGATCAATTTCGACGATCCGGAGGCGGTCCGCCACCGCGTCAATTTCGACAACCTGACTCCCCTCTATCCGGACGAGAAGCTCACTCTCGACAGCGCCGATCCGACCGTGAAGGACAAGTCGGCCCGCGTGATCGATATCGTCGCGCCGCAAGGCAAGGGCCAGCGCGCGCTGATCGTCGCCCCGCCGCGGACCGGCAAGACGGTGCTTCTTCAGAACATCGCCCGGGCGATCACAGACAACCACCCAGAGGTGTTCCTGATCGTCCTGCTCATTGACGAGCGCCCCGAGGAAGTCACCGACATGCAGCGCAGCGTGAAGGGCGAGGTGATTTCCTCGACCTTCGACGAGCCGGCTTCACGCCACGTCCAGGTCGCGGAAATGGTGATCGAGAAGGCCAAGCGCCTCGTCGAGCACAAGAAGGATGTCGTCATCCTTCTCGATTCCATCACCCGTCTCGGCCGCGCCTACAACACGGTCGTTCCGAGTTCCGGCAAGGTGCTGACAGGCGGCGTGGACGCCAATGCTCTCCAGCGGCCGAAACGCTTCTTCGGGGCCGCGCGCAACATCGAGGAGGGCGGTTCGCTTTCGATCATCGCCACGGCCCTGATCGACACCGGGTCCAAGATGGACGAGGTCATTTTCGAAGAGTTCAAGGGTACCGGCAATTCCGAAATCGTGCTCGACCGTAAGGTGTCCGACAAGCGCATCTTCCCGTCGCTCGACGTCGGCAAGTCCGGCACTCGCAAGGAAGAACTGCTGGTAGACCAGGCGACGCTTACCAAGATGTGGGTGCTGCGCCGGATCCTCATGCAGATGGGAACAGTCGATGCGATGCAGTTCCTGCTCGACAAGATGAAGGACGCAAAGTCCAACGCCGACTTCTTTGCCTCGATGAACCAGTAGGCGTTTGGGTCGTTCGCAAGCCGGGGCGCTTTCCACGAGGGACTGAACCAGCCGATGCTCGACTTGCTGATCGCAGCCGCAACCCACGCCGCACCTGCCGGCTTCGGCGGCCCTGCGGACATGTGGAACGCGATCGTTCACGACTTCTCCAATATCACCGAGCCCGCGGCCTTCGCCGCTTTCCTCCAGGTGCTGATGATCGACCTGGTGCTGGCTGGCGACAATGCGATCGTCGTCGGCGCGCTCGCGGCGGGGCTTCCAGCCGAGCAGCGACGCAAGGTCATCTTCATCGGCGTCGTCGCGGCACTGGTGCTCCGGATCATGTTCGCGCTGGTGGTCACGCAGCTGCTGCAGATCATCGGCCTCATCATGGTCGGCGGCTTGCTGCTGTTGTGGGTCGCCTGGAAGATGTGGCGCGATCTCAGGCATGTCGGGGAGAGCCCGGGCTCCGAAGAGATTGTCGGCGACGAGCATTCCGGCATTCGTTCGGCCAAGAGCTTCGCCGGCGCCGTCTGGGCAGTGGCGATCGCCGACGTTTCGATGAGCCTCGATAATGTGCTCGCGGTCGCCGGAGCGGCGCGCGACCATCCCGGAATCCTGATCGTCGGGCTCGTGTTCGCTGTGGCCCTGATGGGTGTCGCAGCGAACATCATCGCCCGCTACATCGAGCGCTATCGCTGGATCGCCTATCTCGGTCTCGCCGTGATCGTCTACGTCGCTGCAAAGATGATCTACGACGGCTGGGTCGATCCGCACGTCGGTCTCGGCAAGCTGTTCACCTAAGCTTCCTGCGGCCGGTCTCGGCGCGCTAAGGGGCGTGCACATGGCCCCTGACACCATTTTCGCGCTTTCCAGCGGGCATCCGCCGGCGGCGATCTCGATCATCCGCGTCAGCGGTCCGGGAGCGCATGAAGCGGGAATCGCGCTCGCGGGAGACCTGCCCGAGCCCAGGTTCGCCGCGGTGCGTGAACTTCACGACCCGCGCACCGGCGATCTTCTCGACGAGGCACTCGTGCTCCGGTTCGACGGGCCGGCGAGCTCGACCGGAGAGGACGTGGTCGAGTTTCACTGTCATGGCGGTCGTGCGGTGGTCAGCGCGGTCCTGGATGCGCTCGGGTCGATGGATGGGCTTCGCGAGGCTCTCCCGGGAGAATTTACCCGCCGCGCCTTCGAGAACGGACGAATCGATCTCACCGAGGCCGAAGGCCTGGCGGACCTGATCGAAGCGGAGACGGAGAGCCAGCGGCGCTCGGCATTGCTGATGGCCGAAGGCGGGCTCAGCAGGCAGATCGAGGTCTGGCAAAGACGCCTGCTCGAGCTTTCGGCGCGCGCCGAAGCGGCGATCGACTATGTCGACGAGGATTCTGTCGACCCGGATCCCGCCCTTTCCAGCGATTGCACCGCATTAGCGAAAGAGCTCGGGCAATGGCTCGACCGTCCGCGCGCCGAGCCGCTGCGGGAGGGACTAAGCGTCGTTCTGGCAGGACCGCCGAACAGCGGAAAATCCAGCCTTCTCAACGCGTTCGTGGGATTCGAGCGGGCAATCGTGACCGACATTCCGGGCACCACGCGCGATCATCTTGACGTTCCCATGGCGCTAGGCGGGATACCGGTGAGGCTTACCGACACCGCCGGGATCCGCGAATCGGACGAGCAGGTCGAGCGGATCGGGGTGGAGCGGGCGCGAAGCCTGGTGGACCAGGCTGACATCCTCGTCTGGCTGGGCGATCCAGACGCGCCCCCGCGCCATCCGCGGTTGATTCGCGTTCACGCCCGCGCCGATCTCCCGGACCGCGGGCCCCCGCCCAGCGGATCGATCGCCGTGTCGTCGGTGACGAGCGAAGGCCTGAAGGCACTCGAGACCGCGATTCGCGACAGGGCGCGCGACCTGCTTCCGGCTGAAGGCGAGCTGGCGCTCAACCGTCGCCAGGCGGATTGCCTGGCCAAGGTAAAGTTGGCCTTGGATGACGGATCTCGTTCGACCGACGTGGTGATTATCGCCGAAGCGCTCCGGGCCGCGCGTGCCGGGCTGGATCGCCTGACGGGGCGGGCCGGCGTCGAGGAGTTGCTCGACGCCCTGTTTGGCCGCTTCTGCCTCGGCAAGTAGGCCCATGTTCCACGTGGAACAACGCCTCCTTTGACCCCTCGCCGGTCGCTGCGTTAAGGCGCCGTCATGTATGACGTTCTGGTGATCGGCGGCGGCCATGCGGGCTGCGAGGCGGCAGCGGCGGCGGCCCGGCGCGGCGCGCGGGTCGGCCTCCTGACCTTTCGCCGGGAAGATATCGGGCAAATGTCCTGCAACCCGTCAATCGGCGGGGTCGGCAAGGGCCACCTGGTTCGGGAGCTCGACGTGTTCGACGGCCTGATGGCCCGCGCGGCGGACCGCGCCGCCCTCCACCGGCGCATGCTCAATCGCAGCAAGGGCCCGGCTGTGCAGGGCCCGCGCGTGCAGGCGGACCGACGACTCTACCGCGAGGCGGTCCAGGCTCTGCTTGCCGAGAGTGGCGTGGAGCTGGTCTGCGCCGAGGCGCTCCGCCTCGAGCTCGACGGCACACGCGTGTCCGGCGTCCAAACCAGCGCAGGACGAATCGGCTGCAGGGCCCTGGTCATCGCGACCGGCACCTTCCTGGATGCGCGCCTTTTCGTCGGGGAGACGATCGTCCAAGGGGGCCGAAGCGGGGAGCGCGCAGCGGTGCCGCTCGGCGCCCAGATCCGCGAAATCGGCCTGGGGCAGGGCCGACTCAAGACTGGCACGCCCCCGCGGCTCGACGGGCGGACCATCGACTGGGCACGCCTCGAGGAGCAACCGAGCGACCGAGAGGAATGGACCATGTCGGCGCTCGATGATGGGGTCCGCCGCCCGCAGCTCGCCTGCGCGATTACGCGGACCAACGCGCGCACGCACGAGCTGATCGAAGCCAGTTTCGATCGTTCGCCGCTGTTTGCCGGTGCGATCGAGGGCCGCGGGCCGCGTTATTGCCCGTCGATCGAGGACAAGGTGAAGCGTTTCGGCGGCCGGGAGGGCCACCAGATTTTTCTTGAGCCTGAGGGCCTGGACGATCCTGTCGTCTATCCCAACGGGATCTCGACCTCCCTCCCCGAGGATGTTCAGCTCGACTTCGTCCGGTCAATCGCGGGGCTGGAACGGGTCGAGATGTTCCGGCCGGGCTATGCTGTCGAGTACGAGTTCGTCGATCCCAGGCGGCTGGGCTCGACCCTGGATGTCCAGGACATTGCGGGCCTGTTCCTTGCAGGGCAGATCAACGGCACCACCGGTTATGAAGAGGCCGCGGCACAGGGCCTCGTCGCAGGACTCAACGCCGCCGCGCACGCGCTGGGGCTGGACTCAGTCCGTTTCGACCGCCGCACATCGTATATCGGTGTCATGGTCGATGACCTGACGCTGCAGGGCGTCACCGAGCCGTACCGAATGATGACCGCACGGGCGGAATACCGCCTGGCGTTGAGAGCCGACAACGCGACGTCGCGCCTTGGCGAGGACGCATTGGCCGCCGACTGCGTCTCGGCGCGGCGCCGCCGGCAGATCGAGGCGCATCTCGAGCTGCGGAACGGCCCGGGCTGGATGGAGACCGAAGAGGGCCAAGCGGACGCGCTCTACGCCCCCTATCTCGAGCGGCAACGGCGCGAATGGGAGGCGGTTCGCCGCGATTCCCGCGTCTGGTTCGGCGCCGGCTTCGATTTTGCGTCCGTGCCCGGACTGTCGAAGGAAATGGTGGAGCGGCTCAGCGCCGCCCGGCCGGAAACGCTCGACCAGGCCTCCCGCATCGCGGGCATCACCCCCGCCGCTCTATCGGCACTCCATGTTGCTGCGAGCCGCGCTGCGGCATGAAGTTCATCGGCGAGCTCTCTCCCGACCAGCTGAGCAGCGTTGCAGGGAGAGATGTTCCACGTGAAACATGCGATCGGCTGCGGGAGTATGCGGCGCTCTTAACCGCCGAAGCGCTGCGGCAGAACCTCGTTTCACGTGGAACGCTGGAGACGCTGTGGGAGCGCCATATCCTCGATTCGGCGCAACTCCTGCGCTTCGAGACCAAGCCGGGGGCGTCCTGGGCGGACATCGGCTCGGGCGCGGGCTTGCCTGGATTGGTCATTGCCATCCTTTCCCAAGGTCCGGTCACCCTGATCGAACCGCGCCGCCTGCGCACCGAATTCCTAGGCCGGGTCATCCACGCGCTCGGCTTGGCCGATCGAGTCACGGTCTTCGCCGGAAGGGCCGAAAATGCGAGCGGGAGCTTCGACGTGATCACTGCGCGGGCCGTCGCCCCGCTCGACCGCCTGCTCGGCCTATCCACGCATCTGTCCACAGGAAAAACGCTCTGGGTGCTGCCCAAGGGGCGGAGCGCTCAATCCGAACTGGCCGAAGCCCGGAAACGCTGGCATTGTGAAGCGCAAATCGTCGCGAGCCTGACCGACCCGGATGCCGGGATCCTGCTGGTTCGCGACGTCAAGGCGAAGGGTGGGCGATGATCCGCGTCGCGATCGCGAACCAGAAGGGCGGGGTGGGCAAGACCACCACGGCGATCAACCTCGCCACCGCGCTGGCTGCCATCGGCTGGAAAGTCTTGCTCATCGACCTCGATCCGCAGGGCAATGCATCCACAGGCCTGGGAGTGCCGCAGTCGCGGCGCGAGCGATCGAGCTATGACGTGCTGATCGGATCGTCCGCGGTGCAGGACGCCGTCGTCGCCACACGCGTGCCGCGGCTCGATCTTCTCCCGGCGACCATGGACCTGTCCGGCGCGGAGGTGGAGTTGGTCGGGCTCGAGGGCCGCGCGCGTCGGCTCGAGAAGGCGCTCGATTCGGCTCCTCCGGGGCGCTGGGACGTCTGCCTGGTCGACTGCCCGCCCTCGCTCGGGCTGCTGACGGTCAACGGCCTGGTGGCAGCGCGGCACCTGCTCGTTCCGCTGCAGTCGGAATTCTTTGCGCTGGAAGGACTTAGCCAGCTGCTCCAGACCGTCGAGCGGATCCGCCATGCGTTCAACCCGCAGCTTTCAATCCTCGGCATCGCGCTCACCATGTACGACCGCCGCAACCGCCTGTCGCAGCAAGTCTCCGATGACGTCCGCGCCTGCCTGGGCCAGCTCGTCTTCGAGACGGTCGTTCCGCGCAACGTGCGTTTGTCGGAGGCGCCGAGCCATGGGCTTCCGGCGCTAATCTACGATCTCAAATGCCCTGGCTCGGAAGCCTATGTCCGGCTCGCCCGGGAGCTGATGGCGCGCCTGCCGCGCCGGGCGGCGGCGGCATGAGCGACAAGAAACCGGTTTCGGGACTCGGGCGAGGGCTCGCCGCGCTGCTCGACGAGGCGGTTCGCAGCAGTGTTTCGCATGAGCCCGAGGAGCAGGGAGCGGCAGTCGCGTCGATGCGGGGGGTCCGCGAGGTAGAGATCGCGCGGATCCGCCCCAACCCGGCCCAGCCGCGCATGCATTTCGACGAGGAATCCATCGCCGAGCTCGCCGAGTCGATCGCCGAGCGCGGCCTGCTCCAGCCGGTCTTGCTGCGGCCCGACGGCGACAATTTCCAGCTGGTCGCAGGCGAGCGGCGCTGGCGGGCGGCGCAGAGGGCGCGGCTGCACACCATCCCGGCGATCGTCCGCGACATCGATGATTCGACCTCGGCCGAAATCGCGCTGATCGAAAATGTGCAACGCGAGGACCTCAACGCGATCGAGGAGGCCGAAGGCTATCGCAAGCTGATCCAGAAATACGGGCATACGCAGGACGCGCTATCCAAGCTTGTTCACAAGTCTCGAAGTCACATCGCTAATCTGTTGAGATTGCTTGAACTTCCTGACAGCGTGAAGCAATTGCTCTTGCGAGGCGATATCACCATGGGTCATGCGCGCGCGATCGCCGCGGCCCCGGAGCCCGAGGACCTGGCCCAGGAAATCGTCGCCAAGGGGCTCTCCGTCCGTCAGGCCGAGGCGCTCGCCCAGCGGGTCAAGCCCGGCGCCGGCCATGACATCGCCCGGGCAAGCGCGCGCAACGCACGCACCGTCGACGCCGACCTGCAGGCGCTCGAGCGCCAGCTAGGCGACATGCTCGGCCTCAGGGTCCGGGTGTCGCACGACGGCAAGAGCGGGACGGTCACGCTTCATTATTCGAGCCTCGACCAGCTCGACATGATCTGCCAGCGGCTTTCGGGGGAGCCGATCTAGCGCTGCTAACGGCGCCGGGCCGCGGTCCTGGCGATCGCAAACAGTTCTTCCTCGAGCGCCGCCAGCAGCGGCGGCGAATCCGCGCGCATCAACCTTCGCTCAAGCTTTCCGGAACGCGCCAGGACCCGCGCCAGCGCCCGCGAATCCCAACGTCCGACGATGTGCGCAATGAGATCCTTCTCCTTCCAGAACACGGACTTGCCTGCTGACGTCACGGCGTCATGGGGCCGCTTGCCGCCATCCACCGCGGCCTGGATCGGGGCGAGCATCAGAAGCCGGCGCTGAAGCGCGCGAATGATCGTGATCGGCTCCGCCTCGGCCGCGCAATGGTCAAGCTCAAGCCCCAGCGCTTTGAGATCCCCGGCAAGCGCAAGGTCTCCAAGCCGCATTGAATCGCCTTCCCCGCCGGCGCCGATCGCGTCCAGGGTTTCGCGATCGACTTCGGTCGGCTTTTCGGGAGTCGCGCCGAGATAGAGCGCAATCTTGGCGAGCTCCTGGGCGATGACACCGAGATCGTTCCCCGCCGTGGCGGCGATCCTGGAGGCTATGCCGGGTGCGAGCCGCAGCCCTTCGGCGTCGGCGAGGTTCGTGACCATCGCTACCGCTTCGCGCTCGCTCGGCTCGTAGGAAATGTGTGCAAGCGCTGCCGGATGCGCCTCAGCCAGTCTTAACAGAGCGCCCGTCTTGCGGAGGCTTCCGGCGATGGCGATGATCGGGCTTTCCGCCGCCGGCGCCTCCAACAGAGCCTCGACCGCTTCCAGGATTTCCTCGCCTGCGGGCTCGATCCAGATCGCCCGCTTTCCTCCGAACAAGGCCATTGCCCCGGCTTCCGAGGCGAGAAGAGCCGAATCCGTTTTCGCCGCCTGCGCCGGAACGACGAACTTCTCTGCCGACAGGCTCTTGAGCAGCCGGTCCGCGAGCGCGCGCGACTGGCTCTCGTCCGGTCCGTGGAAGAGGTAGAAGCGGATTGCCGGGTCGGGCCGGTCGAGCGCCTGGCCAAGCGTTCCCTTGGCCGTTTTCACCGCGCGTTCGCAGTGCGCGCCGCGTAGAGGCCGAGTCGCGCGACGATCTGGTCGGCGAGAAGGTCGGCGAGCCGTTCCTCGGCGGTCTGCTCGGCGGCGACCGTCGCATATTCCGAGCTGACGACGTCGATGCCCGCGTCGGAGCCTGCGGTTGCGTCGAGAACCACCTGGCCCGTCGCCAGAGTCACGAGTCGATATCGGGCTCGCAGTGTTCGCCGCTCGCGGGTCGTTGCGCGGTCCCCACGGATGCCGAGGCCGATGATCTCGTCGTCCAGCTCGACCTCCAGCCGGTAGGCGGCTTCGCTCTCACTCTTCTCCCCGAGCCGCTCTTTTAGCTTGTTGTAGACCAGCCAGCCGCCGCGGCCCGGGATCGGAGCGACGCTGACCTGCCGCAGGGTCGTGGCCACGGCGCCGGATTCGCCCCCGGCATAGAGCGGCCGCAAGGCGCAGGCCGAAAGGCCCAGCAAAGACACGGCAAGAAGGATCGCGCGCATCACGCGACGATATTGACCAGCCGGTCAGGCACCACAATGACTTTGCGCGGGGCCGCACCGCCGAGCTGGCGCTGGACTTTGTCGGACGCGAGCGCCAGCGCTTCGGCTTCGGCTTTCCCGAGCCCGCGCGGAGCCTTGAGCGTGTCGCGGAGCTTGCCGTTGACCTGCACTGCGAGCGTGACTTCGTCTTCGACAAGCTTCGCCGGGTCGTATGACGGCCATGCCGAATCGATAACCAATCCTTCCTGGCTGAGCTTCTCCCAGCATTCTTCCGCGAGGTGAGGCGCCATCGGCGCGGCGAGCCTGACGAGGGTCCGAACCGCTTCGGCCCGGGTGGCCGACAGGGGCGCCTTCTCGATCGCGCTTGTCAGCTCGTAGAGAAGCGCCACGGCCTTGTTGAACTGCAGGCCCTCGATGGCTTCGCCGACACCGGCGATCGTTCGATGGACTTTGCGTTCGAGCGCCGGGTCCTCGCCTTCGCATGCGGAACTGGTCGAGGCGAGCTTCCACACGCGCTGGACGAAGCGCGCGGCGCCTTCGATCCCGGCTTCGGACCACTCGAGATCGCGCTCGGGCGGGCTGTCGGACAGCATGAACCAGCGCACCGCGTCCGCGCCGTATTTGGCGACGATCGGTTCCGGGTCGACCGTGTTGCGCTTCGACTTGGACATCTTTTCGACTCGGCCGCGCCTGACCGGCGCCCCGTCAGGGCCCACCAGCCTTCCCGATTCGTCCTTGCGGATTTCGTCCGGTGACAGCCAGCGCCCGTCGGCCGAGCGGAAGGTCTCGTGGGTCACCATGCCTTGGGTGAACAGGCCCTTGAACGGCTCGTCGATGTCGAGCCGGCCGATCCGTTTCAGCGCTCGGGTCCAGAAGCGCGCGTACAAAAGGTGCAGGATCGCGTGCTCGACCCCGCCGATATACTGGTCGACCGGAAGCCAAGCCTCGGCGTCCGCCTTGTCGAACGGGCGGTCCGTCGGCTGGCTCGCGAAGCGGATGAAGTACCAGCTCGAATCGACGAAGGTGTCGAACGTGTCGGTCTCGCGCAGGGCATCGCCGCCGCATGTGGGGCAGACGGTCCGTCGCCACTCGTCGGCGCGGTCGAGCGGGTTGCCGGGAATGTCGAACGTGACGTCCTGCGGAAGCACGACGGGAAGCTGGTCGCGCGGCACCGCGACCGGGCCGCACCGCTCGCAATGGATCATGGGGATGGGCGTGCCCCAGTAGCGCTGGCGGGAAATGCCCCAGTCGCGCAGCCGGTAGGCAATCTCTCGCCTTCCCCAGCCCTCCTGCTCGGCGCGGCGGATCACCGCATCCTGCGCTTCCTCCACCGCGAGCCCGTCAAGGAACCGCGAGTTGACGAGCACGCCTTCGCCTGGCTCCGCCTCGTCTCCGATCGGCGTGTCCTTGTCCTGGTCGGGACGCGCGACCACCCTGCGGATCGGAAGGCCGTACTTGGTCGCGAACTCATGGTCGCGCTGGTCGTGCGCCGGCACCCCAAAAATGGCCCCAGAGCCATATTCCATCAGCACGAAGTTCGCGATCCAGACCTGCAGCCGCCATTCGGGGTCGAGCGGGTGGACGGCCTCCACGCCGGTCAGGAATCCGCTTTTCTCCTGGCTCTCGATCGCCTCCTCGCTAGTCCCGACGGTCTTGCATTGGGCAATGAATGCCGCCGCGTCCGGGTTCTCGCGAGCGACCGTTTCGGCGAGCGGGTGGTCGGGCGCGACGGCGACGAAGCTCGCCCCGAAAATCGTGTCTGGGCGCGTGGTGAAGACCTCGATCTCGGGCGCGGCGGCGAGCGCCGCCTTGACCCACGGATAGTCGCGGTCGGCACCGCCGGCATCCGTCCTGAACCGGAAGCGGAGCCCGTCCGAACGGCCGATCCAGTTTTCCTGCATCAGCTTTACCTTGTCGGGCCAATGGTCGAGCCCTTCGAGCCCCTCGAGCAACTCATCGGTGAAGTCGGTGATCTTCAGGAACCATTGCGAGAGCTTGCGGCGCTCGACGGTCGCGCCCGAGCGCCAGCCTTTACCGTCGATGACCTGCTCGTTGGCGAGAACCGTCCGGTCGACGGGATCCCAATTGACCTCGCTTTCCTTCCGGTAAACCAGGCCGGCGTCGTAGAGGTCGAGGAAAAGCGCCTGCTCGTGCCCGTAGTATTCGGGGTCGCAGGTGGCGAACTCGCGGCTCCAGTCGAGTGCGAAGCCGAGCCTTTTGAGCTGGTCGCGCATCGCGGCAATGTTCGACCGGGTCCAGCCGTCGGGATGGACGCCGCGCTCCATCGCCGCGTTCTCCGCCGGCATCCCGAACGCGTCCCAGCCCATCGGGTGGAGCACTTCGAAGCCCTGCATCCGGCGATAGCGGGCGAGCACGTCGCCCATCGTGTAGTTGCGCACGTGCCCCATGTGGATGCGCCCCGAGGGATAGGGGAACATCTCCAGCACATAGCTCTTGGGCTTGGCGCTTGCGGTGTCGGCTACGAAGCAGCGCTCGTCGTCCCAGCGCTTTTGCCAGCGGACGTCCGCAACCGCCGGATTGAAGCGGCCGCTCATCGGATGGTCCGGGGCTTAGCCTGGAACGGTTGCGCGGCGGATATCACGGGCGCGGGTGAGGATGATGTCCTCGAGCTTCTGGACCGTGGCGGCCGTGACCGGCGCTTCGACCCAGGTGCCGTTCTGCATCACCTGGCGCGACGCAGCGACCCGCAGGGCGTCGGCGCGAAGGTCCTGGTCGAGGATGGTGACGGTCAGCTTGACCCGCTCGCCCGGAGAGCGCGGGTTCGCATACCAGTCGGTGATGATGACCCCGCTGCTGGCGTCGGCCTGCAGAAGCGGCGCGAAGGAGACGGTGTCGAGCGCGGCTTGCCAGAGATAGCCGTTGACCCCGATAGTCGTCATCCGCGCCGGCGCAAGCTGCGTCGGCAGGTCGCGGTTGCGGGCACAGCCAGATGTGGCGAGCGCGGCGGCCAGAAGGATTGCGGAAGTAACTTTGAGGCGGGACATCGGCGATCCTCGGCTGTGACGGTCTTCGAGTGGGCTTATAGATGCTGTCGGCAAGGCCGCAAGCGAAGCCTTGTGTCGATTACTTGTTGTGGAAGTGCAACAGGCTCGCAGCGAATCGAATCCGGTCATGGAACCTTCAGGTTCATCATCCTATATGAACTTGAGACAGGGAGTTCGCCGACGTGAGACTCGGGCGCATCACTGCAGCTAAGGCGGCCATCGCGCTGGGCGCGGCGGGCCTCTTGCTGACGCCTGCGTTCGCGGCCCCCGAAACCAAGAAGAAGCCGCCGGCCGTCTCGCTCAGTTTCAGCCGCGATTTCGGCTTCACCCCTGCGTCCGCCGATCCTCGGCTCGCCGCCGAGCTATCCGGCCGCGTTCCCTCGCTCGGAGACTTCAAGTTCACGCCGGCTGCGGCCAAGGGACGTCCGTCGCAGGTGCGCGTCGCGATTCGCGCCCGGGCCTCCTCGCCGCAGCAGCTCGCGGACGGCGGCGCGGCTTCGCCCGTCAGCGCGCTTGCGCCGGTCAGCTACAACCTCGGAGTCGCCGTTGGCTGGCGTCGATTCGCCGTCTCCGGCGATGTCGGCAAGATCAAGCCGGAAGGCTCGCCGATCGACGGCCGCGAAAGCGCGACGGTCGGCGTCAGCTACTCGCTTCCGCGCTTCACCGGCCGCGTCGCGGTTTCGGCCGACCGCTCGGAAGGCAAGGCCGCTCCGGCACTTCGCAATCCGGACAATTATGCACTCGACGTCGGCGGCTCCTACGCCCTGACCCGGCGCCTGTCGGTGACCGGCGGCGTCCGCTACAAGGTCGAACACGACCGCATGTCGGCAATCGCCGACGACCGGGTCGACAGCAAGGCCGTCTACGTCGGAACCGCGTTCAAGTTTTAAAGCCTTAGCCGCCGAGCGCAGCGGCGCGCCGTCAACCAGCAGTCGATCCCGGCCCAGCCGGAAAGGCCGAGTCCGCGGACTCGCTCGAATCGCCGTTCGTCCATTCCACCCAGCGCGATCACCGGCCTCCTCGCCAATCGCGCGAGCGCGGCCGCGCGCGTCTTCGGCAGAGGAGCCCAGTCGGGATGGCTTCGGGTCGGGTACATCGGTGAGAGGAAAAGCAGGGGAACCGCGGCGGCCCGGCGCAACTCGCGCAGGTCGTGGATTCTGGCCGCTTCGCCTGTCATTTCGTCGGCGATGACCAGGTTCCGCCGCCGCGCAACGACCCGAAGCTTCCGAAGCAGCCTCGCTCGCCCGGCCTTTTCGCGGTCGCGATAGAGGAACAGTACCCCGCTCCCCCGCGGTAACCGTTCGAGCGCGTCCCACAGTTCTTCACCAAGCCGCTCGTCGGCTACCAGCCACTGGCGCGGGACTGTCTGGCGGGGCTTCATCGCGCTTCCTATAGCCGCTTTGCGATGAGCAGCGCTGAACAACGCCTCAAGCAGGTCCAGGATGGAATCGCGGCGGCGGCGAAGCTTGCCCGCCGCGAGCCGTCCCAGGTGACTCTGATCGCGGTCAGCAAGACCCGCGGCGCGGATGAGATCGAGGAGCTGGTTGCGGCCGGCCAGCGCGACTTCGGCGAAAGCCGCGTCCAGGAAGCCCAGGCGAAATGGCCGGCGATCCTCGCCCGCCATTCCGATGTCCGGCTGCACCTGATCGGCCGGCTGCAGTCCAATAAGGCCGCCGACGCCGTGCCGCTGTTCGACACCGTCCATTCGCTGGACCGCCGCGCGCTGCTCGAGGCCCTGGTTCGTGAGGGCGACAAGGCCGGGCGCTTTCCTTCGGTCTACGTGCAGGTGAACATCGGCGAGGAGCCGCAAAAAGGGGGCTGCGCGATCGGCGAGGTTGGCGCCCTGGTCGAGGCGGTGCGCGGTTCTCCCCTGCCACTCGCGGGGTTGATGTGCATCCCGCCGCTCGGGTTGGAGCCGGCGCCATTCTTCGCGCTGCTCGCCAAGATTGCCCGTGAGCACGGAGTCGAAGGACTCAGCATGGGTATGTCGGCCGACTACCGCGCGGCCGTCATGCTCGGCTCGACGATGGTTCGGATAGGAACAGCCTTGTTCGATAGCTAGGGCAAGTGGCCGCTCTTGCTGCGCTTGGTCGCCAGATAGTCGGCGTTGTGCGGGTTCGCGGGCATATGGTGGCCAACGCGCTCGACGACCGCGATTCCTGCCTTTCCCAGCCCTTCGACCTTGGCCGGGTTGTTGGTGAGAAGCCGGACCTCGCTCACCCCCAGCGCCCTCAGGACCGCTGCGGAATGCTCGTAGTCGCGCTCGTCGTCGGCGAAGCCCAGGCGCAGATTGGCGTCCACCGTGTCGAATCCCCGATCCTGAAGCGCATAGGCGCGAAGCTTGTTGCCGAGCCCGATCCCGCGCCCTTCCTGCCTGAGGTAAAGGAGCACGCCACCGCCGGCCGCAGCGATCAGGTTGAGCGCTTCCTTGAGCTGGGGGCCGCAATCGCATTTCAAACTTCCGAACACATCGCCGGTCAGGCACTCGCTGTGCAGCCGCACGAGCGGAGGCTTTCCGCCGAACGCCCCGACGATGAGCGCCACATGGTCCTGCCCGTCGTCGCTGGCGCGGAAAGCGGCAATCTGCGTTTCCGGCAGGCCTTCTAGTGGAAGCCGTGCCCGGGCAACGAGTTGCACTTCCGAGCCTGTTCCCTCGAGCGCCGCGGTGTCGATGCTCACGCCGACTGCGGATCCTTCGATGACCCACAAGGCAGGAAGCAGACCGGAGAGGCGGGCAAGCTTGAGCGCGGCCGAAGCCAATCGCGCGGATTCGAGGGGGAGGGGAGTCAACGGCCCGAGCGGCGCGCGATCCCAGTCCTGGCCGGCGTCGACGAGCGCCCGCGCCGTATCCGCGACGAGCCAGGTGCTCCGCTCGACGAGCACCGGCTCGGCCGGGTCAGCGGCGTCGCGGCGGTTGGCGAGGGACAGGGCGGCTGCCCTCCAGCCGCTGATCAGCAGCGGTGCGCGCGCCTGCGGGTCGAGCGCCGCCAGCATCGCCTCGTCCGCGGTTTCGACAGAAAGCACATTTAGTGTTCCGTCGCCGATGACGGTGACCGGCCGCCCCGTCTTCATCGCGGCGATCGCCTGCCGGACGGTGGATTGATGGCTCAAACGCTGAGCTCGCAGACCAGCGGGACGTGGTCGGACGGCCGCTCCCAGCTTCGGCATGGCTCGAGCACGGCGTGTGCCGCGAGGGATCCGGCAAGCTCTGGCGAGGCCCACATATGGTCGAGCCTGCGCCCGCGGTCGTTTTTCGTCCAGTCGGGCGAGCGATAGCTCCACCAGGTGAAGCAGCGCTCCGGAGCGGGGATGAAGCGGCGGCCGATGTCGATCCAGTCGTGCGCCTCGCGAAGGCGGCTCAGGGCGTCGACCTCGACCGGAGTGTGGCTGACCACGGTGAGCAGCGCCTTGTGGTTCCAGACGTCGCATTCCAGCGGCGCGACGTTGAAATCACCGACGATCAGTGTCGGCTCGTTCAGCGTTTCCGACCAGCGGGTCATGCGCTCGATGAAGTCGAGCTTCTGGCCGAACTTCGGGTTGAGGCTCCGGTCCGCGATATCGCCGCCAGCGGGCACGTAGACATTCTCCAGTCTGATTCCGCACTGCAGCCTCGCCCCGACGTGCCGCGCCTCGCCGTTGTCCTGCCAGTCCTGACGGCCCGGATCGGCGAGCGGCACCCTGCTCAGGATCGCGACTCCATGGTGCATCCGCTGGCCATTGAGCTGGTGATGGACATAGCCGTGGCGGCGGAACAGTTCCGCCGGGAAGATCGTGTCCAGCACCTTGGTTTCCTGGAGACACAGGATGTCCGGCTGCTGCTCGACGATCAGCCTTTCGACCAGCGCGGTCCGGGCCCGCACTGAATTGATGTTCCAGGATACGATCTTCAGCCGTTTGCTCACGGTTACGCGCTTACTCCGACCTTCGACGGTAAAAAAAGGCCCCCGCTCCGGGGGCGTGGAGCGAGGGCCGACCAAGCGTTCGTCACGCAAGGGACCGGCGTGGCCCGGGTAACAGGGGGAAACCCCAAGCCTGATACGCCAATCGTTCCCCTAATACAGGAGACATGCTGACGCCGCGATGAACAGGTTTCTATCTGCTACGGTTCTATCGCAAACGCGTCGAATTAGCGCTTGGCGCGCTTTTTCGGCTCCGCATAGGTGAACGCGCCGGCGGGAATCGCGACATTGTACCGTTGGTTCGAAAGCCGCACCTGCGTCCGCTTGCCCTGCGCGTCGATCGCGGTCCAGCCGTAGAGTCTGAGTCCTCCCGGAGCCGACGCTTCGCGAAGGAAAGCGAGGATCAGCGTCCCATATTCGTTGCGCGCGGGGTCGCGTGCGCGGACGACCAAAACGCGGGGATCGTCGCTCGGCACGATCTTTGCGATCCGTTCGATGTCGGGATTGGCCGAAAGCAGGATGCCGAGCGGAGTCTGGTTGAGCGCCCAGCTCGACTTCTGCCCCACTTCATAGTCGACGAAGGTAAGCCTCTTGCCGTCGGCGACCAGCAGGACATTGACTCCGCGCCCATATTCAAAGCGCACCCGGCCCGGGCGCTTGAGCTGCAGGGTTCCGCTCAGCGAGCGGCCCTTGGCATCGATCTGGACGAAATTCGCCGTCATCGAGCTCACCGACTTCAGGTGCGCCTGGACCTTGGCAATATCGTCCTTGGTGGCCGCGGGCGCGCCCACTGGCGCGGCGATGACCGCGACGGGGATGAGCGCGCGCGCGAAACGGGTTGCGAAGGACATTCGAAGCTCCTTGGAAATTTTGGCCCGAAAACTGCCAGTTTGCGCTTGAATGCGCTCTGAACCCGGCGGTTCCGTAAGGTTCAGCCTAGCGGTGCCAACTAGAGAGGGTGGCCGTCGAGGTCCATCAGCACCTCGCGGCGGCCAACATGGTCGGGCATCCCGACCTTACCTTCCTTCTCCATCCGCTCGATCAGGCGCGCGGCGCTGTTATAGCCGACGCGAAGCTGCCGCTGGAGGTAGGAGACAGAGGCCTTCTGGCTTTCGGCGACGATCTGCACCGCCTTGCGATAGAGCTGCGTTTCAGGATCGTCCTCGCCGGTCGGCTGGCCGTCGAACAGATAGCCGCCGTCCTCGGGCTCCTCGGTCACCGCCTGGATATATTCGGGCGTGCCCTGCTTGCGCCAATGCTCGGCGACGGCGCGCACTTCCTCGTCGGACACGAACGGGCCGTGCACGCGAATGATCTGCTTGCCTCCGGGCATGTAGAGCATGTCGCCCTTGCCCAGGAGCTGCTCGGCGCCCTGCTCGCCCAGGATGGTCCGGCTGTCGATCTTGCTCGTCACCTGGAAGCTGATCCGCGTCGGCAGGTTGGCCTTGATGACTCCGGTGATGACGTCGACCGACGGGCGCTGGGTCGCCATGATCAGGTGGATTCCGGCCGCGCGGGCCTTTTGCGCAAGCCGCTGGATCAGGAACTCGACCTCTTTGCCGGCCGTCATCATCAGGTCGGCGAGCTCATCGACCACTACGACGATCTGCGGCAGCACTTCGTAATCCAGCTGCTCGAACTCGTAGACCGGCTGGCCCGTCTCAGCGTTGTATCCGGTCTGGACCCGGCGGCCGAGCTGGGCGCCCTTGGCGCGCGCCTCGCGCACCTTCTGGTTGAAGCTGGGGAGAGCGCGAACGCCGAGGTTCGCCATCATCCGGTAGCGCTCCTCCATCTGCTCGACCGTCCATTTCAGCGCCCGGATCGCCTTTCCGGGCTCGGTCACCACCGGCGCCAGCAGGTGCGGAATCCCCTCATAGGTGCTGAGCTCGAGCATCTTCGGGTCAATCAGGATCATCCGGCACTCGTCCGGATTGAGCCGGTAGAGCAGCGAGAGGATCATGCAGTTGAGGCCGACCGACTTGCCCGACCCGGTGGTTCCGGCGACCAGCAGGTGCGGCATCGGGGCGAGGTCCGCGATGACCGGGTCGCCCGCGATGTTCTTCCCCAAGATAAGCGGCAGGTTCATGCTCGTGTCGTCGGCGAAGGCGTCGGACGCGATGAGCTCGGCCAGCGAGACGCTCTCGCGCCGGGCGTTGGGAAGCTCGATCCCGATCACGCTCCTGCCGGGGATGATTGCCACGCGCGCGGAAATGGCCTGCATATTGCGGGCAATGTCGTCGGCCAGCGCGATCACCCTGCTGGCCTTGATCCCGCTCGCAGGCTCGAGCTCGTACATGGTGACGACTGGGCCGGGGCGAACCTCGACGATATTGCCCCGCACGTTGAAGTCCTCGAGCACCGCCTCGAGCAGCTTGGCGTTGCGCTCCAGCGCCGCGCGGTCGATCTGCGCGCGGGCCTTCTCGGGCACCGGCGAAAGCAGCGCGATTTCGGGAAGGGTGTAACTGTCGCCAAGCGCCAGGCCCGGCTGCACCGCGGCCTTGCGCGACGCCGTCGCCTTCGACCGGGACGGCGGAGGGGCGGGCTCGGCGACGGCGACCGAAGGCCTCGGCCTCGGGGGGGCGGCGGAGGCCGGCTCGTCCCGCATTTCCTGCGTGCGTCTCGGGGCCGCCTTGACCCGCGGCGAGCGGTTGAACAGGCCTCGCATCCAGTCCCTCTCCTCGTCCCGGAGGCCAAGGGACAGCCATGCGAGCAACAGCCCGCCCACGCCGAACAGGACCAGCGCCGCGATGCGCGACGGGACGTGGAACCGCTCGTCGGGGATCAGCGCGATGGCGGACTCGATGCCGTTGGCGGCGGCAAGGCCGACCGCACCGCCCCAGCCGCCGGGAAGGCCCGACACCGCCGAGCCGCTGGTCAGGCCGAGCGCGATGCCGATGACGATCGCCGCGATGGCGGCGAGAAGCAGTGACCGGCCGGTCCGCCCGGGCGCTTCGAGCCGGAGCATCCGCAAGCCCGCGATCAGGATGACGGGAAGGAACAGCACGCAGCCGATCCCGAAAAAGAGTAGGCCGAGGTCGCTGACATAGGCGCCGAACGAGCCGAGCCAATTGTCGGGCGGGCCGCCGGCGGCGGTCGAGAAGGAGGGGTCGGTGGTGCTGTGCGACGCGAGCGCGACCGCTCCGGCGGCCGCGATTGCGACGAGCACCGCGCCCCAGCAGCGAACCGCGAAGCGGCGCAGCGACTCGCGAAGCCGGTCTCGCCAGTCCGGGCCCAGATCCTTTGGCCGCGCCGCAGCGGTCGCCATTTCCCACCCCCAAAATCGAAGCGCTTAAAATGCCTTGTCCGGGACTCGCGGGTCAAACGCTTTCTTGACGTCATCACGATGCTGCGGGTCGCAAAGAAGGCCAAAGGCCATTAGGGGACATCGGCATGGACCGGGCGGACGTCATCATTCTGGGCGGCGGGTTAGTCGGTCTCGCTCTTGCCGCAGCGCTCGATTCGAGCGGCATTTCAGCGATCATCGTCGATCCCGCCGATCCCGATCTGCGCCTCGGTTCCGATTTCGACGGCCGCACCAGCGCCGTTTCGTCGAGCTCGGAACGGATGCTCGAGGCTATCGGAGTGGCGGACCGTTTCCCGGAGCCCGGCTGCCCGATCCGCAGGATCCAGGTCGCCGACGGGCTGGAAGCGGGCGGGCTCGCGTTCGAGCCTGACGACGAGGAGCCGCTCGGCTTCATGCACGAGAATCGCCATCTGCGGGCGGCGCTCAAGGCGCGGGCCGACGAAGGCCGCGGGCTGTGGCTGCTGTGGAAATCGCGGGTCGCGCACGCCGCTCGTTCGGAGCACGGCGTCGTCGTCGGCCTCGAGGACGGCCGCAAGCTGTCGGCCCCGCTGCTGGTCGCGGCCGACGGGCGCAACTCGCCGATGCGCGAAGCCGCGGGGATACGCATTGCGCGCTGGCGCTACGATCATGTCGCGATCGTCTCGGTGCTTCGGCACGAACGGCCGCACGAACATGTCGCCTACGAGATTTTCTATCCGTCGGGGCCTTTCGCGCTCCTGCCGATGAACGACGACAGGAAAGGCCATCGCTCGGCCATCGTCTGGTCGATCAGGACCGGCGATTCGGCAGGACTGCTATCGCTAAGCGACGGCGACTTCGCGGCCGAAGCGAGGGCCGCCATGGGCGGGTTCCTGGGCAAGGTCAGCCTGGCCGCGCCGCGCTCCACCTACCCACTCGGATTCCACCATGCCTCGAAGATCACCGACCGCCGTCTGGTGCTGGTCGGCGATGCGGCTCATGCAATCCACCCGATCGCCGGCCAAGGGTTGAACCTTGGCTTCCGCGACGCCGCCGCGCTGGCGCAGGTGCTCGTCGAAGGCGCGCGGCTGGGCCTAGACCTCGGCGACCGGCAATTGCTCGACCGCTACCAGCGGTGGCGCTCGCTCGATGCCCTGTCGGTTGCCTTCGCCACCGACAGCCTGACCCGCATCTATGGCATTCCGGGTCGGACGGCCTCGGCCGTGCGCCGCTTGGGAATGGGGCTCATCGACCGCCTGGGCCCGATCAAGCGCAGGCTGGCGAGCGAAGCGCGGGGGACAAGCGGGGACCTGCCGCTGCTCCTCCGGGGCCTGCCCATCTGACTTACTGGAGCGTCGGCTGCAGCTCGGCGCCGCCCTGGCTGAGCCGGAGGAACTGCATAAGCTGGACGAGCAGATCGGCCCGGCTTTCGAGGCTCTCGGATTCCAGAAGCGCCTGCTTGGCCGAAACGTCGAATGGCGCGACCTGCGCGATGGCGTTGACCAGCAGTTCGTCGTCGAGGCGGCTGACGGCCGACCAATCGACCGCGAGCCCGAGCGCGTCGCCAAGCCGCTGCGCCTCGCGCTCGACCTCGGCGCGCTCGGCCATCGGCAGGGGCGGCGGCTCGCGATCGTCGAACGCGCCAACATCGAGATCCGCGTTGCGGTAAGGCGTCCCGAGATCGACCTCAGACATCAACCGGAACCGGTTGGAGCCGTTGAGGACGATGTTGAAGCGCCCGTCCTCCAGTTCCTCAAGGCCGACGATCTCGCCCACGCAGCCTACGGAATAGAGGGGCGGGTCCTTGCCCTCTGCGGTGTCGATCAGCTGCGGCTGGACGATGGCGATCCGGCCGTCACCATCGACCGCGTCCCGGACCATTTCGCGATAGCGGGGCTCGAAGATGTGGAGCGGAAGCTGCGAGCGCGGGAACAGAATCGCCCCCGCCAGCGGAAACAATGGCGCGCGCAGGGGGAGGGCGCCGCTCATGTGAACAGAAGCGCTGACAGCCGCCGCCGCTGCGTCCGCGCCCACTGGTCCTCGATTCCCTGCGCCTCGATCAGTTGAAGGAGGCGCTTGCGGGCGGCGCCCTCATTCCAGTCGCGGTCGCGCTCGATGATGGCGAGAAGCTCATCCGCCGCGCGGTCGCGGTCGCCCGCGGCCATCTTCGCGCCGGCGAGGTCGAACCGCGCCTGGAGATCGTCGGGATTGGCCGCGACCGCCTGCTCGAGCTCCGCCGACTTGCCGGCATCGCCGGCCGCCGCCGTTTCGAGCGCTGCACGGGCGCGGCCGATCGCGGGCGCGTTCGCAAGCTCTGGGCCAAGCGAATCGAGCGTTGCGCGCGCCTCGTCTGTCGCGCCGGTCGCCACCAGAGCCCGAATCAGCCCGCCGGCGGCCGCCGGGTCGTCGGGCGCCATCTCGCGCACCTGCCGGAAAATGTTCACCGCCCGCTCGGCGTCGCCCCCGGCAAGCACTTCCTCACCCATCGCGATCAACGGCCCGATGTCAGCCTGCTGCTGCGAATCACCGGCGCTGACGCCAAGCTGGGCAAGAAGCTGGTCGAGCACCCGGGCAAGCTGCCCCTCGGTGCGGTAGTTGGTGAGGTCCGCGACCGGCTGTCCCTTGTAGAAGGCATAGACGGTCGGAATCGACTGGACGCGGAACTGCGCCGCCAGGATCTTGTCATTGTCGACGTCGATCTTGACGAGCTTAACGCCCTTGGCCGCATAGTCCGTGGCGATTTTGTCGAGCACCGGCGCGAGCTGCTTGCAGGGCCCGCACCAGTTTGCCCAGAAGTCGATGATGACCAGGCTGTCCATCGACGGCGCGATGACCTCGCGCTCCAGTTTCGCGACCGCGTCGCGCTCGGCTTCGCTCAAACCAAGTGTCGCCAAGTCTTGCCCTTTCGCTGTCCGCTGCGGCTCCCCATATGGGCCGGGCCGGCGCGGCTCACAAGCCGATGCCGAGGGCGCTTGCAGCGAGGCCCAGAGCCATGCTAGGCGCCCGCCACCCTGCCGAGGGGCCGTCCAGGCCGCCGCGGTCCAAGCACCAGAGCGGGCGTAGCTCAGGGGTAGAGCACAACCTTGCCAAGGTTGGGGTCGAGGGTTCGAATCCCTTCGCCCGCTCCAGTTTTTCTTGCCGCTGCCAGCCACCGAAAGTGCAAGCCGGTTGAGCGCGTCCCCTGTCAGGAGAGAGGAACGACCTTCGCCGGCGGACCGGACTCGCGCTCGCCAAGAAGGTCGCGGAAATAGGCGATCGTTCGCTCCAGCCCCTCGTCGAGCGGCACCTTCGGCTCCCAGCCGAGAAGCTCGCGGGCCCTGCCGATATCGGGCTGGCGCTGCTGGGGGTCGTCTTCGGGAAGCGGGCGCGTCTC
>JBKHXB010000004.1:0-52502 GCA_046566245.1 Alphaproteobacteria bacterium | reverse complement strand
AGCACGTTGCGCTGGAATACCTCGGCATAGCCGCCGAGGCTGGCCACGCCCTCCTGGATTCGCGCGCCGCCCGAATCGTTGAGGCCGATGACGGGCGCCCCGACCTTCATCGCCATGTCCATGATCTTGCAGATCTTCTGCGCGTGGCGTTCCGACAGCGAGCCGCCAAAGACGGTGAAGTCCTGCGCGAAGACGTAAGTCAGGCGGCCGTTGATCGTGCCCGACCCGGTCACGACCCCGTCGCCCGGGATCTTCTGCTTCTCCATCCCGAAGTCGGAGCAATTGTGCTCCACGAACATGTCATATTCTTCGAAACTGCCGGGATCGAGCAGCACCGACAGGCGCTCGCGGGCGGTCAGACGGCCCTTGGCATGCTGGGCGGCGATCCTCTTCTCGCCGCCGCCGAGCCGCGCGAGCTCCCGCCGTTTTTCCAGTTCCTCGATGGTCGTTGCCATGCTTTCCCCTGTGAAGCAGCTTGCAGCGCCGCTCCTAATCCACCGGGCGAACGGCCCGGTCAATCGCGGGCGCATTCGCGCCGGCTCCGCGGATCGGGAAAGATTCGGCCGCTCGTGCTTTCTTGGCCGTAATGAAACAGCGCCAGAACTGGCCGGCAAAGCTGTGGCTCGTCCGACACGGGCAGAGCCAGGGCAATGTTGCGCGCGACCTCGCCAACGAGGCCGGCCATCACGAGATCGCGATCGACGTGCGCGACGTCGACGTGCCCCTGTCCGAGCTCGGCTTTCGCCAGGCCCGGGCGGCGGGCGAATGGTTCGCCTCGTTGCCGAAGGATGAGCGGCCCGAGGTCATCCTCACTTCCCCCTATATCCGCGCCAAGCAGACCGCCAAGGCGATCTGCGAGGCCGGAGCGCTCGCCGGTGGGCCGGAGCGGCCGATCGTCGACGAGCGGCTTCGCGAGCGCGAGTTCGGGATCTTCGACCGCCTGACGACGACGGGCATCAGGGCGCGGTTCCCGGACGAGGCGGCGCACCGCGCGCGGCTCGGCAAGTTCTACCATCGCCCGCCAGGCGGCGAGAGCTGGGCCGACGTCATCCTGAGGCTTCGCTCGGTGCTCAACACGATCAACCTCCATTATTCGGACCGGCGCGTCCTGGTGGTCTGCCACCAAGTGGTCGTCCTGTGCTTCCGCTACATCCTCGAGGAGCTCGAGGAGGCCGACATCCTGACCATCGACAAGCAGGCCGAGGTGCTCAACTGCGGCATCTGCGCCTACGAGTTCGAGCCGGACGAGCAGGGGCTGTGCGCGCCGAAGCTTGCGCTCTGGAACCATGGCGCGCCGCTCGAGCAGGGCGAGCCGCAGACTGCGGAGCCCGACGCGATGGTCGGGACGCGATGAGTTACAGGCCGCGGGCGCTGACCCGCTCGGAGCTTAACCGCTTTCCGCTGCCACCCGTCGAGGAAGCGGACAAGGACGCGCATGGCCGGCTACTGATCATCGCAGGAAGCATCGAAACCCCCGGCTCGGCCGCGATCGCGGCAGCGGCGGCGCTTCGGTCCGGATGCGGAAAGGTCAGCATCGCCACCGTTGAAGGCGCTGCTCCAAACGTCGCACTGGCGGTTCCCGAAGCGCGCGTTCTCCACTTGCCCCAAGCGCGGGACGGCGGCTTCGCGCGAGCCGCCGTGAAAGTGGTCGTCAGGGTCGCGCGCGACTATGACGCGATCGTCGCCGGACCCGGGATGCTGGAGAACCCGGTCTGCTCCCGGATGGCGGCGGAGCTTCTGCGCCTCGGCGTTCGCCGACTCGTCCTCGATGCCGCGATGCTCCACGCCCTGCCGCCGCACGATGACGAGGCGCGCGATTCGGCCATGCCGATCCTGCTTCCGAACGACGGAGAGATGCAGTCGCTGGTGGGCATCGATCCGGATGGTTCGAACGCGCTCCAGTGCGGGCTCGCCTGCGCCTCGCGCTACGGCGCCCTGACCCTGGTGAAGGGGCCGAAAAGTCATGTCGTCACTCCAGACGGGCGGTCGTGGCGTTACGAGGGCGGGGGTCCGGGTCTCGGAATCTCGGGTTCGGGGGATTCGCTCGCCGGGATACTCGGCGGGCTGCTGGCCCGCGGCGCCGAGCCCCTGACGGCATTGCTGTGGGCTGTATGGCTGCACGGCGAAGCCGGCGCGGCGCTGACCAAGAAAGTCGGGCTGGTGGGTTTTCTCGCCCGCGAAATCCCGGGCGAGATACCGGCTCTGCTCGCGCGCTAGACGCTCCCCGGCTTGTGACGGTCGAAGCCGAAAATCATCACCCTTTGGAGCGGGTGTGATTCTCGAGCTCGTCGCCGGTCAGGCGGACGACGTGGATGACGTTGGTCGAGCCGGCGATCCCGAACGGCACTCCGGCCATGATGACGATCCGGTCCCCGCCCTCGGCGATGTGATGGCGGAGCGCCATGCGCCTGGCCTTGGCCACCATCTCCTCGAAGCTTTCGACGTCGCGCGTGTGGACCGCATGCACGCCCCACAGCAGGCCCATGCGCCGGGCCGTCGCGAGCGAATGGCTCATCGCCAGCAGCGGCACCGCCGGGCGCTCGCGCGCGATCCGCCGCGCGGTCGAGCCCGAGCTGGTGTAGCAGAGCATCGCCTTGGCTGAGATGGTGTTGGCGATATGCCGAGCCGAGCCGGCAAGCGCGTCGGCGGTCGTCGGCTCGAGCTTGGTGCGGGTGAAATGCACTCGCTCGGGATAGACCGGGTCCTGTTCGGCGCTTTGGGCGATCCGGTCCATCATCTGCACCGCTTCGACCGGATACTTGCCGGTCGCGCTCTCGGCTGACAGCATCACCGCGTCGGCCCCGTCGTAGATGGCGGTGGCGACGTCGCTGACCTCGGCCCGTGTCGGGGTCGGAGAAGCGATCATCGATTCGAGCATCTGGGTCGCGACCACGACCGGCTTGCCGAAATGCCGGGCGGTGGCGACGATCCGGTTCTGAAGCGGCGGCACGTCCTCCGGCGGAAGCTCGACGCCCAGATCGCCGCGCGCGACCATCACTCCGTCCGACAGGGCAATGATCTCGGAAAGCTGGTCGATCGCCGCCGGCTTCTCGATCTTGGCCATCAGCGCGGCCTTCTCGCCGATCAGGGCGCGCGCCTCGGCGAGGTCCTGCGGCCTCTGGACGAACGAGAGCGCGATCCAGTCGGCCTTCTGCTCGAGCGCGAACTGCAGGTCCGCCCGGTCCTTTTCGGTCAGCGCGGGGATGGGGATAACCACGTCGGGGACATTGACCCCCTTGTGATCGGAGACGATGCCGCCGACCTGGACCTCGGCGACGATCCTTTTCTCTCCGGCCTCGACGACCTTCAGCCTGACCTTGCCGTCATCGATCAGCAGCCGGTCGCCGCGTCCGACCGCTTCGAACAGTTCGGGGTGCGGAAGCTCCACCCGCTGCGAGTCGCCGAGGGTTCGGTCGCGATCGAAAACGAGAGCGTCCCCCTTCACCAGCTCCGCCGATCCGCCCTTGAAGCTGCCGACCCGCAGCTTTGGTCCCTGCAGGTCGAAAAGGATCGTCGTCGGCCTGCGCATTTCTTTTTCGAGCGCCCGGATCGCCTCGACGAGGTTGGCCTTCTGGGCGTGCGTCCCGTGGCTCATGTTGATCCGGAACGCGTCGGCACCGGCCATCATCAGCTTGCGGATCATCTGCGGGCTGCTTGAAGCCGGGCCGAGCGTGGCCAGGATCTTCACCTTGCGCTGACGGGGCCTCAGGGTCTCGCTCATCGCGCACGGGAATAGCGGCTGGGCGGAGCGGTTCAACCGCTTGAGCGCACGCCAGCGCTCGCCTAGAGCCGCCGCCGAATCTGCAAGAAACCAGCGGAGTGGAGTGATGGCGGAGGGTACCGTCGCGGCTGATCAGCTGCGGCTGTTCATCGAGCGGATCGAGCGGCTCGAGGAAGAAAAGAAGGGAATCGCGGACGATATCCGCGACGTCTATGCCGAGGCCAAGGCGAACGGCTACGATCCCAAGATCATGCGAATGGTGGTCCGGCTAAGGAAGATGGAGACCCACACGCGCCAGGAGCAGGACGCGGTCCTCGAAACCTATCGCGCCGCGCTGGGTCTGGCCTGACATTCTCCCCTCCCCTTGATGGGGAGGGGCAGGGGTGGGGTGAACTTGCCGCCGCGGGGCATTCGAAACTATCACCCCCATTCAACCCTCCCCCATCGAGGGGGAGGGCCATCAAAGCGGAGTTTCGATGGCAGGCCATTCCAAGTTCAAGAACATCATGTACCGCAAGGGCGCGCAGGACAAAAAGCGCTCGGCGATGTTCTCCAAGCTGTCGCGCGAAATCACCGTCGCGGCGAAGATGGGCCTGCCCGATCCCGACATGAACCCGCGCCTTCGCGCCGCTGTCCTTGCCGCCAAGGCCCAGTCGATGCCGAAGGACAATATCCAGCGTGCGATCGACAAGGCCTCCGGCGGGGATGCCGAGAATTACGAGGAGATCCGCTACGAAGGCTTCGGCCCGGGCGGAGTGGCGCTGATCGTCGAGGCGTTGTCGGACAACCGCAACCGCACCGCGACCAACGTCCGCACGATCTTCTCCAAGAACGGCGGCAACCTCGGTGCGTCGGGCTCCGTCAGCCACGGCTTCGAGCGCCTTGGCCTCATTGAATATCCGGCAAGCGCCGGGGATTCCGACAAGGTCCTCGAAGCGGCGATCGAGGCCGGAGCCGAGGACGTCGAGTCCGACGAGGACGGGCATCGCATCTGGACCAGCGTCGAGCAGCTCCATGAAGTCGCGAAGGCGCTTGAGCCAATGCTCGGCGAGGCGGAGCGCGCGAAGCTCGCCTGGAAGCCACAAACCGAGGTCGAGGTCCGCGGCGACGACGCGCAGCAGCTCCTGAAGCTCCTCGACGCGCTGGAGGAGGACGACGACGTGCAGACCGTCTGGGGCAATGAGAAGGTCCCGGACGAGGAGCTGGAGAAGATGGTGTGACGCGTTTCCTCCCCTGCCTTCGCAGGGGAGGGGGACCGGCGAAGCCGGTGGAGGGGCCGTCTTGCAAGGCACATGGACCCCTCCACCATCCTTCGGATGGTCCCCCTCCCCACGAAACCGTGGGGAGGAGATGGTCGTGATCATCCTCGGCCTCGATCCCGGTCTCGGAACCACCGGCTGGGGCCTGATCCGCGCCGAGGGCAATCGCCTCGCCCACATCGCCAACGGGGAAGTCAAAACCAAGGCGTCGGACCCGCTTCCCGACCGGCTCGCGCACCTCGCCGCGGAGCTGGAGGCGCTGATCGCCGACCACCGGCCGCAAGCCGCCGCGGTCGAGGAGGTGTTCGTCAACAAGAACCCGCAATCGACCCTGAAGCTCGGCCAGGCGCGCGGTGTCGCGCTGATGGTCGCCGCGCGCTCCGGAATGGCGGTCGGCGAATATGCGCCGAGCCTCGTCAAGAAGGCGGTGGTCGGCACCGGCGGCGCCGAAAAGGTCCAGGTCCACGCGATGGTGTCGCGATTGCTCCCGGGAGCGAAGATCGCAGGCCCGGACGCCGCCGACGCGCTCGCAGTCGCGATCACCCATGCTCATCACCTGGCGACTTTTTCCCGTCATTCCCGCGAAAGCGGGAATCCCGCTTGTTCTTAAAGACAGCGGGACCCCCGCTTGCGCGGGGGTGACGAAGCGATACGGTACGCTTCGTCATGATCGCCCGCCTGACCGGAATCCTTGCCGAGCTGACCGCCGACACGGCGGTGATCGACGTCGGCGGCGTCGGCTACCAGCTGCTCGCCTCGGCTCGGACGCTCGACGCCCTCGGGCCGATCGGCGGCGAGGTGATGGTGCTGACCGAGCTGCAGGTGCGCGAGGACGCCTGGACCCTGTTCGGATTCGGTTCGGCCGCAGAGCGTGACGCCTTCCGTGCCCTGACCTCGATCCAGGGCGTCGGCGGCAGGCTGGCGATGGCGATCCTCTCGGCGCTCTCGCCCGATGAGCTCGCCCGCGCCGCGGCCCAGGGCGACACGGCGATGATCGGCCGCGCCAACGGGGTCGGGCCGAAGCTCGCCGCGCGGATCGCTAACGAGCTCAAGGGCAAGCTCGGCGTGGTTGGGCTTGGGGGCGCGGCGCCCGCCCCGCGCACCGGCGCTGCCGCGGACGCTCTCTCGGCGCTCGCCAACCTCGGCTTCAAGCCGGCCGAGGCCAGCGTCGCGGTCAACGCCGCCCAGGACGAGCTCGGCCCCGATGCCGGCCTCGACGCGCTGGTGCGCCTCGCACTTCGAAAGGCGGCGAAATGATGGTATTCTTGCTCGCGCTGGCTGCGGGACCGCCGGCCAAGCCCCCGATCATCGACATGCATCTCCACGCTCGCCGGGCCGGCTATGTCGGCAGCGATCCGATGCCGATGTGCACGCCCTTCCGGGTCATGCCGAGGAGCGATCCGAAGAACGGCATCCACGAAGGAATGGAGATGAACGGTACGCCGTGTGACGAGCCGGTGCCCGCCGCCAGGACCGACGCCGAGGTGCTGTCCGATACAATCCGCGAGCTGGAAGCCAACAACATCTACGGCGTGGTAAGCGGCGAGCCTGAACAGGTCGACCAATGGCTGAAAGCGAGCCCGCGTTTCATGCCCGCTGTCGACTACCGCCTGCCCGGCACGGCCGGACAGCGCCACGTCGCGCCGAAAAGTCTCGACCAATTGCGCGCCCTACATCGCGTCGGCAAACTGACGGTCATCGGCGAGATCATGGCGCAATATGAAGGCGTCGCGGTCGATGATCCACGCATGGATCCCTTGTGGGCGCTCGCGGTTGAACTTGACGTCCCCGTGGCAATCCATATGGGTCCCGGCGAACCGGGCGAGCCTTATGGCCAAAATCGCGGCTATCGCGCGGCCAACAGCGATCCGCTTAAGCTGGAAAGCGTGCTCGTCAAACACCCCAAGCTGCGCGTGTCGATCATGCACGCCGCCTATCCCCATGCCGACCGCTTGCGCGCGCTGATGTTCAATTATCCGCATGTCTACGCCGAGATCGGCAGCATCGTGTACACCGAGCCTCGCGCAGCCTTTTACTCGTTCCTCAAGGAGATAGTCGACGCTGGCTACGGCGACCGCGTCCTGTTCGGCTCCGACCAGATGATCTGGCCAGGCGTCATCACGCCGTCAGTAAAGGCCATCGAAGATGCACCCTTCCTGACCGCCCACCAGAAGCGCGACATTCTCTACAACAATGCTGCCCGTTTCCTTCGCCTCGATCAGGCGACCATCGACCACCATCACGGACGAGCGAAGTGACGGATCGTACCGCCTCCTGCCGCTGCGGACGGCTCCGCGCGACCGTCAGTGGCGAGCCGGTCCGCGTCTCCGTCTGCCACTGCCTCAACTGCAAGAAGCGTTCGGGAAGCGCCTTCGCTGTGCAGGCGCGCTGGCCGAAGGAGCGCACCGCGATCGAAGGCGAGTCGAAGTCCTTCGTCATGGTCGCCGACAGCGGCAACCGCGGCATCTTCCACTTCTGTCCGGAGTGCGGGTCCGACGTCTATTACCTGATCGAGGGGCCGAGCGTGGACGCGAAGCTGGCGGACCTCGTTGCGATCCCGCTCGGCGCGTTCGACGATCCCTATTTCGCTTCGCCGCGCTTTTCCGTGTGGGAAGAGCGAAAGCACGACTGGGTTGAAATCCTCGGCAGCGAAGTCGAGCATTGGCGCTGATGGCCACGGACCCCGCCCGCATCACGACGCCGGAGCGAACGCCCGAGGATTCCGACCTCGCGCTTCGCCCGAAGAACCTCGACGAGTTCATCGGCCAGAAGGCGGCGCGGGAGAATCTGCGCGTATTCGTGGCTGCGGCCAAGGGCCGCGGCGAGCCGCTCGACCACGTCCTCCTTCACGGGCCGCCGGGGCTGGGCAAGACGACGCTTGCCGGGATCCTCGCGCGCGAGATGGGCGTCGGCTTCCGCGCCACTTCGGGTCCGGTCATCGCCAAGTCGGGCGACCTCGCCGCGCTCCTCACCAACCTCGAGGACGGCGACGTCCTGTTCATCGACGAGATCCACCGCCTCAACCCCGCGGTCGAGGAGGTGCTTTACCCGGCGATGGAGGACCGCGCGCTCGACCTGATGATCGGCGAGGGGCCGTCGGCGCGCTCCGTCAGGATCGAGCTTCCGCGCTTCACCCTCGTCGGTGCGACCACCAGGCAGGGGCTGCTGACGACGCCGCTTCGCGACCGCTTCGGAATCCCGGTCCGCCTGAACTTCTATTCGGTGGAAGAGCTCGAGCAGGTCGTCCGCCGCGCCGCCCGGCTCTTGAGCGCTCCCACCACGCCCGAAGGCGAGCACGAGATCGCGCGCCGCTCGCGGGGGACTCCGCGCATCGCCGGCCGGCTGCTTCGCCGGGTGCGCGACTTCGCCCATGCGTCGGGGGCCGCCACCATCGATGCCAAGGTCGCGGACGCCGCGCTCGACCGGCTCGAGATCGACGCGCTTGGCCTCGACGCGATGGACCGGCGCTATCTGACGATGATAGCCGACATCTATCGCGGCGGGCCGGTCGGGGTCGAGACCCTCGCCGCCGGCCTCTCCGAGCCGCGCGACACAATCGAGGACGTTATCGAGCCGTTCCTCATTCAGCTTGGTCTCATCGCGCGCACGGCAAGGGGACGCTGCCTCAACAGCCGCGGCTGGAAGCACCTCGGGCTCAACCCGCCGAGCGACAGCCAGTCCGGCCTGTTCGACGTGGAGAGTGAACCGAAGTGATCGGCAGATTCGTAACCGGCGTGATCGCGGCGCTCGCACCGCCGCAGTCCGCTGCTCCCGCAGGCGCAGCGGCCCCCAACTACAATCTCGAACGCAACTGGCTGTGCCTGCCCGGCCGCAAGGACGTTTGTTCCACTCCGCTTCCGACGACCGCGCTCAACCCGAACGGCTACGGCTCGACCGGGCTCAGCCCCGTCGCCAGCGACCCGCCGTTCGATTGTTTCTACGTCTATCCGACCGTCTCATCCGACAAGGGCCTGAACAGCGACCTCGTCGTGAGGGAAGAAATCGGCGCCACCCAGGCGCAGTTCGCGCGCTTCGCCTCCGTTTGCCGGCCTTTCGCCCCGGTCTACCGGCAGATGACGCTGGGGGCAGTCGCGGCCGCCTCGGCGGGCGGCGATGTGCGCAAGGAGGCGGCAACAGCCTACGGCGACGTCGCGGCGGCCTGGCGCACCTATCTCGCCAAATATAACCGTGGACGGCCCTTCGTGCTCGTGGGCCACAGCCAGGGGTCGCTGATGATTCAGCAGCTGATCCGGAACGAGATCGAGGGGAAGCCGGTTGCGCGTCAGCTGGTCCGCGCGATCATCCCCGGCTTCAACGTTCTGGTGCCGCAGGGCAAGCGCGTTGGCGGGACGTTCAAGTCGACTCCGTTGTGCGCCTCCACGACCGAGACCGGCTGCGTGATGAGCTGGGTCAGCTTCCGCGAGAACAACCCGCCGCCCGAAGGCGCGATGTTCGGCTGGGCGCCGCCCGGGATGACAGTCGGCTGCACCAACCCGGCGGATCCGGCTTCGAGGCGCTGGGAGCTGCTCGACAGCTACTGGCATACCCGCTCGAACTATCCGGTTCCCGGCGGGCCCATCGTCTGGTCAACGGAGGGACCACCGCCGACGCCCTATGTCCGCACCGAAGGGCTGGTCGCCGCCAGCTGCGTTAACGACGGCCGGCGCGGCTATCTTTCCGTCCGGACGATTGGCGTCCCGGGAAGCAAGCGCACGAGCCGGATCGGTGGTGAGGTTGGGATGCTTGGTATGTTCATCCCCGGCTGGGGAATGCACCTTGCCGACATGTCGATCGGCCTCGGCGATGTGATCAAGGGCGTCGAAAAGCTCGAACGGAGCTTGGCAACCGCTCGCGGCAAGAACAGGGGCGGGCAAGCCGGAGCCGCCCAGCCCGTAACGAATCGCCGTTGACCGATTTCGACCAGCCCTATCGCGGCGGTTTCGTCGGCGGCGAGCATCGCTTCGCGCTGACCGTCTATTTCGAGGACACGGACACCGCCGGCATCGTCTATTACGCAAACTACCTGAAGTTCATGGAACGGGCGCGCTCCGACATGCTCCGCGCCGCCGGGATCGACCAGAAGGCGGAGCTTGAGCGCACGGGGAGCGCCTATGCCGTGGCGGAGGTCGCGATCCGCTATCGCAAGCCCGCCTATCTCGGCGACGACCTTGTCGTTGTCAGCACTCTTACGGCCGTGCGCGCCGTTTCGGTCACCATTCAGCAGCGGGTCATGCGCGGGAACGATCTTGTCGCAGAGGCGATGGTGACCGCCGCCTTCCTCACCGCCGACCAGCGCCCGCGACGCCAGCCGCACGAATGGGTCGAGAGGTTCAGAGCAATTACGGCCAAGGGCAGATGATGACGTCTCGAATGTTTGAACACAAAGCGCATTTCCTCGCATTGCCCTTGTTGCTCGCGATCTCCTGCGCCGCTTCGGCCCAGCAGCGGCAGGCGCCCGACCCTTCGGCGGGCAAGGCCTATGTGATCGCGATCCCGCCGCTCGCGACCGCCAAGATCACCGAGACCGAAGCCGGCGACACCTGGGTGCTCGCCAACCAGATCGCGGACCTCATTTCATCGGACCTGAAGTCCACCGGCCGGTTCATCGTCGCCGACATCCGCAAGGTGCGGATCCCGTCCTTCCCGGAGGTCACCGCGCCGGCCTACCCGCAGTGGCGCGCGGCGAACGCAAAGCTGCTCCTTTCGGGCTTCGTCAACGCGAGGTCCGACGGACGGATCGCGATCGGCTGCTACGTCTATGACGTCCAGTCCGGGCGCGAGCTCGCGCGCCAGGGGTTTGCGCTCAACCCTGGTGACTGGCGCCGCGCCGCCCACCTGTGCGCCGACGCTGCCTATTCGAAGGTCACCGGCAATCCGCCCCTGTTCGACACGAAGATCGCCTATGTGGCGCAGAGCGGCCCCGCCGACATCCCGGTCAAGCGGCTCGCAGTTATGGACTTCGACGGCGCCAACCACGGCTTCCTGACCGAAGGTCAATCCACCGTCGTCGGCCCCCGCTGGTCGCCGGCGGGCGACAGGATCGCCTACACGAGCTTCGCCGACGGCCGGCCGGAGGTACGGATCGTCGACGTTTCTTCGAAGAACGACCGCTCGCTTCTGCGGGGCGCAGTCGAGAGCTTCGCACCCGCCTTTTCGCCGGACGGAGAGCGGATCGCGCTATCGATCGCGACCAACGGCAACACGGACATCCACCTTGTACCGGCGGACGGGGCTTTCCCGCAGCAACTGACCGCTTCGCCTGCCGTCGACACCAGTCCCGCCTTTTCGCCCGATGGACGCAGGATCGCCTTCGTCAGCGACCGGTCGGGCAGTCCGCAACTCTACGTGATGAATTCCGACGGCTCGGAGCAGCGGCGCGTCAGCTTCGGCCGCGGCGACTATGGCTCGCCTTCCTGGAGCCCCGACGGCAACCGGCTGGCCTTCACGAACGCGCTGGCTGGCTCCTCGCGGATCGGGGTGATGAACGCCAACGGCTCGGAAGAGCGCATCCTGACCTCGGGCCCACAGGATGAGCAGCCGAGCTGGAGCCCGGACGGCGAGCGCGTGCTGTTCCAGAGGCTCGACCCGGCGGCTCGCCGGACAGGCCTGGCGAGCGTGCCGGTAGCGGGCGGCGATGCCCGGCCCGTTCCCACTCCACAAGCCGCCACCGACCCCGCCTGGTCGACGCGCAAGGAGCAGGGCCGGTGAAGCGCGCCATAGCCTTTCTCCTCCTCGCAGCCTTGGCGAGCACGATGGCAACCGCGCAGGTGCGCTTTCCGCGACTTCCGGTGATCGTCCCGCGCGAGGGGAACCAGCAGCCCGCGCCGTTTCCGCCCTCCGTTCCACCGGAGGTGCTTCAGGGATCGCTGGTCACGGCCGCCGGGAGCGACACCGTTTATTTCCCAGCGCGCGGCTTCACCGTCGATGCCAATGCGGCCAGGACGCTAGCCGCGCAGGCACGCTGGCTCGTCGCCAATCCGTTCGTCAGGATCAGGCTCGAAGGCCATGGGGGAGTGAACGACACGCGCGACTATGCGATCGCGATCGGGCTGCGGCGGGCGAATGCCGTCCGCGATTTCCTGGTGCTTCAGGGGGTCGCGCCGGACCGGATCAGCGTGACGAGCTGGGGCAAGGAAAGGCCGGGAACCCTGCGGCTGGGCACGATGACGGTGGCCGCCGGCCCGCGGGTCGTTACGAAAGTGCTCTAGGCAGCGTAGCGCTGGTGCTGGCTCGCTCCGAGCCAGGCGCGCGCCTGGCGCTGCGCCTCGGCGATCTCGCGGGCCGTCATTTCTAGCGCGATCTCGGCGCGGCACTCCTGACCGCGGGTGCAGCCGGAAAGCGCGGCGAGGTTGAACCACTTGTGCGCTTCGACGAGGTCGACCGGAACGCCGCCGCGGCCGGTGGAATAGGTGATTCCAAGCTCGAACAAGGCGTCGACGTCGCCGCGCTCCGCGTCGGCGATCCGGCTGCGAATCAGGAATTCCTGCGCTTTCTGACTGATAGCCATGGTTGCAACACTCCCCTTTTTTCCTTGCTGGGAGCGTTTTCGGACCGACTTCCCGAAGAAATGGTTAACGCGGCGCTGACCTTATTCGGGCGCGGCGACCGGAAGATTGTCGATCAGCCGCGTCCGGCCGATGGTGGCGGCGGCAATCAGGCGCATCGTTCCGCTTGCCGAGCCAAGCGGCTCGAACGTCTCGGAATCGACGAGCGCGACATAGTCGATCGGATCGAACCCCGCCTGGACGAGCTTGCCTTTCGCCTCGTCGAGCGCCTCGGCGACGTCCTTGCCGGCCTCGATCGCCTCCGCCGCGCCGGCCAGCGCTCGCGGAAGCGCAAGCGCTCGCGCCCTTTCCTCGCCCGAAAGGTAGGCGTTGCGCGAGGACAGAGCGAGGCCATCGCCGTCGCGCACGGTCGGCACGCCCACGATGGAAATCGGCAGGTTGAGGTCGATCGTCATCCGGCGGAGCACCGCGAGCTGCTGGAAGTCCTTTTCGCCGAACAGGGCGACCTCGGGCCGCACGGCGTTGAACAGCTTGGCGACGACCGTCGCCACCCCGTCGAAATGGCCCGGTCGGGCCTCGCCTTCCCAGCGGCTGCTCAAGCCCTTAACCGACACGGTCGTCGAAAACCCCGCCGGATAGATCTGCTCGGGCGCGGGTATCCACAGCAGGTCGCAGCCCGCTTGCTCGAGCGCTGCCATGTCCTCACGCTCCTGCCGGGGATAGCGGTCGAGGTCCTCGCCCTCTCCGAACTGGAGCGGGTTAACGAAGATGGTGGCGACCACGCGGTCGGCCTGCCGCCTGGCTTCGTCGACCAGCGCGAGATGGCCGGCGTGCAGGGCGCCCATGGTCGGGACGAGAGCGATACGCTTGCCGCCGGCGCGAAGCGCAACGAGCGCGCTCCCCAATTGCCCATGGTCACGGACCGTTTGCACCGCGGATTCGCCTCCGGTAAGCTTGCGTCGTGGGCCGCGCTTTGCGACGCGCGGGGGGTCAAGTTCAAGGGGGCCGCAATGGGCCAGCCGCACATCATCGTTTTCGCCAATGAAAAAGGCGGCACTGGGAAGTCGACGACCGCGGTGCACACCGCAATCGCGCTTGCGGCCATGGGCCACCGCGTGGCTGCGCTCGACCTCGATACTCGCCAGCGCACGCTCGCCCGCTATCTCGAGAACCGGGACGCAACGATGCGCCGCCTGGACAAGGAGCTGCCCCGCGCGGCTTTCGCGGTCCTTGAGGCCGACGATCGGGTCGAGCCGACCCTGGAGCGCCTCGCGGAGGACGCGGACGTGCTCGTCATTGACACGCCCGGGCGCGACGACCCGCATTCGCGCGAAGCAATCCTCAAGGCCGACACGCTCGTCACGCCGATGAACGACAGCTTCGTCGACCTCGACCTGATCGGCCAGGTGCACCCCGAGAATTTCAAAGTCACGAAGCCCAGCTTCTACGCCGAGCTGATCTGGAACAGCCGGACGCAGCGAGCCAAGGCGACCGGGAAGAGCGTCGACTGGGTGGTACTTCGCAACCGTCTCCAGCACGTCGATTCGCACAACCTCCGCCGCGTCGGCGCGGCGCTCGACGAGCTCGCCCGCCGGGTCGGCTTCCGGGTGATTCCGGGCCTGGGAGAGCGGGTCATCTACCGCGAACTGTTCCCGAAGGGGCTGACCCTGCTGGACTTCGAGCATCTGGGCGATGTCGGGATCGGGCACGTCGCCGCCAGGCAGGAGCTACGGGAGATGGTGTCGGGCCTCGGAATTCCCGGCGCGAACGAAGCCGAGCAGAAGGTGGCGGCCGCTGGCTGAACCAAGCGAGCGGCCCGACGTTCGGCCCGGCATGACCCACCGCTTCCACCCTTCCATCCTGCGCGAATATGACGTCCGCGGAATCGTCGGCGAGACCCTGACCGAGGCCGATGCCTATGCGCTCGGCCGCGGCTTTGCCGCGCTCGCGCGGGACGAAGGAGCCAGGCGCATTGCCGTCGGCCGCGACGGAAGGGCGCATTCGCCGGCCCTCGAGGCGGCGCTGGTGAAGGGCCTCACCGAAGGTGGGCTCGATGTCGTCCGGATCGGCATGGGCCCAAGCCCGATGCTCTATTTCGCGACCCATCACCTCGACGTCGACGGCGGCATCCAGGTGACCGGCAGCCACAACCCGGCCAGCTACAACGGCTTCAAGCTGCTTTTGAACGGGCGTTCGGTGTTCGGCGAAGAGATCCAGGCGCTCGGCCGGCGGTGCGAAGCCGGCGACTGGAGCGAGGGACGTGGCTCCGTCGAGGATGTCGACGTCAGCGGGGCCTATGTCGACCGGCTGCTCGAGGATTTTTCCGGCGGTCCGTTCCGGATCGGCTGGGACGCCGGCAATGGCGCCGCGGGCCCGATCGTCGAGCGCTTGGTCGAGCGTCTTCCCGGCGAACATTTCACCCTGTTCACGGAAGTCGACGGAAACTTCCCCAACCACCATCCGGATCCCACGGTTGAGGCCAATCTCGCCGATCTCAAGCGCCTGGTTGCCGAGCACGATCTTGATTTCGGCATAGCCTTCGACGGCGACGGGGACAGGATCGGCGCGATCGACGGCAGGGGCCGCGTCATCTGGGGCGACCAGTTGCTGATGATCCTCGCCGAGCCGGTGCTTCGGGAGCTTCCCGGCGCAACCATCATCGCCGACGTCAAGGCCAGCCAGACTCTGTTCGACCGGGTCGCCGAGCTCGGCGGCACGCCGCTGATGTGGAATACGGGCCACAGCCTCATCAAGTCGAAGATGAAGGAGACCGGCGCTCCGCTTGCCGGCGAGATGAGCGGCCACATCTTCTTCAAGCATCGCTGGTTCGGCTTCGACGACGCCCTTTACGCGGCGATCCGGCTGATCGAGGCCGTAAGCGCGAGCGGCCGGAGCATGACCGAGATCGTGGATTCCATGCCGCGTTCGGTCGCGACGCCCGAGATGCGCTTTCCCGTTCCGGAAACCCGCAAGTTCGCCGTGGTCGAGGAGGTCAAGGCCCGTCTCATGGCCGAAGGGGCGCGGGTTGATTGCACTGACGGTGTCAGGGTCAGCACGGACGACGGCTGGTGGCTTCTCCGGGCCTCCCATACGCAGGACGTGCTCGTCGCACGCGCCGAGGCAAGGGACCAGTCGGGGGTGGAGCGCCTCGTCGCGCAGATCGACGAACAGCTGGCCAGCTCCGGCATCCGGAGGACTGGCTCCTAGCGAAGCTGCGCGGCGATCCCCGACAATGTCCGCCTGAGCGCCTGGAGCCGGTTCGCCGCGATCGGGTCCGAGCTTTCCGCCGGCACCGTGGCCGCGAGCGTTCTGATGCGCGAAGCAAGCTGCGGGTCGCGCCGGCCTTGACCGAAGCCGGCTAAGGCCTCGCCGAGCGCCTGGCGAAGCGCGGCGATCGCCGCCGGCTGCAGGTGCCGCGAGCGTTCGAGCTGGTCGACATAGGCGAGCGCGACCACGGGGTGGTCAGGCCAACGCACCGGGAACTGCTGCTGCGGGTTGAAGCGGCCACCGTAATCGGCGAGCCGCGCGGCGGCGATCTCGTTGGCCGACAGATGTTCGCTTGGCGTCAGCTCGAGCACATCGAGCCCGCGCGCGATCTCGGTCGCATAGACCCGGCCGTTGTACCAATAGGCCGACCAGAAGCCGCCGTGGACCAGCTTGTCCTTGTGGATCGGCCCGCGGTCGAAATAGGCGATCTCGTGCGGCCGGCCAGAATCGGTGAAGTCGATCACCGAGATGCCGCCCTGGTACCAGGCCTGGACGAAGATATCGCGGCCCGGGACCGGAACGATCGAGCCGTTGTGGGCGACGCAGTTTTCCTGCTCGGTCTGCGCTGCGGGAAGCTTGAAATGGCTCCGGAAACGGAGCTTGCCGTCGACGATGTCGTAGATGGCGTTGGCACCCCAGTCGCGCGGGTCCTGCACCCGGCAGCGCGGCCTGCTCCCGCCACCCCATTCGTCGGTGAAAAGCACCTTGGTGCCATCGTTGTTGAACGTCGCCGAGTGCCAGTAGGCGAACCCCGGGTCGAACACGGCGTCGATCCGCCGCGGCTTACGCGGGTTGGAAATGTCGAAGATGATTCCGTTGCCCGAGCAGGCTCCTGCGGCGAGCGAGCGTGTTGGGAAGACCGTGATGTCGTGGCACTGGTCGGTTACGCTGGTGCGGTGGTCCGGGTCTTCGTCGTCGCCGCCGCGATAGAGGCCCGCGAGATTGCCGGTCGCCGGGTCGGCGAAGACCGCCGGGCTGTCGATGATCCACGACGCCGCCGGATTGGCGACCGGGATCTCGACGACGTCGATCCTGAACAGGGCGGTACGCGGGTCGCCCGCAACCGCGCCGATGCAGCCGGGAAGCTCGGCTTCCTTGCGCACGGACGAGGTGCCCGAAACATAGACGATGATCTTGCCGTCCCTGCCGGGGCCGGACACGACCGAGTGGGTGTGCGAGCCGCGGCAGGTCTGCACCTGCCCGACCTGGACCGGCAGTGCCGGGTTGCGGATGTCGAAGATGCGCAAGCCCCGGAAGCGGACCGGGCTCACGGTCTCACGGACTCCCTGCAGCCCGCAATCGACGCGTCCCCGGTTCTGTTCGACCGACATGATCATAAGGTGACCGACGATGGAAAGGTCGCCCTGGCCGCCCGGGCAGATGACGGAGCTGATCAGCGCCGGCCGGCCGCCGGGTCCGAGCCGGTAGAGGTTGAAGCCGTGATAGTTGCCGACCGCCAGCAGGTCTCCGGAGAAGGCCATGTCCGTGTTGGAAAAGCTGAGCAGCGGAGCCCGGGCATCGTCGTCGGCGGGCGGCGCGTCCTTCTCCTTCGCCTTTTTTTCACCCGGCTTGGCCGGCTTCTCGGGCGGGATCCCGGCCGGGTTCTTCGGGTCGAAGAATCCGGGCGGCTTCGGGAGGGAAGCGACGAGCTTCATGTTGGAGGCGGCCTGATCCGCTTTTTCGAAGCCCGCGGCGAGCGCAGTGCGCGGGTCGGGAGCAAGCGCCGGCACGAGCGCGTTCATCCGCTTGATCTCCGCCTTCTGGTCGGTGATCACCTCGTTGACGAACTCGAACAGCACGGGGTCGTAGGCGGAGCCGGCCCGGTCGAGCAGCCGCTTCGCCATCGACACCGCGCCTTCGTGGTGGGCGATCATCCGCTCCAGGAACAGCCTGTCGAATGCAGCGCCCTTCGCCGCGGCGAGCGCCGCCATCTGCTGCGGCGTGGCCATCCCCTTGATGGCGGTGTCACCGTGGGCGGCGTGCGCGGAATGCGCCCCGGCAGGCGCCTGCAGAGGCTCGCCGCGCTCGCGCAGCCAGTCGCGCATGAACTTCATCTCGTCGGCCTGCGAAGCCTCGATCCGCCGGGCGATGTCGACGATTTCCTTGCGGTTGGTCCGGCCCTTGACCAGCGCCACCATGTCGATCGCCTGTTGGTGGTGGACGATCATGTCCTGCATGAACTGGACGTCGTCGGCGGAGTAGCTGGTGTCGGAAACCTTGACCGCTTCCTGCGGGCTTAGCGGGCGCGTCGGATGGCCCGGCGGGCCGGGCTGGAGGATCGGCGGCTGCTGGCTCGTCGCAGGAGCGGCAAGCGCGGTCAGGGCGACGGAAAAGAACAGGAAACGAAACGCGGGCATGGCCACCTCAGGTGAAACAACAGGATGCCGCGGTAACACAGCGTTCTTCGAAAAGTGAACCGCCTCAATCCTCCTCGTCTTCGTCCTCGTAGCCGACAAGGTTGAGCTCGCGCGCCTTGATCTGGTGGGTCATGCACCAGTGCTTGAGCGCTTCCTCTCGGCCATGGGTGATCCACAGTTCGCTCGGCGCGAGCTCGCGGATGGTCCCGGTCAACTCGTCCCAATCGGCATGGTCCGAGATGACGAGCGGCAGCTCTACGTTCGCCTGGCGGGCGCGCTGGCGAATCCGCATCCAGCCGGAAGCCATCGCGGTGACCGGATCCGGGAGCCGCCGCGACCAGCGATCGTTGAGCGCCCCCGGTGGAGCGATGACGATCCTCCCCCGAAGCTCGTCCTTCGGAACCCCGGTCGCCAGCCGAAGCTCGCCGAGCGCCACGCCATGCTCCTCGTAAAGCGCGCACATCCGCTCGAGCGCGCCGTGGATATAGATCGGCTCCTCGTGCCCGCGCCGTCGCAATTCAGCGATCACCCGCTGCGCCTTGCCGAGCGCATAGGCGCCCACCAGCACGCAGCGCAACCGGTCCGAATGGAGCCGGTGGAGCAGCCGGTCGATCTCTCCGCCGGTGTCGGGATGGCGGAAGACCGGAAGGCCGAACGTCGCTTCGGAGATGAAGACGTCGCACGGAACGGGCACGAAGGCGTGACAGGTCGGGTCCTCGCGCCGCTTGTAGTCGCCGGACACGACAATGCGCTCCCCGCCGTGCTCGAGCACGACCTGCGCTGACCCGAGCACATGGCCGGCCGGGACGAAGCTCACGCTAACATCCCCCACCGTAACGCTCTCGCCATAGGCAACGGGCTGGCCGTTCTGAGGGCCGTAGCGAAGCGCCATGATCGCGAGCGTCTCGGGCGTTGCCAGCACCGCGCCATGCCCGCCGCGCGCATGATCGGAATGGCCGTGGGTGATCAGCGCCCGCGGCTTTGGCAGCGACGGATCGACCCACGCGTCCGCCGGGCGCACGAAAATTCCTTCCGGAAAAACCTCGATCCAGGAACCCAGGCGCGGCATTGCGAGCTATAGTAGCCGAAAACCCCCGGCGGTTCCGGGCAAGGAGGCTGAAAACATGGGCGATACCTGGTGGTGGCTGATCGACGTCGTCGCGCCGGTCATCCTTCTCGTGCTCCTGGCGTGGCTGGCCTTCCGCTCCTGGGGACGGGCCGGCAGGCGCGAGGAAGAGCGCACGGAACAGGCGACGCGCGAGGTGTATCGCGAAGAAGAAGCCCGCCGGCGCGAGGGGACCGACGACCTCTGACCGGCGGGGCCGATCTCCCGCAGGTCGTCGAGCGCTGGTTCGAATCGCGCGGCTGGGCCCCGCGCCGGCACCAGCTCGACATGCTCGAAGCCGCACGGGCGGGCCGCGATGCGCTCCTTGTCGCCGCCACAGGGTCGGGAAAGACGCTTGCCGGTTTTCTTCCAGCTATTTGCGACCTGATCGAGAATCCTACTGAGGGCTTGCACACGCTCTACGTCTCGCCATTGAAGGCGCTCGGCGTGGACGTTCAGCGCAACCTGCTCGGCCCGATCGGCGAAATGGGCTTGCCGATCCGGGTCGAGACGAGGAGCGGCGACACGCCTTCGGACCGCAAGGCGCGGCAGCGGGTCCGCCCGCCGCAAATCCTCCTGACGACGCCCGAATCGCTGAGCCTGCTCCTCAGCTACCCCGACAGCGCGCAGCTCTTCGCAGGCCTCGCCACCATCGTCGTCGACGAGCTGCACGCCTTCGCGCGTGAGAAGCGCGGCGACCTGCTCGCTCTGTCGATGGCGCGGTTGCAGGCGCTCGCGCCCGGGCTCCGGCGCGTCGGCCTGTCGGCCACCATCAGCGACCCTGTCGCCTACCGCGCCTGGCTGAGCAGGGACGCGGACCCGGAGCGCGTCGCGCTCGTCACCGGCGATCCCGGAGCCGAGCCCGACCTTTCAATCCTGATCCCCGAAAGCAAAATTCCCTGGGGCGGGCATTCCGGCCGCCACGCCGCGCGCGAGGTGATGGAGCTGATCGAGCGGCACAAGATGACGCTCGTCTTCTGCAACACGCGAAGCCTCGCCGAGCTCATCTTCCAGGACCTGTGGGCGGTGAACGAGCAGGCGCTCCCGATCGGCATCCACCACGGCAGCCTTGCGCTCGAGGCGCGGCGCAGGGTCGAGGCGGCGATGGCGTCCGGGCGCTTGCGCGGGCTGGTCTGCACATCCAGCCTCGACCTCGGCATCGACTGGGGCGACATCGAGCTTGTCGTCCAGATGGGCGCGCCCAAGGGCAGCTCGCGGCTGCTGCAGCGGATCGGCCGCTCCAACCACCGGCTTGATGAGCCGTCGCTCGGGATGATCGTCCCCGGAAACCGCTTCGAATATTTGGAGTCGCGGGCCGCGCTCGACGCGATCGAGGAAGGCGAGCTCGACCCGGAGCCGTTCCGGCCGGGCACCCTCGACGTGCTTGCCCAGCACATCCTCGCGATGGCGTGCTCCGCTCCCTTCGACCCGGATTCGCTGTTCGCCGAGATCCGCCCGGCGGCCCCGTACCGGAATCTGGAGCGCGCAACCTTCGACGAAGTACTGAGCTTCATCGCCACCGGCGGCTATTCATTGAAAGCCTATGACCGATTCCGCCGGCTGGTCCGCGAGCCCGACGGGCGCTGGCGGATCGCCCGGCCCGCGATCGCCCAGCAGCACCGGCTGAACGCCGGGGTGATCGTCGAGCAGCCCCTGCTCACCGTGCGCTTCCGGGGCGGGCGCAAGCTCGGCACGATCGAGGAAGGCTATGCCGCGACGCTCTCGCCCGGCGACCATTTCTATTTTTCCGGCCTCAGCCTGGAGGTTGAGCAGTTCAAGGACACGGACATCATCGTCCACGCCTCGTCAAAGCCGGCGCGGATCGTCACCTATGGCGGCACCCGGATGAGCATGAGCACGCACCTCGCGAACCGGGTGCGGCACATGCTCGCCGACCGCAACGACTGGCGCCGCTTCCCGGACGACGTCCGCGAATGGCTCGAGGTGCAGGAGCGCAGGTCCGCAATTCCAGAACCGAACGAGCTGCTGGTCGAGACTTTCGCCCATGAAGGGCTCCACTACATGGTCGCCTACAGCTTCGAGGGATGGAACGCGCACCAGTCGCTCGGGATGCTGATCACCCGGAGGATGGAAAGCGCGGGCCTCAAGCCAATGGGGTTCGTCGCCAACGATTATGGCCTCGCCTGCTACGGGCTCGAACCGATCCGCGATCCCAAGGCGCTATTCTCGCCCGACATCCTCGAGCGCGAGTTCGTTGAGTGGGTCGAGAACAGCTATTTGCTCAAGACCGCCTTCCGCGAGGTCGCGGTGATCGGCGGCCTCGTCGAGCGCCAGCATCCCGGCCGGCGCAAGACCGGGCGCCAGGTCAGCTTTTCGACTGACCTCATCTACGACGTGCTTCGCCGCTACGAACCGCAGCACCTGCTCCTGCGCGCTGCCTGGGACGACGCGCGGGCGCGAATGACCGAGCTCGGACGCTTGGTCCGGCTGGTCGACAGGGCGGCGGCGACCATGGTTCATTTCGAGGCGGAACGGATCACTCCGATGGCGGTGCCGCTGATGGTGATCGTCGGGCGCGAGGCGCTTCCTGCCGGAACACAGGCCGACGAGACCCTGCTCCTGCAGGCGGAGCAGCTCGGCGAGGCCGCTATGCAATTGTGAATATTTGCATATTGCCGGCAGCCTGAGCTTCTGCGATTCTTTAGCGGATGCGCACGCTTGCTCTCCTCTGCCTTGCACCCCTCCTCGGCGCGTGCGCCGCCAAGGCGGTCGTCGAAACGGCCGTCACCGCCGTCACCATGCCGGTCAAGGCCGCGTCGATGGCGGTGGACCTCGCCACGACCAGCCAGTCGGAGGCCGACGAGAAACGCGGGCGCGCGCTTCGCAAGGCCGATGAGGAGCGCGGCCGCCAGGCGCGGCTCGCCGAGGAGCGGTGCCGCAAGGGCAAGCCGCTCCCCGACGACGATTGCCGGTCGCTCCTTCGGGGCGACTAGCGTCCCTTCTTGGCGGCAGCCGCCACCTCGTAGAGATAATCGACGAACAGCTTGGCCTGGCCGTCGAACCCATTGACCTTCGGGTTGGCGCTTTCAATCAAGAGCCACTCGTCCGGCGCGTGCGCGCCGCCGCCCCGGCCGGAACCGAAATGGCCGGCGGGCAGCTTGAGAGGCTCGCCGGTGAAGACCACGCCCGGCCAGCTTCCGGCGCGGCGCGGGTCGAAGCTGTAGTCGATGCCCGCCTTCCGGTAGGCGGCCGCGGCGGCCTTGACGATAGCCGCATTCTCGTCGGTCTGGGTCGGGCCGTAGCCGCCGCTGACGATCACCTCGATGTCGGAAAATCCGCGTTTGGCGAGATGCGCCTTGAGCTTCGCCTCGGCCTCCTCGCGGGTCATGTTCGGGACCAGCCGGAAGTCGAGCTTGGCCTCGGCGCGGCCGGGAAGGACTGTCTTTCCGCCAGGGCCCGTGTAGCCGGAAACGAGCCCCTGGATGTTGACCGTCGGCTGCGAGACGAGCCGGTAGGCCGCGGTCAGCCCGTCCTCGTCCTTGATCCAGCGCTTGACGCCCAACTGCTGCATCGTCTGCGCATTTTCTTCCTCGCTGTAGCTCTGCGCGATCATCTGCTTCTGCCGGTCAGTGAGCGGCGCGACATTTTCGAACCAGCCGTCGATGGCCGGCGTGAAACCGTCGTCGGCGACCAGCGTGTCGAGCGCCTTGACCAGCCGCCAGGCCGGATTGTCGACGATCGCCATCAGGCTGGAATGCACGTCCTTCGCCGGTCCGCGGCCCCATCTCTCCCCGCTGGAGACCAACTGGACCTCGATCACGCCCTTCGCGCCAAGGTCGATCTCCGCCGAGCCGTCGCGGGCCTGGCCGGTCGAGGGCATCATCACCCCGACCGCCTTGGAGAGCGCCGCTCTGACCTCAGGATCGGCGATGATGTCGCGGAAGTTGGTCGACCCGATTTCCTCCTCGCCCTCGGCGACCAGAACGAGGTTGACCGGCGGCTTCACCCCGGAGTCCTTGAAGGCGTGAAGCGCAGCCAGGAAGGCCGCCTGCGGCCCTTTCTGGTTGACCGCGCCGCGGCCGACGATTGCCTTGCCCTCGCCCGGCTTGTCGATCATCCGCGATTCGAGCGGCGGCGAGGTCCACTCGGCCGGGTCGTAATGCTTGACGTCGTACATGAAGTAGATGGCGAGCGTCACCGGAGCGCCGGCATCCAGCGTCGCGAACACGCCCGGTACCCCCTTGGTCGGAACGATCCGCGCCTTCTGGAATCCCGCGTCCAGCGCCAGCTGCCGCATGAACTCGGCGCCTTCCTTGTGGTTGACGCCCATGTTGGCGATCGTCGGAAGCGCGATCCATTGCTTCAGCCGGTCGAGCGCCTCGTCATGGTTCGGCGCGATTTCCGCGATCACCTCGTCCTTCGGCGCCGCCGTTGCAGGAACCGTCATCGCCGTGGCCGCAAGCAACGCGGCAGTCCCGCTCAACACCAGACGCAATCCCATGTTTCAAAAACCTCCCCATTCCTCGGTTGTCCGGAAAGGGGCGAGACTGGACTGGGCGGGCCAACGAGTCCAGACGGCTTTGCGTGCGCTATTTTCTCGACACCGAGTTCAACGGCACCGGCGGTGCGCTGCTCAGCCTCGCGCTGGTCCCGGACGACGGCGAAGAGCTCTACCTGACTCTGCGCACCGACGAACCTCTCGTCGAATGGGTCGAGCGCAACGTCCTTCCCTATCTCGATTCGGTCCCGGAGCAGCTCGCCTGCCCAAGGCTTGGCCGGGCCGACGCCGCGCACGCTCTTGAGCGTTACCTGAGACACGACCGCGAGGCCGTGATCATCGCCGACTGGCCCGAAGATATCGCGCAATTCTGCAATCTGCTCGTCACCGGCCCCGGCGAGATGATCGACCTGCGGCATCTCACGTTCCGGCTGCTTCCGCTGAGCAATTTCAGCACGGCCGCGAACAGCCGGGTGCCGCACAATGCGCTGCATGACGCCCGCGCGCTTCGAGACCACTACCGGACGATCGAATAGCGCAGTAAGGCTGCGCCATGGTTCCCCTTTCGTTCGCAGGAGAAACGTTCGCGGCGGCCCCATCGGGGGCGCTCTACTGGCGCGCGCAGGACGCGCTGCTGGTTGCCGACCTGCACCTGGAAAAGGCGAGCTGGTTCGCAAGGCTCGGCCAGTTCCTGCCGCCCTACGATTCGCACGCGACTCTCGCGGCGCTTGCGGCCGAGGTAGGAGCGAGCGGAGCCACGCGCCTGTTCTGCCTTGGCGACAGCTTCCACGACCGCTTCGGTTGCGACCGGCTGCCAGCCGAATCGCGCGCGCTGCTCACCGGCCTGACCGCAAGGCTCGACTGGACGTGGATCGTCGGCAACCACGACCCGGGCTTTGCCGATCATTGCGGCGGGACAATCGTCGAGGAAGCCGACGTCGGCGGGATCCTGCTTCGCCATGAAGCAAAGGCAGACGAGAGCCGGCCAGAGATCTCCGGTCATTTCCACCCGAAGCTCCGGCTGAGCATCAAGGGCCGCCGCGTGTCGAGGCGCTGCTTCGTCGCCTCGGAAAGAAAGCTCATCCTTCCGGCATTCGGGGCGCTGACCGGCGGGCTCGACGCCAGCCATCCGGAGATCGTCCGCGCGGTTCGCGGCGACGCGGTCGCGCTCGTGCCCGTCGCGGACCGGCTGTTGCGTTTCCCGATCGCCGCCTAGTCGGCCTTGAGCTCGATGGCGATCGCGCCCGTGGGGCTGAGCAGGAGCCGCGCGGTCGCCGGCCGCTTCTTGCCGAAGGTCGCGGCCTGAAGCTCGTTGCGGGCCTCGTGCCGGTCGAAGCGGAACCCGGCCTCCGCCGCCTTTTGCCGCAGCCGGTCAAGATGCTCGTCGAGGTTCGCGATCCCCTCTTCGGGATCGAACTGCATCACTTCCTCGAGATCGCGCTTTTCCGGCTGGCTCATGGCGGTCTCATCGCGGGCGAAAGCGTCCCAGACAAGCCCATTTGCGCCGTGTCGCGGCTCCTCTAAACGGGCGCAATGATACGCATGAAAAAATGGCTCTTCGGGCTGGGTTTGGCGGCCCTAGCCGCCTCGGCCGGAGCGCAGGGCGTCGATTCGAAAACCATGGCGCGGATCGACCGCATCCTGAAGCGGACGCCGCTGATCGACGGCCATAATGACCTGCCCTGGGCGCTGCGCGAGGATCATTCGAGCGAAGTCGGCGGGCTGCAAAGCGGCACCGACCGGCGCGAAAAGCCGCTGATGACCGATATCAAGCGGCTCCGCGCCGGGCGGGTGGGGGGCCAGTTCTGGTCGGTTTACATCAGCGGCACGATCACCGGCGACGAGGCGATTCGGACGACTATCGAGCAGATCGACACGGCGCGAAGGATCATCGAATCCTATCCGCGCGACCTCGAGCTGGCTTCGAACGCCGAGGACGTCATCCGCATCCACCGGCGCGGCAGGATTGCCTCGCTGCTGGGTGTCGAGGGCGGCCGCCAGATCGGCGGCTCGATGGCCGCGCTGCGCCGCTTCCACGACCTTGGCGTGCGCTACATGACCCTGACCCACAACCAGACGACCGAATGGGCCGACGCGGGAACGGACGAACCCAGGCACGGCGGCCTCAGCCCATTCGGGACCGAGGTCGTCAAGGAAATGAACCGCCTAGGGATGCTGGTCGACCTCAGCCACGTTTCGCCCGAGACGATGAAGGACGCGATCGCGGCAAGCCGCGCTCCGGTGATCTTCTCCCATTCCAACGCGCGCGCCATCGCGCCCCACCCGCGCAACGTCCCCGACGACGTGCTTGCGCTGCTGCCCGCGAACGGCGGCGTGATGATGGTCACCTTCGTTCCGACTTTCCTGAGGAACGACATCTGGACCTGGAACAGCCAGCGCTCTGCCGAGGAGGCGCGGCTGAAGGCGATCTATTCCTACAGCAAGGCAAAGGTGGAAGCCGGTCTCAAGGCGTGGGAGGCGGCGCATCCTCCTCCCATCGCGACCATTGCCGACGTCGCCGACCATATCGAGCATGTCGTCAAGGTCGCGGGCCACGACCATGTCGGGATCGGCGGCGACTTCGACGGGATCACGACCACCGTCGAGGGTCTCGACGGGGTCGAGGATTATCCGAGCCTGTTCGCCGAGCTGATCCGCCGCGGCTGGAGCGACCGCAATCTTGCCAAGCTCGCGGGCGGCAATATCCTCAGGGCCCTTCGCCAGGCGGAGCTCGTGTCGCGCTCGATGAAGGACGCCCCTGCCTCGATGGCGAGGCTCGAAGCGGCGGAATGAGCGAGCCACCGCTCAAGGCGGCGATTGTTCCCGTCACTCCTCTCCAGCAGAATTGCACCCTGCTGTGGTGCACGAAGACCAACCGTGCCGCGTTCGTCGACCCCGGCGGCGACCTGCCGCGACTCAAGGCGGCCGTTGGCCAGGCCGGGGTCACGGTCGAAAAGATCCTGCTGACCCACGGCCACATCGACCATTGCGGGCAGGCCGGCATCTTCGCCGAGGAGCTCGGCGTCCCCATCGAGGAACCGCACGAGGCCGACCGTTTCTGGATCGAAAAGCTCGGCGTCGAAGGCCCGAAATACGGCATCCATGGGCGCTCCTTCGAGCCCGAGCGCTGGCTGAACGACGGCGACACCGTCACCGTCGGCGAACTGGTGCTGAGCGTCCGCCATTGCCCGGGCCACACGCCCGGCCACGTCGTCTTCCATCATCCCGAATCGAAGCTTGCGATCGTCGGCGACGTTCTCTTCCGCGGCTCGATCGGCCGCTGGGACTTCCCGATGGGCAATCACGCGCAGCTGATCGAATCCATCACGACCAGGCTCTGGCCGATGGGCGACGACACGGCTTTCGTGCCCGGGCACGGGCCGATGTCGACCTTCGGACATGAACGGGCGACAAACCCGCTGGTGTCGGACCGGGCACTCACCTCGGCCTGAGGAGCCGCCTTGCGCTTCGCCGAGCTTTCGCTATAGGGGCCGCGGATCGCGATGATCTCGCCGCCGCCGCGGGCAATCCCGTCGAGATGAGGCGCAGATCGTCGCCAATTTTTTTGTGAACAGACAGGTGCCGCAATGGCTGTCCCTAAGAGAAAAACTTCGCCGTCCAAGCGCAACATGCGCCGCAGCCACCACGCGCTGAAGGCGACCCAGTTCCAGGAATGCCCGAACTGCGGCGAGCTGAAGCTTCCGCACAATCTGTGCCAGGCGTGCGGCCACTATAACGGCCGCGAGATCGTTACGGACGAGGCCTAGGCGGCGAGGTCGCGGGGGTCCCGTCATGGACAAGAGCCCGCGCATCGCAATCGACGCAATGGGCGGGGACACCGGCCCCGAGGCGATGGTCGCGGGCGTTGCCAGGGCTCACCGCCGCGAGCCGTCCGTTCACTTCCTGATCTTCGGCGACCAGGCGCTGGTGAAGCCCGAAATCGAGCGCCATCCTGGCCTGGCCGGGACCGTCGAGCTCATCCACACGCCCGAGGCGATCGCGCCCGACGAGAAGCCGAGCCAGGCGATCCGCCGCGCGCGCACCACGTCGATGGGCCTGGCGATCAACGCGGTGAAGGACGGCCACGCCGATGCCGCGGTCTCGGGTGGCAACACGGGCGCGATGATGGCGATGTCGAAGCTCGCGTTGAGGACGATGCCCGGCATCGACCGGCCGGCGCTCGCGGCGCTCCTGCCCACACTCGGCGAGACCGACGTCGTCATGCTCGACCTCGGCGCCAACACCGAATGCGACGCCCAGAACCTCGTCCAGTTCGCGGTCATGGGGTCGGCCTACGCGCGCACCGTTCTGAGGCTCGACAAGCCAAGGGTGAGGCTGCTCAACATCGGCACCGAGGAGCTGAAGGGTACCGACGAGCTGAAAGAGGCGGCCGCGCTGCTGCGGGAGGCGGATTATCTGCCGATGCGATTCGACGGCTTCACCGAGGGCGACCGACTGAGCCGCGGCGACGTCGACGTTGTCGTCACGGACGGCTTTTCGGGCAATATCGCCCTGAAAACCGCCGAGGGGACGGCGCGCTTCGTCACCGACCTCCTGAAGCGCGCCTTCAAGAGCTCGTTGCGGTCGAAGGCGGGCTTTGCGCTTTCGCGACCGGCGCTTAACCTCTTGAAGGTGCACCTCGACCCGAACAATCATAACGGGGCGGTCTTCCTCGGCCTCAACGGACTTGTGGTCAAAAGCCACGGAAGCGCCAATCCGAAGGGAGTCGCCAACGCCATCAAGGTGGCGGCCCGAATGGTGCGCAACGACATCACCCGCAAGATCGGCGACGACCTCGACAACTTCCGCGCCCACGCCTTCAACCACGGGGCCACGTGATGGCGGTGCGGTCCGTCGTTGCCGGGGTGGGTTCGGCGCTTCCCAGACGCCGTGTGGACAATGAGGAGCTGGCCCGGACGGTCGACACGTCTGACCAGTGGATCGTCGAGCGGACCGGTATCCGCACGCGCTATCTTGCCGGCGAGGGGGAAACGACGGCGACTCTTGCGCGCGACGCGGCGCTCGCCGCGCTCGACCATGCAGGCATCAACGCGAAGGAAGTCGGGCTGATCGTCCTCGCGACAGCGACCCCGGACCAGACCTTCCCGTCATCGGCGACCAAGGTCCAGGCGATGCTCGGAATCGACGATTGCGTTGCCTTTGACGTGCACGCCGTCTGCACCGGCTTTCTCTATGCGCTCACCGTCGCCGATTCGATGCTCCGTTCGGGCGCAGCGAAGACAGCGCTCGTCATCGGATCGGAAACGTTCAGCCGGATCCTCGACTGGGAGGACCGCGCGACCTGCGTGCTGTTCGGCGACGGGGCGGGCGCGCTCGTGCTCCAGGCGGAGGAGGACGGGGATCGCGGCATCCTTGCGACTCGCCTGCATGCCGATGGCCGCCACAACGACCTGTTGTTCGTCGACGGCGGCCCCTCGACCACCGGGACGGTCGGCAAGCTCCGGATGAAGGGCCGCGAGGTTTTCCGCCACGCCGTAGTCAACCTTTCCGACGTCCTTTCCGAAGTGCTCGAAGCCGCCGGGCTCGAATCGTCAGACGTCGACTGGGTCGTTCCGCACCAGGCCAATGCCCGGATCCTCGATGCAACCGCGAGGAAGCTCGGGCTTCCCCCGGAGAAAGTCGTTGTGACCGTCGACCAGCATGCCAACACGTCGGCGGCGTCCGTTCCGCTCGCCTTCGACACGGCCGTCCGCGACGGGCGAATCAAGCGCGGCGACATTGTCGTGCTGGAAGCGATGGGTGGTGGCTTTACATGGGGCGCTGCAGCGCTCAGGTATTGAAATAACTTGAAAAATCACGGCAAAGTCGAATTGCCGACACGTCATGTTTCCGTTACGGTGCTGTAACCGGCGCCAGGGAGCCAGAACAGGGGGAGGAGTTCTTTATGGCCGATTTGGGAATCGCGCGGGTCAACCGGGAGCATGGCCTGTCGGGGACCTTGACTCGGGCCGACCTGGCCGATGTCGTCCACCGCAACCTCGGGCTGTCGCGGGCGGAGTCCGCGCAGTTCGTTGAGCGAATCCTGCACCATATGTGCCATGCCCTGTCGGAGGGGCAGAACGTGAAGATTTCCGGGTTTGGAAGCTTCATCCTCCGCGACAAGGGCCAGCGGATCGGCCGGAACCCCAAGACCGGAGTCGAGGTGCCGATCGCGCCGCGGCGGGTCATGACCTTCCGCGCCAGCCAGATCCTTCGCGACAAGATCGCCAAATAAGCCATGGCGGCGGCGACCGGCGACAAGGCTCCGGGCGCTTTCAAGACGATTGGCGAGCTTTCGCAGGAGCTCGGGGTCGCGCAGCATATTCTGCGCTACTGGGAGACGAAGTTCCCGCAGTTGCGGCCGCTCCAGCGCGCCGGGAACCGCCGCTACTATCGCCCCGACGATGTCGAGCTGGTCAGGCGCATCAACCAGCTCCTCAACGTGGAAGGCTATACGGTCCGCGGCGTCCAGAAGCTGCTGAACAAGCGCGGCCCGGCGTCCGAGGAAAGCGTGTCGGAGATGGCCGAGGACTACCAGCCGCGGGAGTCCGAGCCCGCTCCCCAGCCATCGGCGACGCTCAATGTCGAAGGGCTAATCCGGGTTCGCGACCGGCTGCTCGACGCGCTCGACGACTGACGTTTCGCTGCGGGAAAGCCGCGCGCGGACGCGCGCGATCGCGGTTTCCAGCGGCACCCGGCTGACGGCCGCTCCCGGCGGGAATGCGCGCAGCAGCCGCGAGGGCATGGCTGCCGACAGGATCACGAACACGCCGCAGTCCCCCTGGCGCCGGATCAGGCGGCCGAACGCCTGGGCGAGCCGGGCCCTGACGACCCGGTCATCGTAGGCGCTCCCGCCGCCTGCCATCCGGCGTGCCGCGTGGAGCACCGTCGGCCGTGGCCAGGGCACCCGCTCCATCACCACCAGCCGGAGCGACTCGCCGGGAACGTCGACCCCATCGCGGAGCGCGTCCGTCCCCAAAAGCGAGGCGTGCGGGTCGTCGCGGAAGATGTCGACCAGCGTTCCCGGATCAATCGGGTCGACGTGCTGGGCGAGGAGGGGCAGCCCGGCGCGGGCAAGCCGGTCGGCGATCCGCGCATGCACCGCTTTGAGCCGCTGGATCGCCGTAAACAGCCCGAGCGTCCCGCCTTCGGCCGCCTCGATCAGCCGCGCATAGGCCCCGGCGAGCCCGGCGAGGTCGCCCTGGCGGATGTCGGTGACGATCAGCACTTCCGAGCAGGCGCCATAGTCGAACGGGCTTTCCGCCTCGAAACGCGCTGCCGCCGAATCGAGGTGGGCGGCGCCGGTGCGCTGTTCGGCTGTGTCCCAGTCGTCGCCGCCGCGCAGCGTCGCCGAGGTGACGAGGACACCTTGGGCAGGCTTCAGAACGACCTCCGCAAGCGGCCGCGACGGGTCGAGCCAGCGGCGGTGGATCGCAACGTCATATTCGCGGCCCTCGGCCCGCTCGACCGCGAGCCAGTCGACGAAATCGGGGTCTGCCGGACCGCCGATGCGGGCGAGAAGCGCGCCCCAGGCGGCGAGTGACTCGCGCCGCCACTTGAGCCCGTTGATCGCCCCTTCCACCCTCGCGCGCGCCTGGGCGTCGAGCCAGTCGGGCGCATCTTCGAGCACCGCTTCGAGCCGCCGCGAAAGCACGGCCAGCGGCTTCTGCAGCGATTCCAGCGCCTCGAGCGCGTCCGCGGCGCGGTCGACGAGGCCGCCGTCGGGCTCGGCGAGCTCGGTTTCGAGTCCGTATCCCGCGTCCTGCGCCTTGGCCCGGGCATAGACCGTCCCCCGGACCTCGGCGAGAAAGGCCTCGATCGGCCCGAAAGGCGAATCCTCGGCAAGCCGTCCCAGCCAGCCGTCCGAGGGAAGCGCGCGCGCGGCCTCGATCGCCTGTTCGAGCGCCCTTGCGCCCTCCTCGTCATAGGACGCGACGTCCATCAGCCGGGCGGCGAGGCCCCGGCGCCGGCCCCGCGTGCGGCCCTCCGGCCCGACGATCCAGCGCCTGAGCTCGATCGCTTCCTGGCCGCTCAGCGCCACCGCGAACGTCGAATCGGCGGCGTCGAACAGATGATGGCCCTCGTCGAACACGATCTGCTGCGGGGCGCTCTCGCGCGATCGTGCCGCGTTGATCATCACCAGCGCATGGTTGGCAATCACCAGGTCCGCCTCACGGCCGGCGCGCTCGGCCCGCTCTATGAAACAGCGGCGGTAGTGCGGGCAGCCGCCATAGACGCATTCGCCGCGGCGGTCGGTGAGCGCCGCCGAACCGGCCTTTCGGAACAGGCTTGGAAGCCAGCCGGGCAGGTCGCCGCCGACCATGTCGCCGTCCTTTGTATAGGCGGCCCAGCGGCCGACCAGCTGCGCCAGGATCGCCGGCCTCCCGGAAAAGCCGCCCTGGAGCGCGTCCTCCAGGTTGAGCAGGCATAAATAGTTCTCGCGGCCCTTGCGGATCACGATCCTCTTCGCCCGTTCGGCGGGGTCGGCGAATAGCTTGTGCCCTTCCGAATCGAGCTGGCGCTGCAGGGCCTTGGTGAAGGTCGACACCCAGACGGTCCCGCCCGAGCGCTCCGCCCAAACCGAAGCCGGGGCGAGATAGGCAAGCGTCTTGCCGATGCCCGTCCCGGCTTCTGCGAGCAGCATGTTGGGCCCGTCGCGCGACCGGCGCGGAGCGAAGACCGAGGCCGCCGCGGCCGCCATCGCCCGCTGCCCCTCGCGCGCCTCGGCACGGCCTGTCAGAGCGTCGAGCTTCCGCTTTGCTTCGTCTTCCTCGACGCGCGTTGCCAGCGGCGGCGGCGGGTCGCCCATCTCCTCCCACTGCGGCAGGCGCGAGAAGAGCATCCGTTCTCCCCCCTCCGGCCGCTCCAGCTTGCGGGCGACGATCGGCGCCCAGGCCCAGCCCAGCCGGTGCAGGCTCGCATTGACGGTCCAGGCCCCTTCCCTCTCGGCCCAGTCGGGATCGGCGAGGCTATCGATCAGCGCCCCTGCGATCCGCTGCAGGGCCGCGGCGGCGTCGGTCTCGCTTTCCGGCGGCGCCAGGCCCGCAGCCCTGCATAAGCCCGCCGGGGTGGGGACGGCGAAGCGCGCCGGGTGAACGAAGGCGAACAGCTCGAGTAGGTCGAGGCCCGAAAGCTCCGCATAACCGAGCCTCTGCCCGACCAGCGGCGCGTTGAGGATGATGTGCGGTGTCTCGGCCGCGCGGGCGATGGCTTCGCCGCGCGTCGCCTCGCGCACTTCGCCCGAGGCGTCGGCGATCCAGATGCCGGCATGGGTTGCGTGAAGCGCCGGAAGAGGCAAAGGAGCGGCCACCCGCCGACCCTGCCGGTCTGAGAACAAAAGAGCAACGCATTTTGGACGCCGAAACCCTTCGGACCGCCGCACTGGAATCCAGGGCCTGGCCCTACGAGGAGGCGCGCAAGCTGCTGAAGCGCTGGCCCGACGGCAAGCCGGGCGGCGAACCGATGATCTTCGAGACCGGCTACGGTCCCTCGGGCCTGCCGCACATCGGCACCTTCAACGAAGTGCTCCGCACCACCTTCGTCCGCCGCGCCTACGAGGAGATGACCGGGCGGCCTACGCGCCTCATCGCCTTCAGCGACGACATGGACGGGCTCCGCAAGGTCCCCGACAACGTGCCCAACGCCGAGCTTCTGCACGCGCATCTCGGCAAGCCGCTGACCAGGATCCCGGACCCGTTCGGGAGCCACGAAAGCTTCGCGCATCACAACAATGCGATGCTTCGCGGCTTCCTCGACCGCTTCGGCTTCGACTATGAGTTCCTGTCGGCGACCGAATGCTACGCGTCCGGCCGCTTCGACGAGGTCATCCGCCAGGTGCTGCGGAACTGGGACGCGGTGATGGGCGTGATGCTCCCCACCCTGCGCGAGGAGCGGCGCAAGACCTATTCGCCGGTGCTTCCGATCTCGCCGACGAGCGGCATCGTACTCCAGGTCCCGGTCCAGGTGGTCGATGCCGAGGCCGGAATCATCGCCTTCGAGGACGAAGGCCAGCGGATCGAGCAGTCCGCGCTCGGCGGCCAGGCCAAGCTCCAGTGGAAGGTCGACTGGGCAGCGCGCTGGGTCGCGCTCGGGGTCGATTACGAGATGGCCGGCAAGGACCTGATCGACAGCGTGGTCCAGTCGGGGAAGATCGCGCGCATCCTCGGCGGCCGCGCTCCGGAAGGCTTCAACTACGAGATGTTCCTCGACGAAAAGGGCGAGAAGATCTCCAAGTCGAAGGGCAATGGGCTGAGCCTCGAGGAATGGCTGCGCTACGGCAGCGAGGAGAGCCTCGCCTTCTACATCTACCGCGAGCCGAAGAAGGCGAAGAGCCTGCACCTCGGGGTCATCCCGCGCGCCGTCGACGAATATTGGCAGTTCCGCGAGCGCTATCCGGCGCAGCCCATCGAGCAGAAGCTCGGCAACCCGGTCCACCATATCCATGCGGGCAAGGTCCCGGAGCAGACGCTTCCCGTGACCTACGGCCTGCTGCTCAATCTCGTCAGCTTGCCCGGCATCCACGACCGCGACATCGCCTGGCGGTTCGTCGAACGCTACGCGCCCCGGACCTCGCCAAAGACCCATCCCGAACTCGACCAGCTGATCGGGCTTGCGGTGAACTATGCGCGCGACTTCGTCGTCCCGAACCTCAAGCGACGGGCGCCGAATCCCGAGGAAGCCGCGGCGCTACGCGAGCTCGATTCCGAGCTTGCGAAGCTCCGGCCCGACGCGGACGGCGAGGCGATCCAGCACCTCGTCTTCGAGGTCGGCAAGGCGCATTACGGCAAGGACAACCTGCGCTCCTGGTTCCAGGCGCTCTACGAGACCCTGCTCGGGTCATCCCAAGGCCCGCGCATGGGCAGTTTCATCGCGCTCTACGGGATCGACAACAGCCGGCGTCTGATCGAGGAGGCCCTCGCCTGAGCCGCCGGGCATAACGAATGCGGCGCGAAGCAAGCATCGTTAATTCGAGGGTTCGCGAACGCCGGCCAGTGGATGGCCCCGACCTATTGCGGACATTCGGGTCGGTCGAACAGCCATCTTGCCACTAATGCGGCAAGACCAGCGCCCAAGAGCTGCGCAACGATGAACGGCGGCACATCCTGCGGCGCGATCCCGGCGAACGTGTCGGACAGGCTTCGCGCGACGGTGATCGCCGGATTGGCGAAGCTCGTGGACGATGTGAACCAATATGCGGCAGTGATGTAGAGCGCCACGGACGCAGGCACCCATTCTCGCCGGAAGCGGACTGTTCCAATGATCGTCAGGATCAGGCCGAAGGTCGCGATTGCCTCGCCTGTCCATTGCCCCAGGCCCGTCCGCGCCTTCACGGAGAGCTGCAGCGTGGGCAGATCGAACATGAGGTGCGCCGCCCATGCGCCGAGGATGCCGAAGGCTAGCTGGGCAGCGATGTACGCCGCCGCGTCAATCCAGCGAAGCTCGCCGCGTGAGGCAACGACGAGGCTCACCGCCGGATTCATGTGCGCGCCGGAGATCGGCCCGAGCATCGTAATCAGCACGAACAGGATGGCCCCCGTCGCGATGGTGTTCGCGAGCAGGGCAACCGCATCATTCCCAACCGACAAGTGCTCCGCCATTATCCCGGATCCGATCACGCAGGCGAACAGGAAGAATGAGCCCACGCCTTCCGCCGCGATCCGCCGCCCGAGTGGCGGCTGGTCACTCAACGGGCGACTCCGCTTTGCCAATCCCGCGCAGCTGCTTCTTCAGCGTCATCTCGTCGATGCTTTCCAATGGCAGGGCCACGAACAGCCCGATCCGCCGGTGCAGCGCCTGATAGGCGTTCCAGAACGCCGCGCGCTGTCCCGGCCCTTCGACTGATGCGGGGTCTTCGATGCCCCAATGCGCAGTGATCGGCCTCCCCGGCCAGACGGGGCATGTCTCGCCCGCCGCGTTGTCACAGACGGTGAAGATGAAATCCAGTTGTGGTGCGCCCTCGCCTGCAAACTCCTCCCAGTTCTTGGAGCGCAAACCCGCAGTCGGATAGCCAAGCTCGCGAAGCAGGTTCAGCGCCCCCGGATGCACCTCGCCTTTCGGGAAGCTGCCGGCCGAAAAGGCGCGAAATCGACCCGCGCCCTCCTTGTTCAGAATTGCTTCCGCCAAGATCGAGCGAGCGGAGTTCCCGGTGCACAGGAACAGGACGTTGTAGGTCTTGCTCATGCGGCGGCTTTCGGGAGGCAGCACTTGTCGTTGTTCAAGCTCTCCGAGAGCATTCCGAGCGCGGGGCCGTCGCCATAAGTGGTCGCCTCTCCGTCGGTGAAGAACGTCTCCCAGACGACACCGTCAGGATCGGCGATCCAGCTCTTCTCCGACTTGGCGTAGCAGCATGAGGTACGGCCTTCTTCGAGCACCGGTCGATCAGCTGCTTTGAGGCGGCCATAGACTTCGGCGAGCTCGTCGGTGCTCTCGACCTCAACGCCGAGGTGCTGAATCCCTTTCGCCGGGTGCTGGCCTGCCGAGATCGCGAAGTTCAGTCGGGGATCGTCGAGCATCCACTTGGCGTAATCGTCTTTCCGGACGGTCGGCTCGGCGGCAAACAGCGTCGAGTAGAAGCGGATGGACTGATCGAGGTCGTTCACCCCGACATGGACGTGAAGGCGCTTCATGCTCTCTTCCTTTCTTGAACCGGCTCGGCGCACGCGCTCTTCGAGCAGTCGGCGCCGCCGCAACAGTTTTCCATGAGGTAGCCGACCAGCTCGGTCATCGCCGCATAGTCGGCCGAATAGATCAGCGACCGGCTTTGCCGCTCCTGGCGGATCAAACCAGCCTTCGTAAGCGCGGCGAGATGGAAGGACAGCGAGGAGTTCGGCACGCCAAGCGCCTCGGCAATAGCGCCCGCTGGCATGCCCTGCTCGCCCGCCTGCACAAGCAGCCGGAACAGAGCCAATCTATGTTCTTGTGCGAGAGCGCCGAGCGCCCGAACGACTGCCGAGCTGTCCATTTTCCGTCCTTTCGATGATCGTCGAAATATTCGCGGAGCGGACGTTTGACAACGACGTTTCGAGAAATCTAGAAATGTGCGCTTTCCACCAGAGCCGACAATGGGAGTCGATGCATGGCGCAATGAGTCCAGCGGCCGCACGCCGGCATTCCCAAGCATGCGAAAAATGCTGCTCGCCCGCTCTACACGCTGTTCCGGCAGCGCTAACGGGTCCGCGTCATTGCGCCTTCTTGCTTGCGATCCAGCGGTCGATCTTCTGCTCGAGGATGGCGAGCGGAAGGGCGCCGGTCATCAGCACCTGCGCGTGGAACTCGCGGATGTCGAACTTGTCGCCAAGCTCCGCCTCCGCCTTCCTGCGCAGCTCCTGGAGCTTGAGCGCGCCGATCTTGTAGGCGGTCGCCTGGCTCGGGATGACGATGTAGCGCTCGACCTCCGCGGTGGCGTCGGTCTTCCCCATGCTCGAATGGGTGAGCATGTAGTCGATCGCCTGCTCGCGGGTCCAACCCTTGGAATGGATTCCCGTGTCCACGACAAGCCGCATCGCGCGCAGCATCTCGTCGTCGAGCGTGCCCATGCGCTGGTACGGGTCCTTGAAGAAGCCCATGTCGTAGCCGAGCGTCTCGGCATAGAGCGCCCATCCCTCGACATAGGCGGTGTTGCCGCCGAAGCGCATGAAGGCGGGAAGCGCCTCGTTCTCCTGCGCGAGGCTGATCTGGAAATGGTGCCCCGGGGCGCCCTCGTGCAGGTAGAGCGTGGTGATCCCCGGCGTCGTGCGTGACGGCAGGTCATAGGCGTTGAAGTAGAAGATTCCGGGCCTGCTGCCGTCCGGGGTCCCCGACTGATAGCTTCCGCCGGCCTCGAACTTCTCGCGGAACGGCTCGTACGGGCGGATCTCGAGCTTCGCCTTCGGCATCGTCGAGAAATATTCGGGCAGCTTGGCCTCGACCGCCTTGCCGATGTCGTAATAGCGCTGCGTCAGCTCCTCGCGCGTCTTGACCTTGAACTTGGGGTCGGTGCGAAGGTGCTCGAAGAACTGGTGGAGCGTCCCGTTGAAGCCGACCTCCGCCTTGACCTTTTCCATCTCGGCCGTGATCCGGGCGACCTCCTTCAGGCCGATCTCGTGGATCTCCTCCGGCGTCAGCGGCAGCGTCGTCGTCGACTGGATCTGGTAGCGGTAGAGCTTGTCGCCGCCCTTCATGTAGAGAAGGCCGTGGCCGTCGCGCGCCGAGGCGAGATAGTCGTTCTTGAAATAGTCGCGAAGCCGGGTGAGCGCCGGGTAGATCTCGTCGGTGATGATCGCGCGATAGGCCTGCGTCAGCCGCTCGCGGTCGGCGGCCGAAATGCCGTCCGGGAACTGCTTGACCGGCCCGAAATAGGGCGATTCCTCGGGCGCGACGGCGAGCTGGGTGTCGAGCTGGCCGATCACGTTTCGGATGGTGAGCTTGGTCTCGACCACGCCCGATTCGAGGCCCTGGCGGAAGCGGCCGATCGCGCGATCGACAAGGACGACGAACTCCTTGTGGCGCTTCAGGTTGTTCTCATAATCCTCGAGCGTCTTGAACGGCGCCGCGCCCTTGCCGCTCGCGAAGGTCGGGTAAAAGGTGTGAAAGCCGAAGAAATGGTTGAACGGGCGGACGGCCGTCAGCGCCAGCAGGTCGGGCTGGTAGCCGCGAAGCGCGTCCTTCGTCGTATATTCGAACGTGTCGTAGGCGAGCTGGTCGGTGGCATCGAGCTTCGAGCGGTCGATGGCCGCAAGCGCCGCGAGGTCGCTCTCCGCGGCGGCGCGCTCGGCCGCATAATATTCGTCGGTGATATAGTCGCCGAGCCGGTCAGCGTAGCGAAGGTCGCCGCGGAACAAGGCATTGATCGGGTTGCGCTTGAGGCTCGCCTCGTCGCTCGCCTTGAAGAGGGCGAACAATTTGTCATGCTCGCTCTGGACGGGCTCCGCGGCCGGAGCGGCTGGCGCGGCTGCTTCGGGGGCCGCGACCACAGGCGCCGGTGATTGGCCTGTGGTCGAACAGGCGGACAGGGCGCTGGCGGAAAGCAGAGGGGCGAGAATCAGGGCACGGTTGGTCATCGGGCGAGTCCCCACGGAGAGAGTTGGTGTGTTATGCGCTTAATACGGTAGTGGCCTGGCCGCAAGCCGCACGGAAAAAGGGCGCCGCGGCCTTTGTCCGCAACGCCCTTTCGACCAGTCGCCTGATCCCGTCTACCAGAAGAAGTCGTATTCCACGTCGACAACCTGGCCGGTGATCACGTTCACCAGCAGGGCGTCGTTGTAATAGCGGATCCACCGGTACGGCCACGGCGCATAGGGAAGCCGGTACATCCAGGGGTCGTAGAGCCAGTAGTAGCGGTCATAATAGCTTGGCCACAGCCGCCAGCCGATCCCCCAGCGGTGATAGCCCCAACCGAATGGGTCGAAATAGAAGCCGAGGTGGAACAGCGAGCGGTTTCTGTCGCGCCAGCGGCGCCAGTCGTGCCTGCTGTCCTTGCGCCAGTGGGTTGTGCTCCACTGCGGGGCTGGGACCGGCTTCGTTGTCTCGGCGACCGGAGGCGGCGGTGCGGGGAGGTCTGGGCGGGCGCCTGCGGGCGGTGGCACGCGCTGGCGGATCTGGTTCATCCGGTCGCGGGTCTGCTCGAGCGTCTGGGCGCGCCTCTGCTCGATCTGCTGGCGCTGCTCGAGTTGCTGGTTCGAAATCGCCTCGCGGGTCGAGCGGCGTTGCTCGAGCGTCGGCCGGCCGCGTTCATTGACATTCGGCGACTGGGCAGCGGACTGGTCGCGGCGGCGTTCTTCGCGGACATCGGTCCGGCGCTCGATGCGCTCGGTGCGCGCCGGTGCGGTGCTGTCGACGCCGCTCCGGCGGGTTTCGATGCGCTCGACGCGCGTCGGCGCGGGCTCCTCGGCGCTGCTCTTTCGGGATTCGACCCGCTCGCTGCGCGCCTCGGCCCGCTCCTTTTGCGCCTTCGAGCGCTCGGATTGACGCTCCTCGCGCGTCTGGGCACGCTCTTCGCGCTCGGACGGCTGGGCATAGGCCGGGATTGCGGCTGCGGATGCAAGCAGGATGGAGAAGAGGATCTTACGCATGGTTCACCCCGATCGTGCGAGTCAGTGGCGTTTCCCTTACCAGAAATCGATGAGCCGTTGCTGAACCGTCACGACTTCCGCCGTTCAGCTTTGCGGCGCTTGCAAAGGCGGCGCCATACGCACAATCCCATAGTGTGAGCGCGATCGACACGCCCCTTGGCCGCATCGGCCTGCTCGAAGCCGGAAGCGGGGGAACGCCCATCGTCTTCCTTCACGGCGTCGGTTCCGACAAGTCGGTTTGGGCGCCCCAACTCGACCATTTCGGCCAGGAGCGCCGCGCGGTCGCCTTCGACTATCCCGGCTATGGCGAAAGCAGCCTCCTCGAGGACGCGAGCAGGGATGATTTCGCCTCGGCGGTCCTCGCGGCGATGGACAAGCTCGGGATCGGCCGCGCGCACCTTTGCGGCCTGTCGCTCGGCGGCGTCATCGCCATCGCCATGCACGCGCTCGCTCCGGAGCGATGCCAGTCCCTCGTCCTCGCCGACAGCTTCGCGGTCCATCCTAACGGGCAGGCGATTTATGACCGCTCGGTGGCGGCGAGCGCCGACCTTCGCGCCCTGGCCGAGGCGCGCGTGGAACTTCTCCTCGCGCAGCCCGCCAATTCCGCGATCCGCGCGGAGGTGGTCGAGACGATGGCGCGCATCGACCCCGCCGCCTACCGCGTCGGCGCCGAGGCGGTCTGGCTCGCGGACCAGCGCGACCGCGCCGCGGCGATCCGCGCGCCGGCGCTCGTCCTGTGCGGGTCCGAGGACAAGGTGACGCCGCCATCCCTGTCGCGCGAGCTGGCCGCGCTGATCCCGGGCGCGCTTTACGCCGAGATCGAGGGCGCGGGGCACCTGTCCAATCTGGAGAAGCCGGCCGCGTTCAACCAGCTGGTCGAAGAGTTCATCCATGGCTGAGGCCTATATCGTCGCCGCGCTCCGGACCGCCGGCGGCCGCCGCGACGGGGCGCTCAAGGACTGGCACCCGGCCGACATGGGCGCCGCCGTTCTCGATGCTCTGGTAGCGCGGACCGGAATCGACCCCGCCGTCATCGACGACGTCATCGTCGGATGCGTCAGCCAGGTCGGCGAGCAGAGCTGCCACGTCGGGCGCAACATGGTGCTCGCCTCCTCCCTTCTGGACAGCATCCCGGCGGTCACCATCGACCGCCAGTGCGGGAGCTCGCAGCAATCGATCCATTTCGCCGCCCAGGCCGTGATGAGCGGGACCCAGGATCTGGTCATCGCCGCCGGAGTGGAGAGCATGACGCGAGTCCCTATGGGAACGCCGGTCTTCCTGCCGCTCCAGGCCGGCATCGGCACCGGCCCCTGGCCGAAATCGGTGCAAGACCGATACGGAGTCAGCGACTTCACCCAGTTCCGGGGCGCCGAGATGATGGCGCGCAAATACGGCCTCTCGCGCGGGGAGCTCGACGCCTTCGCGCTCGACAGTCACCGCAAGGCTTCGGCCGCGGCGCAATCGGGCGCGTTCGACGCCGAGATCGTCCCACTTCCGATCGAAGGCGGCGAGCACCGCAGCGACGAGGGCATTCGCCACGACGCTTCGCTCGAGGCGCTTGCGGGGCTCAAAACCCTCGTCCCCGACGGAGTCATCACCGCCGGCAACGCGAGCCAGATCTGCGACGGTGCGGCCGCGCTGATGGTCGCCAGCGCGCGCGCGGTGAAGGCCCATGGCCTGACCCCGCTCGCCCGGATCGACCAGCTCACCGTGACGGCTGGCGACCCCGTCATCATGCTCGACGAGCCGCTCCGCGCGACCCGCGTGGCGTTCGAAAAGTCCGGCCGCGCGATCGGCGAGATCGACCTGTACGAGGTGAACGAAGCTTTCGCGCCGGTCCCGCTCGCCTGGCTTCGCGAGGTCGGCGCCGACCCCGACCGGCTCAATGTCCACGGCGGCGCGATCGCGCTCGGCCATCCGCTCGGCGCGTCCGGAGCGAAGCTGATGGCAACCCTCGTCCACGCGCTGCACCGCCGCGGCAAGCGCTTCGGCCTGCAGGCGATGTGCGAGGGCGGCGGGATCGCGAACGTAACGATCGTCGAAGCCCTAGGCTGAACTTCCAGTCTCGGCGTCCAAGCTGAGTCGATTTCAAGCAAGGACTCGGGATAACTGATGGTCTTGTTTGATGCTCTTCCCTTATCTTCGTTAACCACAGCTTGACCCTTGGCAGGTAAGCTCTCCGTGACTCTTGCCTAAACTACTGATATCTGGCGGGCAGGCGCTGCGGGGGCTCGTACTTTGCATGTGTTTCTTTCTTACGCTCGTTCGAGTGAAGAGCAGGCGACGCTCGTCGAGCACGCACTTCAGGACGCGGGCTATGCCGTCTGGCGAGACACCGACCTTCCGGCCCACCTGAGCTACGCCGAGGTCATCGAGGAGCGGCTGAAATCCGCCAAGGCGGTGCTGGTCCTCTGGTCCGCCGAGGCCGCCAAGTCGCAATGGGTGCGCGCGGAGGCGGACGCGGCCCGCGAGCTCGGCACGCTCGTCCAGAGCACGGTCGACGGCACGGTCCCGCCGATCCCGTTCAACCAGATCCAGTGCGCCGACCTGTCGGGCTGGACCGGTGAGGACAATCACCCCGGCTGGCGCAAGCTCAAGGCGAGCGTCGTCGCGCTTGCCGGGCAAGCGGAAGGGACCGCCAAATCGCCGCGGCGGCATCGGCAGACGACGTCGATCTGCGTGCTTCCGTTCCAGAACATGAGCGCCGAGGACGTCCCCGATTATTTCGCCGACGGGATCAGCGAGGACATCACCACCGACCTGGCGAAATTGCATGCGCTGGCCGTCGTCCCGCGCAAGACGGCGTTCAAGTTCAAGGGCCAGGACGTCGACCCGACCGAGGTCGCCGAGAAACTCAGCGTCGCCTACGTGCTTGAAGGCGCCGTCCGCAAGGCCGGGGACAGGGTGCGGATCACGGCGCAGCTGATCGATGGCCGCACCGGCGACCTTGCCTGGTCGGACCGCTATTACCGCGATTTCACCGACGTCTTCGCGGTGCAGGACGAAATCTCCAAGACCATCGGCGAAGCTCTCGTTGCGGAGTTGTTCCCGGCGGACTCGCAGCCTGCATCCGTTAAGGCGGGCAAGGCGGCAAAGCCCGCCAAGGCCGGGACCCTGGCTTCCGCGACCGCTGCGGCCGAGCCCGATTCCGCCTTTCGTTTCGAGGCGAAGGAGGGCGCGGACGCCGCCGAGGAGCCCGCGCTGGAGGAGCCGCCCGCCCCTGTTGCTGAGCCGGTCCCGGAGGAAACCCCTGCTCCCGTCGAGCAGGATTATGCCGCGGAGTGGAATTCGCCCGAGGAATGGGAGCCCGAAGAGGAGTGGGACGCCGAGGACGACCGTCCGGGCCGCGATTACATCAGCGCCGGACCAGCCCCGCGCATAGTCGCGCTTGGGATCGCGGCGCTGCTGATCGTCGGCTTCGTCGGCTTCACTTTCTGGCCCAGCCAGCCGGAGCCGGTCGCCGAGGCGCCGGAGGAAGTCCTCACTTACACGATCACCTCCAGCGTCTATGTGCGCTCGCTCCCGACCCGCAAGGGCTCCCGCGTGCTCGGCAAGCTCGAGGCGGGCGACAAGATCAACATCGTCCCGACCCTCGCCGGCGCCCAGCCGGACTGGGTGAAGATCAAGGATGGCCCCTACGTCGGCGGTTATGTCTGGCGAGAATCGACGAGGCCGGTAGACAGCGGCCAGGCGGGAGACGCCGCAAGCGAGGAAGCCAAGGGCGAGGCCAGCTAGCGCGCGCCGCTTTGCCCGGCCCATTGCGGCGGGCGGACGAACGAGTCACGATGGGGCGATGGGCCGGTACGTGAAGAAGCAGATGGTCGTGGAGGCCATGCAGTGGTTCCGGCACGGCGACCATCCCGCCGTGGTCGCGGACTCGTCCGACGACCCGTTCGGCTACATCGACACTCCGGAAGGCCGACTGAGGGTCGAGCCCGGGGACTGGATCATCACCGGCGTCGCCGGCGAATCCTATCCGTGCAAGCCCGACATTTTCGCCCAGCTCTACGAACCCGCGGACTGACCCCGCGTCACAAAGCGGATCACGTCGTCTGACGTCCGCTTCCTCGAAAAAGACATTGCATCTGTCCTACAGGCGCGCTGCTGTGCCATGTTGGCCGCATGCGCGTCGCACGGCCCCGTTTCGACCGTCCAGGACAATCCGGCTCTCGCGCGGGCGCGCCCCCACGCACGCGTGCCAGGGCGAACTTTGTGAACATTCGGGGCCTTGAGCCATGAAGATCGCCTGCATCGGCGGCGGGCCGGCCGGCCTCTATTTCGCGATCTCGATGAAGCTTCGGAACCCGGAGCATGAGATCGAGGTGTTCGAGCGCAACGCGCCGGGGGTCACCTTCGGTTGGGGAGTCGTCTTTTCCGACCTCACGGTCGACAACATCCGCAAGAACGATCCCGTCTCGGCCAAGGCGATCACCGACGAGTTCGCGCACTGGGACGACATCGACGTGCACGTGCACGGCGAGTGCATCACCTCCTCGGGCCACGGGTTCATCGGCATCGGTCGCAAGCGCCTGCTCGAGATCCTCCAGGACCGGGCGCGCGAGCTCGGGGTGACCCTGCATTTCGAGGCCGAGTGCGACCCGGCGGACCCGAAGTGGCATGACTACGACCTCGTCATCGCCTCGGACGGGATCAACTCGCGCTTCCGCGACGCCCAGCCGCAAGCCTTCCAGGTCGACGTCGACGTCCGGTCGAACAAGTTCGTCTGGCTCGGCACGCCCAAGGCGTTCGAGGCCTTCACCTTCGCCTTCGAGAAGACGGAGCACGGCTGGATCTGGGCGCACGCCTACCGCTTCGCGCCGGACTGCTCGACCTTCATCGTCGAATGTTCGGAAGAGACTTGGCGGCGCTTCGGCTTCGACCGGATGAGCCAGGACGAAAGCATCGCCACCTGCGAGCGGATCTTCGCCAAATATCTCGACGGCAAGCCGCTCCTGTCGAACGCGGCCCACCTTCGCGGCTCGGCGGCCTGGCTCAACTTCCGGCGAATCAAGTGCGACAATTGGAGCGCCGGGAACCTCATCCTCCTGGGCGACGCCGCGCACACCGCGCATTTCTCGATCGGCTCGGGAACCAAGCTCGCGCTCGAGGACGCGATCAAGCTGGCCGAGGTGCTGAACCGGCCGGGCCTTGGCCGCGACGACGCGCTTGCCGAGTATCAGGCCGAGCGCAACCTCGAGGTGCTGAAGCTTCAGAATAGCGCCCGAAACTCCACCGAATGGTTCGAGACGCTTGAGCGCTACCTCCATTTCGAGCCCCTGCAATTCGCTTATTCGCTGCTGACCAGGAGCCAGCGCATCAGCCACGAGAACCTGCGGCTGCGCGACCGCGAATGGCTCGAGGGCGTGGAACGCTGGTTCTGGAAGCGCGCGACAGAGGGCCGGTCGAACAAGACGGCGCCGCCGATGTTCGCCCCGTTCCGGCTCCGCGAGATGCGGCTGGAGAACCGCGTCACGGTCTCGCCGATGGCCATGTATTCGGCCGTCGACGGCATGCCCAACGACTTCCACTTCGTCCATTACGGGGAGCGGGCGCTGGGCGGCGCCGGCCTCGTCTTCACCGAGATGACCTGCGTTTCCCCCGAAGGTCGGATCAGCCCGGGCTGCACCGGCATGTGGAATGCCGACCATGTCGCGGCGTGGAAGCGGATCGTCGATTTCGTGCATTCGAACAGCAAGGCGAAGATCTGCCTGCAGCTTGGCCATTCCGGAGCCAAGGGCTCGACCAAGCTCGGATGGGAGGAGGACAACGCGCCGCTGGACGAAGGCAATTGGCCGGTGATGGCGGCTTCCGACGTGCCCTGGTCGCCCCGCAACCAGGTGCCGCGGGCGATGACCTGCGCCGACATGGACATGGTCCGCGACCAGTTCGTCGCCGCGGTCCGGATGGGGCTGGAGGCTGGCTTCGACATGGTCGAGCTGCACGCCGCCCACGGCTATCTTCTGTCGGGATTCCTGACCCCGCTGCAGAACCGGCGCACCGACGAATATGGCGGCAGCCTCGAAAACCGGCTGCGCTACCCGCTCGAAGTCTTCGCCGCGATGCGCGAAGCCTGGCCGTCCGACCGGCCGATGTCGGTGCGCATCTCGGCGACCGACTGGGCGGGCGAGGACGGGATCACGCCGGACGATGCGGTCGAGATCGCCGAGGCCTTTGCGCGCGAGGGCGCCGACCTGATCGACGTTTCCGCGGGCCAGACCTGGACCGGCGCGAGGCCCGTCTACGGCCGGATGTTCCAGACGCCCTTTTCCGACAAGCTCAGGAACGAGGCCCGGCTCGCGACCATGGCCGTCGGCAACATCTACGAGCCGGACCATGTCAATTCGATCCTCGCCGCCGGCCGCGCCGACCTCGTCGCGCTTGCCCGGCCGCACCAGATCGACCCGTTCTGGACCCTGCGCGCGGCGGCGCAGCTCGACTATCGCGACATCCACGTGCCGCCGCAGTACCTGACCGGTCAGGCGCAGCTCGCCCGCAACCTCAAGCGCGAGGCGGAGATGCGCGCGGCGGAGCTAAGGGTTTAGGCAGCGCCGCTGGCGGAGACGGAGTCCGTCTGACAGTGCGGTCTAGCGGTTTGATTATTTGATAGTTTTTCAAAGAATGATCAGCTCGCCCCCACATTTGCCCCCACAGATGAGCGCCGCGAAGGCCGCTTTTCGCCGGTAAGAGCCGACCGGAATTTTCTACAGTTATTTTATTCCCACGCGGGCGTGCGTATCTGTCGCATGCACGAGTCGTCGGCGCTCTCAACGGCTATCTTGAGGCTGTATGCCGATGCGAGGCGCAAACGCTCGGTCGTTCTCAAAAAGAGTGTCGATTGCGTCCTCAGCCCATCGGGACTTTCGGAACAGTGTGTCGATGTTTGCCGTATCGACCTTATCGTTGCTGGAAAGTCGCTGAATCTCGGCCTCTAGGTCGCCAACACGTTGCTCCAGCTCTTTCGTGCGCACCTGTAGCGCCGCAAGCTCATCGGGATCGGCAGAGACATCGCCTGCAATGTCTGCGGCTTCGTCGCGCTGCTTATCAGTCAGACCTAGGCTGCAAGCTCCAAGCGCAATCAGGGTCACAATCGGAAGCGTCAATCGCATCTGCAACTCTCCCCTCCATCTCCGTTTTACCCGCCCGCGCGTGGAATGTCCGCTTTTCGGCGCTTAGGAAAGCGAGCGGAGCGCCAGTTTCCGCCAGTTAGTGTTGGCTTGGCAGTAACGCGCGCGGGTGCGCGTATCGGCTGCAAAAACCCGTTTTCTCCCGATTGAAAACGGCCGCACTATGGACGCTAAAAAAGGCGGCCAGCCGCCTATTTCCCTCTATTTTATTGCGGCTCGCGCCGCCCAGCCGATGTTCTGACTGGTCGCGGCTCGCTTGCCGATGATCCGGCCGCCAGCCTCCAGCCGGTCCAGCTCCAGCTTGCGAGCGGCGGAAGGCGATGCGCCTTTCAGGACATAACCGACAACTGCGGCCAGGTTCGCTCGATATGCGGCGGGAGCCGATTGGGCAGCGCCAGCCGTGCCGCCGATCCGCGCCGTTTTGATTGCGCTCGCGCTGTAGGGCTTGCCAGTGATTGAGCGAAGCCAGCGCCGTTGCATTCCACCGATCCGCGTCCCGGCCGGGAGATGCAGCAGAATATGGACGTGACTGCCCTTTCGCTCCCCGTTTTCGCGAACCCATGCCCATGCGAAGCGCCCACGTTCTCTCCGCGTATTTTCGCTGTCGCGTTTCGCTATCCAGTCGCCCGCCAGTTTGAGGAATCGGCCGGTTGCCCATGCGGCCCGTTCGTCGGGAATGCCCGCTTGCTGCCAGTGGATTGTCAGGTGACGGTTGAACGGCATTCCGGCCGCCGCCGCGAATTGAGCGGCCTCCAGAATGTTCGTCGCCTGATTTAGAGAGAGGCTGTCGTTTGTGCGGCTGGCACTATTGCGCCTTCCTCCCCAGCGTCGCGCGCGAGATGACGCCACACTAGGACTAAACTTAATTGCACGGGCCATGCCAGTCGGCTCAACCCGCTGTTTTTCCGCTGTATTATCAGCGGAACGGGGATCCGTTGGGCCGCAGGCCGAATTAGGGCAAGCCGTTGGAGAAACGGCCGCTTTTTCAACTGACTGGTCGCGAGCGCGAAGCGTCTGCCGGTTCATGTTTCGCAAGTTTCAAGATTGGCGCTGAAAAGGGGGGAGCGGCCGTCGCCAGTCGCTCCCCGATCCGCGCTATTCCGCCAGCGGCGGTAAGCCGTAGCGGTCCAGCAGCTTGCCCAGCCAATCGCGTTGCTTGTCGCTGATGACAGCGGCAACGCACACATGGCCTAGGAAGCCCGCTGGCTTGTGCGGAATGTCCGGGCATTCACTCAGCAATGCGAGCGCCGCTTGCCGATGATGCAGGAACGGTGAACGGCTCATGCCGCACCGCCTTCCGATATGCCCACGGGAACGCCGGGAAGGCCGTTTTTCGCACCGTGGAGCGACGAAACGCCAGCGGCCCTATCTGCGATAGCCTCCAGCCCATGCTCGCGCGTTTTCGGGCGAGAAAGCGGCCTTACCGCGTGCAGTGGGCAATTGGCGGAGCTGCACGCTTCGACCTGTTCCCGCCATGTGCCGCTGCTGCCGCCCGGATCATAGATGCAGCTCTTGCACTTGGCGTTTATGGCTGCGCGAAGCGAACGGGGGGCGCTCATGCCGCGCACCTTTGCGGCTCCGCCGCCTGTTTCCCGCCTGTATTATCAGGCGCGATGGTGACTGGCGAAACGAGCACATATCGAGCGTGCCAGCCGCCTTCGTGAAGCTCGCGCCGGGTTTCGATTGCCAGCCCGTAGCGGTGCCTGAGCTTCCACACATAGGCTCCAAAGCGATACGCCCAGGTTGCGACCTCCAGTGCCGTTCGGCCGGCCGATCCGGCGCGCACCAGCGCAAGCAACGCCTTCGCTTCCTGCCCCGCTACAGTGAACGGACCTTGCGGCCCAACGGCCGTGATTTGAAGGCGGCTCATGCGCGGCCTCCAAGTCCAGCCGCTTCGGCAATGACTCCCGCCCAACGCGAGCGGACCCGGTAGCGGCGTGCGACCCATGCGCGAGCATAGGCGCTAGCGTCGGGCAGCGGTTTCAGGTATTGGAGCTTCGTCGGCTTTCCAGAGACGACAACTTTGGCCCTTCGCGCGGCGGCAACCGCGCGGGGGCCGTTTCTTTTTTGGCCTGACATTATGCCGCCTCCCCAAGCGCGAGCGCCCGGATGCTGTCAGTGCGGACCAGCCGCCGCCTTCCGATGGTGACGGTTTCCAGCCGCCCTTCGCCAATCAATTCATAGAGCTTGGAGCGGCCGACTCCGAGCGCCTTGGCCGCGTCGGGAATGCTGCAAAGCAGAGTGTCCAATTCTGTTACTCCTTCCGCCGCCGTGCGAAATTGCTCCAGCGGTCGCGGAAGGATTTGCGCTCGTTCCCGGTGAGTCGGGTAAGGACACTCGCGACAATTTTTCGACGCGAGTATCCGGGTCAGTAGGGGTCGGGAATGACCCCATCAGCGAACGTGGCTGGCGTTTGCGAATGCCGCCGCCGTGCTTCGCTTATCACCGCCTCCAGATCGGGAATGTCGCCCTCGTCAAACGCGAGCGTGACCATCGCCTGATAAAAGTCCTTAAAGCGGATCAGCTCGTCTAGGCCGAATGCCGTTTTGTAGATCGGCGCGAGATATTCGGCGCGCTCGATACGGATTTGCCGCGTTTCGGCCTCTCTCCAACGGGGCTGTTGCGCTCCGGCACTTTGCGCTGCGTCCCGCAGGAATGACGAAAGCCAGTCCAGTTCAGCCAGCGCCAGGTGAAAACGCTTAGAGTCGGCGGGAGTCCCGATGACAATGCCGTCGCCCACGTCCGTCCCGCCTTCCCCATTCCAGAGTTTGAAGGAGTGAAGCCAAATGGCGCTGTCGGCAGCATCGGATCGCTGCTGAACCGCGAGCCAGAGTTTCCCGGCGCGAGTGGCGAGCTTTTCCAGCTCCCGCTTCGTCTCCCGGTTAGATGGACGCTCCGGCCGCTCGGTCACATGGAGAATCGTGATTGCCAACGCGCGGCGAACGGCGGTCGCTAGCCAGTCCAAACTGCAGCGGGGTTGCAGCGGCAAACCTGAAACTTTGAGCGCGTCCGCAACGGCGTTGGCTGTCACATGGGGCAGCATATCGTCCCGCGCGAAGAAACGTTCCATTTCGTCGGCCGGAAGCAAGTGATTGCCGCCCATGCATTCCTCGCCAATGGCGCGCCCGCCGCTCATTCGACTTCACCATTGCGAACGGCGTTGAGCGCCTGAATGATTGACGCTTTGTCCAGCTCGTCGGCTTCCTGATATTGAAGCCATGCGAGCGCGCTGGCGGCGGATCGGCTCGGCCCGTCCTTCATCGTCATTATTGCTAGAAACGCGCGCGCCTTGCTCCGCTCCAACTTGCCGCAAGCCATGAAAAGCGCCAGCGCGAGCGCAAAGGCGGGCGTTTGCTCCACGTTGTCCATGAGCTTCGCTTGCTCTAGCGCCTTTCGCATCCACGGCGCGCGGGCATAGCGGGAGCGCCTCTCTGGAAACTTGGGGAAATGTCGCTCCGCCGCCGCGTTTTCGGCTTTCGTCTGCGGATAGCGAACCTTGCGCTTTGCGGCTGTCGGGAGCCGAACAACCTCCCCGCTCATTGTGCCGCCGCCAGCCGAACGACGCTGCCAGCGCGACCGGTGCAATAATCGCCCCAAGCCTCCATGAGCTTGCGACGCTTGTCCAGAAAGTCGGTGCGCCGGTATGCCGCCTCAACCTTGTTCGAGATGGTATGCGCGAGCGCCGCTTCCGCGACCTCTCCGGGGAAATTCGTTTGCTCGGCAACCCAATCGCGGAAGGCGGAGCGGAAGCCGTGCACGGTGAAAGGCTCTTTCAGGTCGCGGAGCACTTTCAGGAGCGTCATATCGCTTAGCGGCTTGCCGCGTTTGGAGCCGTGAAAAACGAGGTCGCTCGCTTCGATCCGCAAAGCCTTCGCCCGCTCGAAAACATCAACGGCGGCCGGAGACAACGGAACGATATGGGGCTTGCCCGTGCGCTTGCCGGTTTTCGTGCGCTCGGCCGGAATAGTCCAAGTCGCCGCGTCCAAATCCAATTCGCTCCAGCGCGCGCCGCGAACCTCTCCCGAACGGGTTGCCGTGAGTATCAACGCCTCCAGCGCCAGCCGCCCCATGCTGACTCGCTTTTTTATGGAGTCGCAAAATTCGGGAACGCGAGCGTAGGGCATGGCCTCAAACCGGCCGATTTTCGGCGGCTGTTCGGGAAGCGACTTGTTGACTGCCGCCATTCCGAAAGCGTGCGCCCGCCAGCCCTTGCCGTGGGCATAATCGAGCACGGTCCCGATCCGTTGCCGGACCCGCCGCGCCGTTTCCGGCTTTGTCAGCCAAATCTCCGCCAGCGCGTCCCTGACATGGCCGTTGTCCACTAGGTCAATGCGAAGGTCGCCAAAGCGGGGGAAGGCATAGGTTTCGAGCGTCGCCAGCCATTGCGCCTCATGCTTGGCGTTTCGCCGCCGCCGTTTCCATTCGCCGTGATAGGCTGTCGCCGCCGCCTTGAATGTCGGAATCTCCAGCGCCTTCCGCTTGGCCTCCAGCGGGTCCAGTCCGGCGCGTAGCTGCTTGCGATATTCCCGCGCCTTGTCGCGCGCTTCGTTCAGCGTAATGTCTTTGAACGAGCCTAGGCCATAGTCCCGCCGCCGCCCATTGGCTTGCAGACGGGCTATCCAGCTTTTCGAGCCTCCCGGCCGGACCTCCAGGATCAGCCCGTCGCCGTCGCTGTAGCGCCCCGGCTCTTTCAAATTGCGGACCTGAAGCGGATTTAGCTTGCCCATGAGACGCCCTTTCCCGGCCTAACCCCACATTTGCCCCCACACTTTACGGCGGATTGGAGCAAATATCAACGAACGTTGGCGCGCAATCGGAGCGCGGAACCGCTCGGAAATCAGCAGCTTTTCTGGACAATCGCGAATTTCAGGAAATTGAAAGGTGGCGGAGACGGAGGCTGCTCAACCCCGAAGGGGAAATGACGAGGTGGCGTCTATTGTTACCCCACCGGCAACCCCACCCGGCCCGAAAAGAATGTTTGGCGGACGCCGTGGGATTCGAACAACCGGGCGGCTAAAGTGGCTAAAGTGGCTTAACTAAGACTGTCACACTTTCAGATGCGGCATCAGTTCCGCGATTATTCGACGAGCCTCATCCCGATGTTCGCCCTCCAGTGCATCCAAGGCCTGTCTATAAATGTCAGTGCCTTCCTCAACCGTCAGGGCACTCTTCCTCGCCAGTTTTTCCACGAGCTGTTGGACGACGGCGAACGCTAGGATCGCCGCTACGTTTGCATCAAACTTAGCCATAAGCCCGCCTTCCTTTTGATCCGAATTTCGACGGGGGCAAATTAGAGCAGTGATGCAGCGAGTCCAGTTATGCCATTTCAATCAGATTACGGCGAAACAACTCAACGACATCATCTTCCAACGAAGGATCGGCGGCGGCCTCGATTATCAGCTCTGCGATGTCTTCAAAGTCAGGAATGTCGAGGAGATATCCATTCGCGTCTAAGAAAATCTCTGCCGCAGCGAACCCCGTCCGCTTATTGCCCTGCTCAAAGGGGTGCGCCCATACGACCGCCATCATTAGGCGCACCGCGAGCGCGGCGATGTCCTCTATGTCGTCGTAGTGAAAGAGCTGGCGTGGGCGTGCGGGCGCGCTTTTAAGCTCGTGGGGCTTTAGGACGCAGAACGGCTCTTCGCTTTCTTCAACG
>JBKHXB010000003.1:0-62911 GCA_046566245.1 Alphaproteobacteria bacterium | reverse complement strand
CCGACACGGTCTTCTTCACCAACTCGGGCGCCGAGGCAGTGGAGTGCGCGATCAAGACCGCCCGCCGCTATCATTATTCGAAGGGCAAGCCGGAGAAGCACGACCTCATCACCTTCTCCAACGCCTTCCACGGGCGGACGATGGCGACGATCAGCGCCACCAACCAGGAGAAGCTTCGCGACGGTTTCGCGCCGCTTCTCCCGGGCTTCAAGGTGGTCGAGTTCGACAATCTCGAGGCCGCGCTAGCGGCGTGCGACGAGAACACGGCCGGATTCCTTCTGGAGCCGGTGCAGGGCGAGGGGGGGATCCGCCCGGCCAGCGTCGAATTCATGCAGGGGCTGCGCAAGGCCGCCGACGAGAACGACCTGATGCTCGTCCTCGACGAGGTCCAGTGCGGCGTCGGGCGCAGCGGCACGCTCTACGCCTATGAGCAATACGGCATAAAGCCGGACATCATGGCGACCGCGAAGGGAATTGGCGGCGGCTTCCCGCTTGGCGCCTGCCTGGCGACGGAAAATGCCGCTCGCGGGATGGTGATCGGCACCCACGGCTCGACCTACGGCGGCAACCCGCTGGCGATGGCGGCCGGCCAGGCGGTGTTCGACATCGTCGCCAATGACGCCTTCCTGGCGCATGTGCGGGCGATGGGCGACCGGCTGCGCTCGGCGCTCGAGCAGATGATCCCCAACCACGACCATCTGTTCGAGGCGGTCCGAGGCAAGGGCCTGATGCTCGGCATCAAGATGAAGACCGACAGCCGCGCCTTCGTGAACTGGCTACGCGGCCGCGGGCTCCTGACCGTGGCGGCGGGCGACAATGTCATGCGCGTCCTTCCGCCGCTCAACATCGAGGAGCACCACATCCGCGAGTTCGTCGACACGCTCTCGGCGGCTGCCGCGGACTACGAGCTGCCGGCAGAGGCGGCGTAGTTCAATTTGTTTCTCCCTGCGCGCGAAGCTCGTGGGGAGGTGGCAATCCGCAGGATTGACGGAGGGGCCCCTCCACCGCAGCGCTTCGCTAGCGGTCCCCCTCCCCATTGCTTCGCAACCGGGAGGACTTATTTAAACCTTCATGCCGAAAACGGAGCTGAGCACGGACGTCGCCCTTGGCGTCACCATTCCCGCGCGCAACGCGCGCGGCCGGCTGGCGCGCATTGGGCCGGTGCTCGACTCCATTCTCGCCAACCACTCCTATCCGCCGGCGATCGAGAAGCTGCTCGCCGAGGCGCTCGTTCTGACCGCGCTGCTCGGATCCATGCTCAAGGAGCCGGAAGGGCAGATTACGGTCCAGGCGCAGACGGAGAACGGCATCGTCGACCTGCTGGTGTGCGATTACCTGGGCGGGGAGCTTCGCGGCTACGTCCGCCACGACCCCGGCCGGCTCGCCGACGCCGGGCCCAATCCCAGCCTCTTCGCCTTGTTCGGAAAGGGCTATCTCGCGATCACTTTCGATCATCCGGTGGTGAACGAGCGCTATCAGGGCATCGTCCCGCTCGAGGGCGAGAGCCTGGCGCACGCCGCGGAAAGCTTTTTCGCCCAGTCCGAGCAGATCCCGAGCATCGTCCGCCTCGCCGCGCAGCGCTGCGAACAGGGCTGGAGCGCCGGCGGGCTCCTCTTCCAGCATTTGCCCGAAGGCGAGGAAGGGCGGGGCCGAATCCACACGCGGCTCGACCACCCGGACTGGCCGCACGTCGCGGTCCTTGCAGGATCGGTGAAGCCGGAAGAGCTTACGGACCCGGACCTGCCGCTCGACGATGTCGCGTGGCGCCTGTTCCATGACGAGGCCGAAGTCCGCACGCTGGAGCCCTTGCCGCTTGCGAAGGGCTGCCGCTGCGACCCCGAATATGTGCGGTCGGTGATCGCCCGCTTCCCGGTCGAGGAGCGCGAAGCGATGGTCGGGGAGGACGGCAAGATCCAGGTCGATTGCGCATTCTGCTCGCAAAGCTTCGGGATCGCGCTCGAGGAGGTCTCCTGAGGGCCGTTCCAGCGAAGTAAATTCATGCTAAAAGAGAGGCATGAAGGGCATTTCGCGGTCCTGGGCAGCTTTGTTTTCCCTTGTCGCGGGAAGCGGGGCGCTTGCCGCCGCCGCGCCGTCGATCCTTTCGGGCGTCGAGCCCGGTTTGTGGGAGATCAGCCGGTCCGGCCAGGCCACACAGAAAATCTGCGTCGCGGACGTCGCCGAGCTCGCGCAGATCGAGCACCGCGCCTCGAGATGCACGCGTGAGGTACTGCGCGAATCGGGCTCGACGGCGACGGTGAATTACAATTGCCAAGGCGGCGGCTTCGGCCATGCGACGATCACCGTCATCACGCCGCGCTCGCTGCGCGTCGAAACGCAGGGAATTTCCGACAACGCGCCGTTCAAATATGTCTTCCAGGCGCGGCTCGCCGGAAATTGTCCCGCTCATTAAGCGGGCGTTTAACCAATTTGAGTTATGAGGTGCGGGTGCCGGATTTGGCACGCTTTCCTCCCAAATCGGGCCTGTCCCGATTAACTGGGCCGCTCTTTCCTCGGGACGGGCGGCCCTTCTTTTTTCCACTTTCCTCCCCAAGATTTCTTGGGGAGGGGGACCAGCGAAGCTGGTGGAGGGGATCGAAGTGCCCAACCAGCCCCTCCACCGCCTCTGGCGGTCCCCCTCCCCGGCAAATGCCGGGGAGGATATGAGACGCACGATGACCGACCTCCGAAAAGCAGTGGTGCTCCTCTCCGGGGGGCTGGACTCGATGGTGACCGCCGCGATCGCGCGCGAGCAGGGCTTCGACGTGCTCGCCCTGACCGTCAATTACGGCCAGCGCCACTCGGTCGAACTCGAGGCGGCGAAGACGATCGCCGCTCGGCTCGCGAGCGAGCATGTCCTGCTCGACCTCGACCTGGCGCGCTTCGGCGGATCGGCCCTGACCGACGATATCGACGTGCCCAAGACCGGCGTCGGCACCGCCATCCCCGTGACCTACGTGCCTGCTCGAAACACCGTGCTTCTGAGCCTGGCGCTCGCCTGGGCGGAGGCGGCCGGCGCGCGCGACCTGTTCATCGGGGTCAACGCGCTCGACTATTCGGGCTACCCGGACTGCAGGGCCGAGTTCATCGAAGCGTTTGAACAGCTGGCGAACCTGGCGACCAAGGCCGGCGTCGAAGGCGACCGCTTCACGGTTCACACGCCGCTGCAGCACATGAGCAAGGCCGACATCGCGCGCGAGGCGGCGCGGCTCGGGCTGGATGCGGGGCTCAGCCACAGCTGTTACGACCCGCTGCCCGACGGCCGGCATTGCGGACTTTGCGACTCGTGCAGGCTGCGGGCCAAGGGCTTCTCGGAGGCGGGCCTCCCCGATCCGACTCGCTATGCCGAGGCGCCGCAGCCGTGACTTACGCGGTCAAAGAATTGTTCCTGACCCTGCAGGGGGAGGGCGTGCAGGCGGGAAGCCGCGCCGTCTTCCTGAGGTTCGCGGGTTGCAACCTCTGGTCCGGGCGCGAGCAGGACAGGGCGTCCGCGCAATGCACGTTTTGCGACACCGACTTCGTCGGCACCGACGGCGCCGGGGGCGGCAAGTTCGCCGATCCTCAGAGCCTTGCCGATGCCGTGGAGCGCGCCTGGGGCGAGGGGCGGGAAGGACGGCTGGCGGTCATCACGGGCGGCGAGCCGATGCTGCAGCTCGACCAGGCATTGCTGGACGCGCTGCACGCGCGCGGCTTCCGGGTGGCGATCGAAACGAACGGCACCCTGCCGGTGCTCGGCGGCCTCGATTGGGTGTGCGTCAGCCCGAAGGCGGGCACCAACGTCGTCCAGCGGAGCGGCGATGAATTGAAGCTGGTCTGGCCGCAGGACGGAATCGACCCCGCCGAACTAGAAGGCTGGGACTTCGACCATTTCCTGGTGCAGCCGATGGACTGCGCCGACCGCGATGCAGCCATGGAAGCGGCGATCGCGCTGGCGATGGAGCGGCCGCGCTGGCGCCTGAGCCTCCAGGCCCACAAGGTCGTGGGGCTTCGCTAGGACCTATTGCTCGTTGCGCGCCGCGGCGTTCGCGGAGGCGTTGGAGTCCGCCGCGTTCAGCTCTTCCTCGTTGAACGTGTAGTTGACGTCGGCGGCCATGTTCGCGGCCTCTCCGGTCGCGGCGTCGATCGCCGTCGCGTCGTTGGCGGCGCGGATTTCCTCGGCACTGCCCTCCTGGGCGACCGATTCGTTTTCGCTCGCGGCGTTCGAGCCGCAGCTTGCCAGGACGAAGGCGGAAAGAAGCATCAACTTGCGCATCGGGCGTCTCCACACCAGCGGCGGGCTTATGTCAAAAAAGAGGCTGCCGGGCGAACCCGGCAGCCTCGAGATCGAATGGCCCCTCGCGGAGCCTCCGATTACATGTTGGTGGTGGTGTTGTCCGTCGTCGTGGCGTTCGTGTCGACCGCGTTGACGTCGTTCACCGCGTTCATGTCCATGGCGTTCATGTCCATGGCATTCATGTCGTTCTCGACCACGAGATTCTCAGCGGTGAGATTCTCGACGGTCATGTTTTCGTCGGCTTCCTTGCTGCCGCAAGCAGAAACCGCCAGGGCCGCACCTGCGACCAGGATAAGAGCACGCATTCAAAACTCCCTAATTATGTGGATCTGGAGCGGTAGGCCCGCGTCCCAAATCCCTTTCAGCATAGTCTGAACGGCTCGCCACCATCAAGAGACTTGATTTCCCACGCCCAAGTCATTGAGAAATCGGTGAAACGAGCGTTTCAGGGCCTCATCAACGCGCGATAGGGGCATTTCTTTCCCAAGCGCCGCGAGGCTCGTGACGCCGAATTCGCGGATCCCGCACGGGACGATGCCCCCGAAGTGCGAAAGGTCCGGGTCCACGTTGATCGAAAAGCCGTGGAGCGTGACCCAGCGGCGGATTCGGATCCCGAGCGCGGCGATCTTCGCCTCGGCCTGGCCCTCGCCGACCCAGATGCCGATGCGCCCCGGTGCCCGATGCGCCTCGACCCCCAGTTCGGCGAGGGCGGCGATGATCCAGCCCTCGAGCGAATGAACCAAGCAGCGCACGTCGCGGCCCCGCTTGTCGAGGTCGAGCATCACGTAGCCCACGCGCTGCCCCGGGCCGTGGTAGGTGTAGCGGCCGCCGCGGCCCGCCTCGTAGACCGGAAAGCCGGTGGGGTTGGAGAGCTCGTCGGGATCCGCGCTCGTCCCGGCGGTGAAGAGCGGCGGGTGCTCAAGCAGCCAGACGCATTCCTGCGCTCCGGCCGAGCGGATCGCGGCCGCCCGCTCTTCCATGAAGGAGAGCGCGGACTCGTAGGGCACGAGCCCATCGCTGACCTTCCACTCGACTCCGTCGATGACTTCCATCGCCGCGGCAAATGGCCCTGCGCCCGCGTCGCGGCAAGATTGCAAGCCGCGTCCAAGCCCCGCATAACGGTGCGACAACAGAGGGGGGATATCGGAATGGCGGGACTGTCGATTTCGCGTGCCTGGGAGGAAACCAAGGCGAAGCTGGCTTCCGATGGGCGGCTGATGACGATCGTCGCCGCGGCATTGCTGTTGCTTCCGCAGGCGCTGGTTTCGACTCTCACTCCCCCGGAGCAATTGTCCGGGGTCGCGCCCGCCGGGGCGCTGACCCTGCTCGCGCTCGTCGCAGCGCTGGTCGGGCTGGTCGGGCAGATCGCGATCATCCGCCTGGCGCTGGTCGAATCGACGAGCGTCGGCGAGGCCATCGGTCACGGAGTGCGGCGATTCCTTCCGGCCTTTCTTGCAGCGCTGCTGCTGATCGTCGCCATCTGCATCGTCCTGATTCCCATCCTCCTGCTCTTCGGAGCGACGGCGGCCCTGACCGAGGGCGATCCGAGCCGGATGACGGGGACTGTCTTGATTGCCGCTGTGCTCATCATCGTCCTTGCCGTCCTGGTCGCGCCACGTTTCCTGATGATGATGCCGGTGGCGACGGCGGAGCAGGGCGGCCCCGTCCACATCCTCAAGCGCAGCTGGACGCTCGGAGGCGGGCATTATTTCCGGCTGCTCGCGTTCATGCTGCTGGTGCTTGTGGCCGCGGTGGTCATCGTCTTCGCGACCGAGTTCGTGTTCGGATCGGTGCTCAAGATTGCGTTCGGCAACCTCGAGCCCATGTCGCTCGGCGCATTGCTTTACGGGTTGCTGTTCGGCGCATTCCAGGCCGGCTTCGGAATGGTGATGTCGGTGATGCTCGCCCGGATCTACGTTCAGCTTTCGGGGCAGGGCGGGCTCGACGTGTCGGTCCCGAAAAGCGGCACCTGAGGAGCGCAGTCCCGCGGCAGGATGCCGAGCAGGCGCGGGTCGGGAAAGCGTTCGATGGCGCGCTTGAAGGCCGTAAAGCCGGCGCGCCGGTAGGCGGCGAGCGCCGCCGGATGGTCGAGCGTGCAGGTGTGGACATGGACCCGGGCGATTCCGTCGCGCCAGGCCAGGCGCAGCGCCTCGGCGAGAAGCCAGCGCCCGTGGCCCTTGCCCGCTAGCTCCGGGACAAGCCCGATGAACGCAAGCTCGCATTCGCCGGGCTCGCGGAAGTCGAGCTCGAGCATTCCGGCCGATTCTTCTTCCTCGCTTTCGACGAGGTAAAGCTCCACCGCCGGGTCGTGGAGGACCGCAGCGAGCTTCGAATCGTCCAGCGCGAGCCTTGAGAACCACAGCCATGGCGCGCCGACGAGGCGGAAGAGCGCGCGGTACTGATCGAGATCCGGGCGCTCGACCCGCCGCAGTGAAAGCGGCGACGACGGGATCGGTCCGTCCGGTCGCTTGCGCATTTCGAGGAAAGTGACGACAGCCGCCAGCTCTCCGTCCGGGAGCGGCGTATAGGTCATTTCCACTTCGCCAGCGGCGGAAGGCTCATCAGAATCGCGTCGATGTTTCCGCCCGTTTTCAGCCCGAACAGAGTGCCGCGGTCGTAAAGCAGGTTGAACTCGACATAGCGGCCGCGAAACTCGAGCAGCCGCTCCATCTCCTCCTCGCCGAACGGAGTCTCCATCCGCTTCCGAACGATCTTCGGGAAGATGTCGAGGAAGGCCTCGCCGACGTCGCGCGTGAAGGCGAAATTCGCCTCGAAGGTCGCGCCCTTGCCTGGCTCATGGCACTCGAGATGGTCGTAGAAGATCCCGCCGACCCCGCGCGCGACTCCGCGATGCGGCAGGAAGAAATAGTCCTCGGCCCATTTTGAGAAGCGCGGATAGAAGGTCGGGTCGTGGGCCGCGCAGGCGGCGCGCAGCCGCGCGTGGAAGGCGTCCGTGTCTTCCTGATATGGGATGGCCGGGTTGAGGTCGGCCCCGCCGCCGAACCACCGCTTCGTCGTCGTCAGGAAGCGCGTATTCATGTGCACCGCCGGCACGTGCGGATTTGCCATGTGGGCAACGAGGCTGATCCCGGTCGCGAAGAAGTCGGGATTTTCCTCGCCAGCTCCGAAAATCGTCGAGGCGAATTCTTCGCTGAAGCGGCCGCCGACGGTCGAGACGTTGACCCCGACCTTTTCGAACACCTTTCCGTTCATCTGTCCCCGGACACCCCCGCCGCCCGGCCCGCCGGTCGAGTCCTGGCGCTCCCACGGCGTGAAGACGAAGGCGGCGTCGGAGCCGGCCTCGCGCTCGATCGATTCGAATTCCGCGCAGATCCGGTCACGAAGGTTTTCGAACCAGTCGCGCGCCGCCTGTTGCTGTTCGTCGAGGGCAAGCATGCTGCTTCAAATAGCGGCACCGGCGGATATGCCAATTGTGCCCCTTGGCAGTCCCGACTCGCGCCGCTATCAGGCCCGCCAATCGCCTTACGGGGGCCCCGCTGGCGGGCCGCCACTAGTCATAGGGTAAGCATGGCTGACGTTCCGGTTACGGCTGGCGATGGCGTTCGCCGCCGCGATTTTCTCAATGTTGCCGCGGTCAGCTTCGCGGGCGTGGGCACGGTCGCGGCCATCGCGCCGCTGCTCGTGCAGATGTCGCCGCCCGCGGACGTCCTCGCCCTGTCGACGACAGAGGTCGACGTTTCGAAGATCCAGCCCGGCCAGGGCATCAAGACGGTGTGGCGCAAGCAGCCCGTGTTCGTCCGCAACCTGACTCCCAAGGAAATCCAGGAAGCCAATGCGACTCCGCTGTCGGAGCTTCGCGATCCCGAGACGCTGGCCCAGCGCACCAAGCCCGGGAAGGCCAACTGGCTGGTCACGCTCGGCGTGTGCACGCACCTCGGCTGCGTGCCCCTGGGGATCGGCGAGGGCGAGAACAGGGGTCCTTACGGCGGCTATTTCTGCCCGTGCCACGGCTCCGCCTACGACACGGCGGCCAGGATCCGCACCGGCCCGGCGCCGAAGAACCTCGTCGTGCCGGATTACGAATTCACGTCGCCGACCACGCTTCGGATCGGCTGAGGGGAGAGCGGAAGCAGATGAGCTTTTCCTGGGCCAAGCCCTACGAACCCAAGAGCCCGTTCATGCGCTGGCTCGACGAACGCCTGCCGTTGCCGCGCGTCGTCCATGGAGCGATCGGCGGAGGCTATCCGGTCCCGCGCAACCTTAACTACTGGTGGAACTTCGGGGTCCTCGCCGGGATCTTCCTGACGATCCAGATCCTCACCGGCATCGTGCTGGCGATGTGGTATTATGCCACCGCCGAGGGCGCCTTCGTCTCGGTCGAGCACATCATGCGCGACGTCAACGCGGGCTGGCTGCTGCGTTATGCACACGCGAACGGCGCGAGCTTCTTCTTCGTCGTCACCTACATCCACATTTTCCGCGGCCTCTATTACGGCAGCTACAAGGCGCCGCGCGAAATGGTGTGGATGCTCGGCCTCGTCATCTACCTTTTGATGATGGCGACCGCCTTCATGGGGTACGTGCTTCCCTGGGGCCAGATGAGCTACTGGGCCGCGCAGGTCATCACCGGCTTCTTCTCCGCAATCCCGCTGGTTGGCGAGCCGCTGCGGGTGTGGCTGCTCGGCGGCTGGACGCCGGACCAGGCGACCCTGACCCGCTTCTTCTCGCTGCACTACCTGCTGCCGTTCGTGATCGCGGCCGTGGTGTTCCTGCACATCTGGGCGCTCCACATCCCGGGCTCGGGCAACCCCACCGGCGTCGACGTGAAGGACGAGAAGGACACGCTGCCATTCCATCCGTTCTACACCGCGAAGGACGGCTGGTTCGCGGCTGCGGTGCTGCTCGTTTACGCGATCTTCGTCTTCTACATGCCGAACGCGCTCGGCCACCCGGACAATTACATCCCGGCCAACCCGCTCGCGACCCCGGCGCACATCGTCCCGGAATGGTATTTCCTGCCGTTCTACGCGATCCTGAAATCCTTCACGATCGACTTCGTGCTTCCGGCAAAGCTGTGGGGCGTGCTGGCGATGTTCGCCTCGATCCTGCTGTTGTTTTTCCTGCCGTGGCTCGACAAGTCGCCGGTCCGGTCGGGCAGCTACCGGCCGCTGTTCAAGCGCTTTTTCTGGATCCTGGTCGTGGACGTCGCGGTGCTTGGCTGGTCCGGCGGGTCGACTCCAACCCCGCTCGCGATCGCGGTCGGCCAGGTCGCGACCGCTTATTATTTCGCGCACTTCCTGATCATCCTGCCGCTCATCTCCAAATATGAGCGGCCGCTGCCGCTGCCCCGGTCGATCACCGATTCGGTGTTGCACGGCGAGGTCCAGGAAGCCGCTCCGGCCGGCGTGAAGCCCGGCGCAACCACCGTCGCGGGCTAAGGGGGAAAGCGCAAACAATGGTCCGGATCATCGGTTTCCTCGTCGGCCTCGGCCTCGTCGGAGTCCTCCTCATTTCCCTGTTCGTCGGCGCCTCGGACTATTTCTCCAACCCGCCCGAGCCGAGCGCGGAGGAAGAGTTCCACAAGCATCCCAAGCCGCTTCACCTGGCGAGCGACGGTCCCTTCGGCCATTTCGACCAGGCGCAGCTGCAGCGCGGCTTCCAGGTGTACAAGGAGGTCTGCGCGGCCTGCCACGGCCTCAACCTGGTGGCGTTCCGCAACCTCGAGGACCTCGGCTACAACGAGGCGGAGATCAAGGCGATCGCCGATCAGTGGCAGATCGAGGTTCCGACCATCAACCCGGACACGGGCGAGCCGACGACCCGCAAGGCGATCCCGTCCGACCGCTTCCCGAACCCCTATCCGAACGAGATCGCGGCGCGCGCGGCCAACAACAATGCGCTTCCGCCCGACCTGTCGCTGATCACCAAGGCGCGCGAAGGCGGCGGGGCCTATGTCTATTCGCTGCTCACCGGTTACCAGAAGCAGCCGGCCGAGCTGCTTCGGAAGTTCCCGGCGATGAAGGCGACCCAGGGGCTGCACTACAACCCCTATTTCGCGAACCTCAACATCGCGATGCCGCCGCCCCTGACCGCGGAGGGCCAGGTGACCTACGCCCCGGGCAACCCGCGGCCGACGGTCGACCAGATGGCGAAGGACGTCACGGCCTTCCTGGTCTGGGCCGCTGAGCCCAACCTCACCCGGCGTCATTCGACGGGCCTCGCGGTGGTCGTCTTCCTGCTGTTCGGAACGGCCTTCGCCTATCTTGCCTATCGCAACGTCTGGGGCGAGGCGAAGCGCAAGGTCCGGGTGACCGGCCCGCTGGAGCCGGAGAACAAGGCGAAGCGACAGCGGGCGAGCCGCAAGGCCGGCGTCAAGGGCTAACCCACGTCGACGCTGCCCGAACGCAGCCATCGCCCGAATCGATAACGCGCATTCATCCCAGCGACATGGAGAATGGCGCAAGGCGCTCCCCGGTTTGATGTGCTGACCTCGATTCGAGGGAGGGGAGTTATGCGTACGCGTCTTGCGATTCTCATCGCCGCCGGCTCGGCGGCGCTCGGCGGCTGTGCCTATGGGTACGGCGGCTACGGCTCGCCGTTCGGCGGGCTTTCGGTCGGCGTCGGATACGGCTCGGGCTACGGGGGCTACGGCTCCTGCTACGATCCCTATTACGGCGGCTACGGCTATGGCGGCTATCCGGGATACGGTTATGGCGGTTACCCGGGTTACGGCTATGGCGGCGGTTACGGCTACGACTGCTACGGGCCGGGTTATGGCTGGTATGGCGCGCCCTATTGGGGCTGGTACGACGGCTTCTATTATCCGGGGACCGGCTATTACGTTTACGACAGCAACCGTCAGCCGCGCGTGTGGTCCGACGCCCAGAAGCGTTACTGGACCGAGCGCCGCGAGAAGGCCGAGGCCAAGGCCAAGAGCCTGAACAGGACGCTTCCGGCGCAATGGGAGGATTTCAGGCCGGATCGGCCGCAAACCCGCGCCGTCCGCGCCGGCGAGCGCGCGACCCAGCGCCAGGAGCGTGCGACGCAGCGCCTCGAGCGTGCAACGGAGCTGCAGCAGCGACAGGTCGAGCGCCGTTCAGCGCGCGAGTCCGAAGCGCGGAACCAGTCGAGCGCCGCGCGCCAGCGCATCAGCGAACGCCGGGAAACGCGCTCGACCAGCGCTCGCGAGCGCATCGAGGCGCGGCGCAGCGCCCGCGACGACGACTAGGTCGGATCGCCGGCGTCTTTCGGGCGCCGGCGAATCAGCACGATCGAGGTGTAGCGCATCACCGGGATGCCCTCCTGGTTGGTGACGGTCGTTTCCGTGCGGAACGAGCCGATCTCCGGCTTGCTGCGCGAGGGCTGCTTGTCGACGATCTTGCCGCGCACGTGCAGCGTGTCGCCCGGATAGACGGGCTTCAGCCAGCGGAGCTCGTCGACACCTGGCGAGCCAAGCCCTTCCTGGCCGTGCTCCACCACGTGCCGGGCGATGACGGCCATGGTCATGGCGCAGGTGTGCCAGCCGCTCGCCGCAATACGGCCGAAGTGGGTCCGTGCCGCCGCCTCGTCCGACAGGTGAAAGGGCTGCGGGTCGTATTTGCGCGCGAATTCGAGAACTTCCTCGCGGGTTACTTCATAGGAGCCGAAATAGGTTTCGGCGCCGAATTCCAGGTCTTCGAAATAGGCCATGGGGCGGGCGCATAGCGAGGCTCGACGCTTGGCGCGAGAGCGTCCGCGCCTTAGGCTTGCCGCGTGGAAACGCGGCCGACGCTCAGCAACCAGCTGCATCCGCGCCTCATCGAGGCGGCGATTGCCCTGAAGGAAAACCGGCTCGGCGTCGCCGAGCGGCTGTTGAAGCCGCACCTCAAGGAGGACCCGTTCGACGTCCGAGCCATCCGGATGCTGGCCGAGCTCGCCGCCCGGATCGGACGGCTGCGGGATTCCGAGACCCTCCTTCGCCGGGCGCTTGAAATCGCTCCAGACTTCACGGCCGCCCGAGCGAACCTCGCGCTGGTGCTCGGGCGCCTCGGCCGCCCGGCGGAAGCGCTCGAGCATCTCGACGAGGTGTTCCGTGCGGAGCCCGACCGGATCGGGCACCTAAACCTCAAGGCGGCGACGGTCGGGCGTCTTGGCGAATTCGACGAGGCGATCCAGCTGTACAAGGGGGTGCTCGAACGCGCGCCCAACCAGCCGCGGGTGTGGGTGAGCTACGGGCACATGCTCAAGACGGTCGGCAGGCTCGAAGAGGGCATCGCGGCCTATCGCAAGGCGATCGCACTCAAGCCGACCCTCGGTGAGGCCTGGTGGAGCCTCGCAAACCTGAAGACGGTGCAGTTCAACGAGGCCGACCTGCGTGCGATGAAAGAGGCGCTGGCGCGACCGGAGGTCCGTTCGGAAGACCGGTTTCAGCTCGAATTCGCGCTCGGCAAGGCGCTGCACGACCAGCGGCGCTTTGACGAGGCGTTCGCCCATTACTCGGCGGGCAATGCCCAGCGCCGCCAATTCCACCCATACCGCCCCGGCGACACGACGCGCCTGGTCGACCGCAGCATCGAGGCCTTCACGGCCGAGGTGCTTGGCAGGGCCGGAGGCTGCACTGCCACCGACCCGATCTTCATCGTCGGGATGCCGCGGGCGGGCTCCACGCTCGTCGAGCAGATCCTTGCGTCGCACAGCCTCGTCGAAGGCACGTCGGAGCTGCCCGACATTCCCATCCTCGTTCGAAAGATGGGCAGATATCCGCAACCGGCGGTGGAGATGAGCGCCGAGGAGCGAGCCATTGCCGGGGAAACCTACCTGAAGCGTGCGTCCGTCCAGCGGAAGACCGGGCGGCCTTTCTTCATCGACAAGCTGCCCAACAACTGGATGTTCGTTCCGTTCATCCAGCTGGTGCTTCCGAACGCGAAGATCATCGACGCCCGGCGGAACCCGCTCGGCTGCTGCCTGTCGAACTTCCGCCAGCATTTCGCGCGGGGACAGGACTTCGCCTACGACCTCACCGACCTCGGCAGATATTATTCCGACTATGTGCGGCTGATGGCGCATGTCGACGCTCTGCTCCCCGGGCGCGTCCACCGCGTGATCTACGAGCGGATGGTCGACGACTTCGAGGCGCAGGTGCGCGCACTGCTTGACTATTGCGGACTGGAGTTCGAGCCGGCCTGCCTGGAGTTCCACAAGACCGAGCGCGCGGTGCGCACGCCCAGTTCCGAACAGGTGCGGCGGCCGATCTATCGCGAGGCGACGGAGGAGTGGAAAGCCTATGAGCGGTTCCTTGATCCTCTGAAGGAAGCGCTCGGCCCGACGCTCGAAAACTACTGCTGAGCCAGTGCCGGTTTGCAACGCTGCGCACCAATCTGACCGGTTCCGCAACGGTTGCGATTGACAACCGCTGACGGCTCTGTCGCAATGCTCACACCAAGCGAATTCTGGGGGCCCCGATGACCAACCGCACGCTCCGCCTTCTCGCGCTCGGACTTCTCGCCTCGACCGCGCTCGCCTCGCCAGCGATGGCGCAGGACAACCAGCCTGAAACGACTGGCGATTCCCCGGCGCCGGGAACCAACGCGACCAATGTCACCGCTCCCCCGCCGGAAGTTCAGCAAGCGCAGGACGGGCTGCAGCAGGACAGCACGGAAATCGTGGTGACCGCGCAGAAGCGCGAGGAAAACCTTCAGGACGTCGCGCTCAGCATCATCGCGCTCGGCACCCGCCGGCTCGACCAACTCAACATCGCCGACTTCGAGGATTTTGCGCAGCAGCTCCCCTCGGTCAGCTTCAACCAGTCGCAGTCGGGCGGTCTCGTCATTTACATGCGCGGCGTCGCGACGGGCGGCGACGGCAACCACTCGGGCTCACTGCCCTCGGTCGGCACATATCTCGACGAGCAGCCGGTCACGACCATCGGCGGCGCGCTCGACGTGCACATCTACGACATCGCCCGGATCGAGAGCCTCGCGGGTCCGCAGGGCACGCTGTACGGCGCCTCAAGCCAGGCGGGCACGATCCGAATCATCACCAACAAGCCCGACGTGACGGCTTTTTACGGGCGGGTCGACGGAGAGCTGAACAAGGTCACGCACGGCGGCATGGGCGGAAGCGTGGAAGGCATGATCAACGTGCCGATCAGCGACCGCGCCGCGTTCCGCGCCGTCGCCTTCTACCAGCGCGACGCCGGGTTCATCGACAACGTTCCAGGAACCCACACCTATTGCGGCGACCCGATCTTCGATCCCGACACGGGTGACATCATCGGCTGCGTCCGCAACGGCTTCACGATCGACAACGCGCCCTTCGTCGATGACAATATCAACACGCGCGACGTCTACGGGGGCAGGGCGGCGCTGAAGATCGACCTCAACGACAATTGGACCGTCACCCCGTCGGTCATGCACCAATATTCGAGCCTCGACGGCTTCTACGCCTACGACCCGACGCTAGGCGACCTCAACGTCCAGCGGTACCGCGAGGAATATATCAAGGACGAGTTCACGCAGGCCGCGCTGACAATCGAGGGCAAGGTCTTCGATTTCGACCTGACCTATGCGGGCGCCTATCTCGACAGGCCGACCGAAGGCGTCGCCGATTACGCCGACTACACCGAGGCGTATGACAATTATTACGAGAGCGTCGGCGGCCTAGCGAACTACTTCTACTTCTGGGACGCGGCGGGCAACAACATCGACCCGACCCAGTGGATTTACGGCACCGAGCATTTCAAGAAGATGAGCCATGAGCTCCGCATCGCTACGCCGCAGGAGTGGCGTTGGCGGGCGTTGCTCGGCGCATTCTACCAGCAGTCGAAGAACCACATTTACCAAGACTATCGCGTCGACGGCCTGGCCCCCGACCTTTCGGTCAACGGCTGGCCGGGAACAGTCTGGCTGACGCTCCAGGAGCGCAAGGACAAGGACTGGGCGCTGTTCGGCGAAACCGAGTTCGACATCACGCCCCAGGTGACTTTAATCGCCGGCGGCCGCCTGTTCCGGTACAAGAACACCCTGTTCGGCTTCGCGGGCTTCGGAAAGAACCCCAATTTCGACGAGGACACCTGGCTTGTGCCGCCCAACGCGGTCGGCGGAAGCTCCGGCTATCGCCGCTGCCTGACGGTGAACGGCCAACAGCTGATCAACGACGAGGATTCGCCTCTCGCGTCCGGAGGGGTCGAGGGCACGCCCTGCACCAATGTCGGCAATGTCGTGGACGGAGTCGCGGTGCCGCGCGAAAGCAAGGGCAGCGGTTTCACGCACCGGCTGAGCGGGCGCTGGAAGCCGAACGAGGACCTGATGTTCTACGCGACCTGGTCGCGCGGCTTCCGCCCGGGCGGGATCAACCGGCAACCGAACGCGCCGGCCTATGACCCCGATTACCTCACCAATTTCGAGCTGGGCTGGAAGACCTCGTTCGGGCCGCTGACCTGGAACGGCGCGATCTATCACCAGATCTGGAAGAAGTTCCAGTTCAGCTTCCTGGGCGAAAACAGCCTGACGGTCATCCAGAACGGCCGCGACGCGCGCATCAACGGCATCGAGACCGACTTGTCCTATGTCTCCGGCGGGCTCAGCCTGAGCGCGGCCGCCGCCTATACCGACGCGAAGACCAAGGGGAACATCTGCAAGAGCATTCTCGACAACGAGAATTGCACGGACAGCTGGATCGTCGTGCCGTCCGGAACGCGGCTGCCGATCACTCCGAAATTCAAGTTCGCCGCGAACGCGCGCTACACCTGGCCGATCTGGGCGGGGAAAGCGCATGTTCAGGGGACGATCACGCACCGGAGCTCGGCGAGCGCCGACCTTCGCCAGGACATCGACGGGGCGGGCCTCAATCCGAACGACTTCCTCGGACGAATCCGCTCATCGACCCTGGTCGACGCGTTCCTCGGCTATTCCTGGGACAAGTATACGGCGGAGATTTTCGCCTCCAACCTATTCGACGAGCGCAACGACCTGGTGCGCTTCGTCGCCTGCTCGATCTGCACGCAGACGAAGATCACGCCCGGCCGTCCGCGGACGATCGGAATCAGGCTGGGCGCGCGTTTCTAAAGCGAATTTGCGCACACCCGGAGCCGCATCGCGGCCTCGCGGGTTAGTCCGCGAATGAATGACCTTGAGCTCCCAAAGCGAGCGCGCCCCCGGCACGCGGCCATTCCGATCGCGGCGCTCGCGATCCTGTGGCTGGCGATGCTCACGTTCGGTGCCGGGGCAATCGACCGGGTCGTCCTGGTTTCGCTCTATGCGGGCGACCGGCCCGCCATTGCCGCGATCGCGAGGGCGATCACATTTCTCGGGGAAGGGGAGGTCGTCGTTCTCATCTCACTGGTAGCGGCCGCATGGCTCGGGTGGCAGGGGAGGGCGCGCTCCGGCCTTGCGCTGATTGCGGTGACGATAGCGGGACGCTTTCTCGTCTGGGGTCAAAAATACGGAATCGGCCGGCTTCGGCCCGAGGACCAGGCGCATCTCGTGCAGGTCTACAGCCCTTCCTACCCGAGCGCCCACTCGGCGAACTCGATGATCGTATACTTGGCGATCGCCGTGTTCCTCGCTGCCGGGACGCGCTGGAGGCGGCCCGCGGCGGTCTTCGCGCTCGCGCTCACCTTCCTGGTCGGGCTCAGCAGGGTCGTTCTCGGCGTCCACTGGCCGAGCGACGTCGTCGGCGGCTGGGCATTCGGGCTGCTATGGGTGCTGCTGGCGCTCCCGCTCGCGGAAAGGCTCGCGCGCTGATATTCTCCTTCCCCGCTCAGAAGGGGAGGGGGACAATGGGCAAGAAGCCTTTCACCGTGGTCGCCGCCATCCTGCTCCTTGCGGTCGCGGTCGCGCACGTGTCCCGATTAGTCGATGGCTGGCAGGTCACCGTCGGCGACAGCCACATCCCGCTGTGGGCCAGCTGGGTGGGCTTGGTCGTCGCCGGCGGGCTGTCGCTGATGCTGTTCAGGGAAGCTAGACGTTGAACCGGAACAGGAGGACGTCGCCGTCCTTGACGACATAGTCCTTGCCTTCGGAGCGGAGCTTGCCGGCGTCACGCGCGCCTGACTCGCCCCCGAAGCGGATGTAGTCGTCATAGGCGATGGTTTCGGCGCGGATGAACCCGCGCTCGAAGTCGCTGTGAATCTCGCCCGCCGCCTCGGGTGCCTTCGCCCCCTTTCGGACCGTCCAGGCACGCGCCTCCTTGGGGCCGGCCGTGTAGAAGGTGATGAGGCCCAGCAAGGCATAGGCCGCGTGAATCATGCGGTTGAGCCCGGTCTCCTCAAGGCCGAGGTCGGCGAGGAAAGCGTCGCGTTCCTCGGCGGGTAGGGTCGCGATCTCCGCCTCGATCGCGGCGGAGATGACGACCGAAACCGCTCCTTCCGCCTTTGCCTTTTCCGAGACCTTTTCCGACAGTGCGTTGCCGGTCGCGGCGTCGCCCTCGTCGACATTGCAGACGTAGAGCACGGGCTTCGCGGTGAGGAGCTGCGCCCGCTTCAGCGCCTTTTCCTCCTCCGCGTCCTTCGGCCTGGTCAGCCGGGCGGGCTTCGAGGCGCGCAGAAGCTCGAGCGCCTGGCCGAGCACCGAGGCCTCGATCTTCGCTTCCTTGTCGCCCTGCTGCGCCTTCTTGACGAGGTTGGGGACCCGGCGCTCGAGGCTTTCGAAGTCGGCGAGCATCAGCTCGGTCTCGACCGTCTCGGCGTCGGCGATCGGATCGACGCGCCCTTCGACATGGGTGACGTCGCCGCCTTCGAAGCAGCGCAGTACGTGGACGATCGCGTCGACCTCGCGGATGTTGGCGAGGAACTGGTTGCCCAGGCCTTCGCCCTTGCTCGCGCCGCGCACCAGTCCGGCGATGTCGACGAACTCGATCTGCGTTTCGATTTCCTGCGCAGAGCCGGCAATCTCGCGGATCTTGTCGAGCCGCGGGTCAGGGACGGCGACGCGGCCGACGTTCGGCTCGATCGTGCAGAAGGGGTAGTTCGCCGCCTGCGCCGCGGCGGTCTCGGTCAAGGCATTGAAAAGCGTCGATTTGCCGACGTTCGGCAGGCCGACGATGCCGCAGCGGAAGCCCATTCGAAGTTCCTGGATTTGGGGATGCGGCTCCTTAGCCGCGGCAATCGACCGTTGCCAAGCCGCACTCTGCCCATTTCAGCCCGGTTTGCGCTGCGGAAGTGCTGGCGTGCTATGACCGCCTCGTTCGAATTCAGGGGAGGGGAAAATGACGCTACTGGAAGCAGGCCGGCGGTCATGGCCGGCGATGGCGCTTGGACTTGGCCTCGCGCTTGCGCCACTGGCCGGTGCGGCCGCGAGTCCGGAAGGACGCAGGGCCTCGGTGCTGACCGAGGATTGGCGCGGCATCGTTCTCGGCCAGGCCGGGGTGCCGATTGAAATCCGGCTCCGGTCGCAACCCGGGACCGGCTATTCCTGGGTCGTCACCCGCTCGGCCAACCTTGTCACGCCGATGAAGCCGCTAAAGGGCGCGCGCTCGCTGCCGGGGGGCTGGCAGGTCCAGCGCTTTCGTTTCCTTGCGATGCGTGCCGGCACATACCGGGTCGCTTTTTCGTACGACCAGCCTTGGCGCGGCGGAGCCAAGGGCGCGAAGGTGAAGAACTACCTGATCATGGTTCGCTGATCAGGCGAAGTTGAAGCTGATCGAGAGCCGCTCGCCGCGCCCGGTGCCCGGCAGCACTTCGTGCCGAAGCCAGCTCTCCCACATTAGCAGCAGGCCTGTTCGCGGCGGGACGGTGACGAACGGCCCGAGGTCCTCGGGCGCATCTTCGCCACGGACCGGCGCCGCCATCATCTGCGCGAGCCTAGGATCTTCGAAGCGAATCGCGCCCGAGCCCGGCGGAACCTCGACATACAGCGTCCCCGACAGGATGCTGTGGGGATGAATATGGGCCGAATGGTGCCCTCCGCCCTTCAGCAGGTTGACCCACAGGCTATCCAGCCGCGGCCGGACGTCCCAGGCGAGATCCTTCGCGAAGGCTCGCGCATGGCGGGAGAGCAGCTTTGCGAGATCGGCGAAGGCCGGGTCCCGCATCGGCAGGTCGTCGAGCGAGGCGTAGCTCGTGTAGCCCGGATAGCGATGCTTCCGGCTCCAGCGCCGGCCGGCGGAATCGTCTTGCGCGAGGGCGCGGATCGAGGGCGCGAGATCAGTCAGGATCGCCGCGTCGCCGAGGTCTGCCTCGTAGAGAAGCGTCGGGAAAAGGCGGCGGGTCATGGTGCGTCTGTTCTTCCCTCGCAAGCCACTGTAAACATTCATTCCGAAAGGGGAACGGCCGCGCGATGTCGGACGTGTTCATCTCCTACGCCCGCTCGACGCAGGAGCAGGCAAAGACTGTGGAGCAAGCGCTTCGGAGCGCCGGCTATCAAGTGTGGCGCGATTCCGACCTTCCGGCGCACCGCGCCTATTCCGACGTCATCGAGGAGCGGCTAAGCTCGGCGAAGGCCGTCGTGGTCCTGTGGTCGCCGGAAGCTGCGCGGTCGCACTGGGTCCGCGCCGAGGCGGATACCGCGCGCGCCGCCGGAACCCTTGTCCAGGCGAGCGTCGACGGCACGGTTCCGCCGCTTCCGTTCAATCAGATCCAGTGCGCCGACCTCAGCGGTTGGAACGGGGACGGCGACCATCCTGGCTGGGCCAAGCTCGCTGCAAGCGTTGCCGCTCTGACCGGGTCGTCCGGCAAGCAGGAGAGGCAGCCGAAACGACGCTCCTCGCGGGACGTCAGCGTCTGCATCCTCCCGTTCGTGAACATGAGCGGAGATCCCGAGCAGGAATATTTCAGCGACGGGATCAGCGAGGACATCACCACCGACCTGTCGAAAATCTCGGCGCTTGGAGTCGTTGCCCGCAACACCGCATTCCAGTTCAAGGGCCAGTCGGTCGACGTCTGCGAAATCGCACGGAAGCTTGGAGTGACACACGTCCTCGAAGGAAGCGTCCGAAAGGCGGGCGGAAGGGTCCGGATCACCGCCCAGTTGATCGACGGCGGCACGGGCGACCATGTGTGGGCCGACCGCTACGACCGGGACCTCGACGACATTTTCGCGATCCAGGACGAGATTTCGAAGGCGATCGTGGAGGCGCTGAGACTGAAGTTGCTGCCGGAAGAACAGAAGGCGATCGAGCAGCGCGGGACGGGCAACGTCGAGGCCTACACTCTCTATCTCATGGCCCGGAACTACTGGGTGACCGGCAATCACGGCGACCCGCGCCGCGAGGAGCGCGTCATGCGCATCTGCAAGCGCGCGGTGGAGCTCGACCCCAATTATGCGCAGGCTTGGGCGCTGCTGGCGATGGCGCAATCGAATCTCCGCTATGGTTTCGGTCAGGCGGTCGACGATGGCTTCGCCGCGGCACACACCGCGCTGGCGATCGATCCCGCGATCGCCGAAGCCCATTGCCCGATGGCCCGGCGGCTGATGGAGCTCGGCCGGTATGAAGATGCCATGGCCGAGCTCGGCAAGGGCCTGACGCTCGATCCCGAGTCTTGGGATCTCAACAAGGCTGCCGCCTTCATGCTTCTGAAGCAGGGCAAGACCTGCGAAGCGGCGGAATGTTACGCGAAGGCCGTGACGGCGATGGAAACCGATTATCACGGCTGGGGCATGCTGCAGTCCTGCTATTCCGCGCTCGGCGATCCGCGCGCGGAGGAAGCAGCGCGCATGGCGCTCGAACAATCCGAGCGGGTGCTCGCCCAGGATCCGAGCAACGGCGCCGCGATCAGCTTCGCGGTGGGGGCGCTTGCTACCCTTGGCGAGGCGGATCGGGTCAAAGACCTGATTCAGCGAGCATTGCTGATCGACCCCGACAACCTCAACATGCGCTACAATTTCGCCTGCGCGCTGAGTGTCCTCAATGAGCGTGAGGCCGCGCTCGAAATGCTCGAGAGTTCTCTATTGCGGGCGAAGGGGTCGCTCGGAATGGCGGAGGTCGACCCCGACCTTGAAAATATTAGCGGCGAACCGCGCTACAACGCGATTATCGCGGCGGCCAAGAAGCGCATCGCCAGGGCGCAGGCCGCCGCCGCCGACGAGGTCGCCAGTCGCGATCATGTAACCGAAGCGCAACCTCGCTCATGACGCCGCCACCGGTTCCGGATGCGTGATCGCGATGTCGGACGTGTTCATCTCGTACGCGCGTGCAAGCGAGGATCAAGCGAAACGGGTTGAGCAGGCGCTAAGGACGTCGGGCTATGCGGTGTGGCGGGACTCCGAGCTGCCGGCCCATCGATCCTATGCCGAGGTCATCGAGGAGCGGCTGAAATCGGCCAAAGCAGTCATTGTCCTCTGGTCTGCGGAGGCAGCGAAATCGCAATGGGTCCGGGCCGAAGCCGACGCAGCGCGTGAACTTGGCACACTAGTCCAGGCTGGCGTGGATGGATCGATGCCGCCGATCCCGTTCAACCAAATCCAATGCGCCGACCTCCAAGGATGGAAAGGGGAAAAGAGCCACGCCGGTTGGCGCAAGCTCATCGCCAGCATCGAGACCCTTGCCGGCAAGGCGCAGGAAGGGAAGCCTTCGCCGCAACCCAGGCGCTCGCGCAAATCCGTGTGCGTGCTTCCGTTCGCCAATATGAGCGGCGATCCGGAACAGGAATATTTCAGCGACGGGATCAGCGAGGACATCACAACCGATCTGTCGAAGGTATCGGCTCTCGAGGTGATCGCCCGCAACACCGCGTTTCAATTCAAGGGTCAATCGGTCGACGTTGAAGAAATCGCGAGGAAACTCGGCGTCAGCCACGTCCTCGAGGGTAGCGTACGAAAGGCCGGAAACCGGGTGCGGATCACTGCCCAGCTCATCGACGGTAGCACGGGCGGCCATATCTGGGCGGAGCGCTTCGACCGCGACCTCGACGACATCTTTGCGATCCAGGACGAACTTTCGAAATCGATCGTCGATGCTCTGAAGGTACGGCTGCTCCCTGCTGAAGAGAGGGCGCTGGGTGACCGCTGCACGTGCAATGCCGATGCCTACAATCTCTACCTCATGGCGCGCCAATACTGGATCACCGGGGACTTCGGCGACCGACGCCGCGAGGACCGCGTTATTCGCTTATGCAGGCGGGCCGTTGAGATTGACCCCCATTATGCTCAGGCGTGGGCGCTCATGGCGGTCGCTCAAGCCAACCTCTTTTACGCATATTCCGGCAATGACGAGACCGATGATGGACTCGATGCCGCGGAGCGGGCGCTGAGTCTCGATCCGACCATCGCCGCGGCATATCTGCCGAGAGCCTGGCATCTGGCCTTGGCGGACCGCACTGAAGAAGCCGCAGCCGAGGTCGAAATGGCGCTCAAACTCGATCCGGAGTCGTGGGAAGCCAATAAAGAGGCAGCCAGGATCTATTATCGTCAGGGCAAACTCAACCGATCCATTGAGCTTCTGGAACGTGCATCAAAGCTTGCCGATTCCGATTTTCACAGTCTCGGAATGCTGACTGCCGGGTATCTCGCGCAAGGCAACCTCGAACGGGTTCGTGAATGCGCCGAGGAGATCGTCGGCCTTACCGAGGAGGTGCTGTCCCATGATCCAGACAACGGTGCGGCACTTGCATTTGAAGCGCTCAGCTATGCCGCCCTCGGTCAGTTGGACCGAGCCCAGGACCGCATCGAGCGGGCTCTGCTGCTCGATCCGGATAACCTTTACATGCGGTACAATCTCGCGTGGCCGCTGATCGCCTTTTTCAAGGACAAGGAAACCGCCCTAAAGGTGATTGAACCGGCGCTTGCACGAGCAGGCCGCAACCTGATCAGCCTGGCTTCGGCCGACCGCAATCTCGACCCCCTGAGGGACGATCCTCGATTCCAGGAAATGCTTGCCGCTGCGCGACGGCGCCTCGGGATGGCCGCGGATGGAGCTAGTCGCCCTGCTGCATCCGAAGCGCGACCTCGCTCATGAAGCGCGCATCTTCGCCGTTGGCGAGCCAGTGCGCCTCGTCGGCGATCGCCGCGAGCAGGTCGGCAAGGGGCTCGAGCTCTGCTTTCGAATAATTGCCGAGCACATGCGGCGTGACGAGGTGCTTGAGGCCCGGGCCGGGATGGCCGATGCCGATCCTCACGCGGCGGAATTCGGGTCCAAGGTGCGCGTCGATCGAGCGCAGCCCGTTATGGCCGGCGGTGCCGCCGCCGACCTTCACCTTCACCTTCATCGGTGCAAGGTCGAGCTCGTCGTGGAATACGGTCAGCGCGTCCAGGCCGAGCTTGTAGAAGCGCAGCGCCTGCTGAACCGCGTCGCCGCTGTCGTTCATGAAGGTCTGGGGCTTGAGCAACAGCACCTTGCGGCGGCCGATCCGGCCCTCGGCGACGAGGCCCCGGAACTTCTTCTGCCAGGGGGAGAATTCGTGCGCGTCGGCAATGACGTCCGCCGCCATGAAGCCGACGTTGTGCCGGTGGAGCGCATATTTGTCGCCCGGATTGCCGAGGCCTACCCACAGCTGCATCTACCCCTCCCGCTCGCGGGAGGGGCGGAGCCGCAAAGCGGCGGAGGGGTGGGCCTGCAGCAGCATTGGCCCCGCACATGCCCACCCCCGGCCCCTCCCGCAAGCGGGAGGGGAGATTCTCCGCTATTCCTCGCCCTTGCCCTCGGCTTCGGCCTCGGCTTCGCCCTCGGCCTCGCCTTCCTCGCCTTCCTGCTCGATTGCCGGGACTTCGTCGGCGGCGGGAGCTTCTTCCTCCTCTTCCGCCTTCATCGCCGACGGGGCGACGACGGTTGCGACGGTGAAGTCACGGTCCTCGATCGCAGACTTGGTGCCTTCGGGCAGCTTGACCTGAGAGATGTGGATCGCGTCGCCGATCTCGAGCCCCTCGAGCGAGATCACGATCTCGTCAGGGATGTGCGCGGCATCGCAGACCAGCTCCAGGTCGTGACGAACGACGTTAAGAACGCCGCCGCGCTTGATTCCGGGTGCGAGCTCCTCGTCGACGAAGCGCACGGGGACGTTGACGTTGACCTGCGCGTGCTCGCCGATGCGAAGGAAATCGACGTGGATGGGCCGGCTGGTGACGGGATGGAACTGCACGTCCTTGGGGAGCGTGCGGTTCTGCTTGCCGCCGACCTCGACCATCACCACGCTGTTCATGAAGTGGCCGGTCGAAAGCATCTTGTTGAGGAGCTTCTCCTCCACGTGCACCGACAGCGGCTCTTTCTTTTCGCCGTAGATCACGGCGGGGACCCGGCCCTCGCGACGCAATGCACGGGAGGCTCCCTTGCCAGCCCGTTCGCGCGCTTCGGCGGGCAGCGTCAGCTGTTCGCTCATTCGCTTGTTCTCCAGTTAGATATGCCCGCCACGCCTCCAGGGATGACCATGGCCGGGGAGGCGCGCCTATAGGCAAGGAGTGCGCGCTTGGCAATTCGCGCGCTGTCGCGGCCTTTTCAGTTCACGCGGGCTGAGCGCACTCCGAGCATGGCCAGGCGTTTCTGGACGCTGTCGGGACCGCTCAAATGCCCAGCTCCGACCGCGACGAAGACGGTGCCTGGCGCCTTCATCCGCTCGGCGATCCAGTTGGCCCAGCGCGCATTGCGCTCAACGAACATCGTCTCGTAGATCTGGGGCGACTGAACCTGCATCTGGCGGAGCATCGGGGCGAAGCTGTCGATGTCGCCCCGGGTCCAGGCCGATTGCAGCCGCGACAGGACTTCCGCCAGAGCGCGGGCCACCCTCGGGTCCTTGGCTTGCGCTGCGGCGGTGGGCGGCGGCGGAAGAGCGCTGAACATGCGCAGTTGATTCTCGAAGCTTTCGAGCCCGCCGACCGGCTTGCCCGTTCGGTCTGCTGCGTCGCGCAACACCGCGTCGGCCCCATGGTCGGTTGACAGGCCGCTCGCGCGCCCGGCGCTCATGACCATCTTCGTGGTACCGAGAAAAGAGGAGGGCGCCGCCCGCGCCGCCGCGGCGGACGCGCGGCTGGAACGAACGGCGACAGGGACGCCAGCCTTCGGCACCAGCGTTTCAAGGATCAGCTGGTCGGAGGCGTGAAACGCCGTCTGCACCGAGCGGTCGAACCATTCCCCCTTGCCGTCGAGCGCGTGGAAGGTCCCGAACAAGTAGATGATCGTGTCTTCGTCGTTGACGACCCACAGGGCCGGTCGCGGTTCCTGCCGGAACTGCGCCTGCGCACTCATCGGAAGCGCGGGCGCCAGAGCAGTCGAAGCCACCGAGGCAGCTAGTACAAAAGGCAGTATCGCCATGGCCCGTCTCCCGATCCTGTGCCGGAGCGAGCAGGCCGACCGAAAGCCCGGAAGTCGTGACCCGTTTGACAGCGTGAATCGCCGCCGGCGCGGATCACCGCACCGAGTTCAACCGGTGGTGTGTGGCCCCCCACCCGTCACCGCGACAACATGGTCACCGAGACGTTAACAAATGTCTAGTAAAAAGCACACAAAGTGATTTTTTCTCGCCGACGCGCAATGTTTTAGCGACGGCCCGAGCCTATTGGACGCGCTTCACGCGATAACCGCTGCGCTCGAGCATCGAGAGCACCGAATCCGGGCCGGCGAGGTGGCCCGCACCGACCGCGACCAGGATCGTTCCGGGGGCAGCCAGCCGCCGGGCGATCCAGTTGCTCCAATTGGCGTTGCGACGGCGGATGAGCGCCTCGCGCAGGGCGGGGGACGCCGCCAGGCCACGATTGAAGCTCTGGCCAATCGCCTCGACATCGCCGCTCGCCCAGCTCTGAAGCATTCCGGCGAAGTCGCCGCCGATCGTCTTCGGGTCCTCGATCGCGCCTTCGAGAAGGGCCCGCTGGGCGTCCTGCGGAAGAGTGTCGAAGAAGCCGAGTTGCTCGGCGTTGGTCTCGAGCTGGCCGACTGGCTTCCCGGCCGAGGCGAAGGCGGCCTTCAGCGTTTGCTCGACACCCGCTTCGCCCTGCAGCCCAACCGCCCGGAACTGCACTCCAAGCAAAGTGAAGGCCGCGGCCCAGGTTTCCATCTGGTCGAAGACCTTTGGCGGGATGCCGCTCCGGGCGATCGCGGCCTGCAGTTGTGCCCGCTTGTGCGGATGGATTCGGCTGGCGAGCGGCGGCAGGCCGGGCGAATAGCCGAGGCGGATGAGCTCGGCCGCAAGCGCCTGCGGGTTTTTCGTGTCGATGATCGTTTCAATGACGAGCGTGTCGGCGCTCGAAATCGCCCGGTCGATCGCCCGCGTTTTCCACTCATAGCCTTTCGGCAACAAGTGGATCGTACCGAACACATAGATCTTGGTGTCGGGGTCCGACACTTCCCAGAGAGCGGGCCTTGCCGCCTCCGCAAGCGCCGGCTGCGGCGCAAGCGCGGCGAGGGCCATCCCCGCTGCAGTGAACGCGCGTTTCAAGTACTTCAGGATCATCAGCCCGCCTTTGCCGCCGGAAAAGTGAACGCGCGATGTAGGGACGGGCTGCCATCGCGTCCACTTGCCCGCGTTGCCGCGATAAGCCAAAGCCGCCACGACCGGACCAGACGGGGCGAGACGTGCCTTTAAGCTTCCAGGACCTGATCCTGACCCTTCACCGCTACTGGAGCGCGCAGGGCTGCGTGCTTCTGCAGCCGCACGACCTGGAAATGGGGGCGGGGACATTCCATCCCGCGACCGTTCTGAGGGCGCTCGGGCCGGACCCGTGGCGCGCCGCCTACGTCCAGCCGTGCCGCCGCCCGACCGACGGCCGCTATGGCGAGAATCCGAACCGGCTCGGCCATTATTACCAATACCAGGTGATCCTGAAGCCGAGCCCGTCCGACCTCCAGCAGCTCTACCTCGGGAGCCTCGAGGAGATCGGGATCGACCCCCTGAAGCACGACATCCGCTTCGTCGAGGACGACTGGGAAAGCCCGACGCTGGGGGCGTGGGGGTTGGGCTGGGAAGTCTGGTGCGACGGGATGGAAGTCACCCAGTTCACCTATTTCCAGCAGGTCGGCGGCTTCGATTGCAGGCCCGTGTCGGGCGAGCTCACCTACGGCCTGGAACGTCTCGCCATGTACATCCAGGGCAAGGACAATGTCTTCGACCTCGACTTCAACGGCGCGGGCGTGACCTACGGCGACGTGTTCCTCGAGAACGAGCGCGAGCTTTCCGCCTGGAACTTCGAGGTCGCGAACACCGAGATCCTGTTCGACCAGTTCAGGAAAGCCGCTGCGGAGTGCGAGGCGGCGCTGGCGGCAAAGTTGCCGATCCCCGCCTACGAGCAGGCGATCAAGGCGAGCCACATCTTCAACACGCTGCAGGCGCGCGGCGTCATCAGCGTCGCCGAGCGCCAGGCCTATATCGGCCGCGTGCGCGACCTCGCGAAAGGCGCCTGCTCGGCATGGATGGAAGCCAACGGGTGGGCCGCGTGATGGCCGATTTCCTGCTCGAGCTTTTGTGCGAGGAAATTCCGGCGCGGATGCAGGCGGGCGCGCGCAACGAGCTTGCGCGCATGCTTTCCGAGGAACTCGACGGCGCCGGGCTGAAAAGCGAGAGCATCGACGTCTTCTCGACGCCGCGCCGGCTCGCGCTGATCGCGCGCGACCTGCCGGTCGCGACCGAGGCGCGCAGCGAGGAGATCAAGGGCCCGCGCGCAAACGCGCCCGAGAAGGCCGTCGAGGGCTTCCTTCGCAAGACCGGCCTCAAGCGCGACCAGCTCGTCGAGCGCGACGGCGTACTGTTCGCGAAGATCGAGACAAGCGGCCAGTCAACCCGCGACCTTCTTGGCCCAATCGTCGAGCGGATCGTGCGCGGGTTTTCCTGGCCCAAGTCGATGCGCTGGGGCGAGGCCTCCGCGAGCCCGTCTTCCCTGCGCTGGGTGCGGCCGCTTCACGGGATCGTCGCCCTGCTCGGGGAGGAGATCGTGCCGGTCTCGATCGACGGGATCGAATCGGGCGCAACGACGGTCGGCCACCGCTTCCACCATCCGGGCCCGATCACCATCGGCGGCGCGTCCGATTATGCCGAGAAGCTTCGCGCCTGCCATGTCATCGTCGACCAGGAAGAGCGCGAGCGGATCGTCCGCGAGGGCGCGGCGAAGGCGGCGAAGGCGGCGGGCCTGAAACTGGTCGAGGAAGAGGGGCTGGTCGTCGAGAATGCGGGGCTGACCGAATGGCCGGTGCCGTTGCTCGGCAAGTTCGACCCCGACTATCTCGACGTCCCGCGCGAGGTGATCGTGCTGACCATGCGCGCGAACCAGAAATATTTCGCCTGCACGGGCAAGGATGGCGGACTGGCCCCGGCATTCGTCTGCGTCGCCAATATCGACGCGAAGGACGGCGGTGCCTCGATCGTGGAGGGCAACCGCCGCGTGCTCGCCGCGCGGCTCGCGGACGCCCGCTTCTTCTGGGAGCAGGATCTTAAGGTGCCGCTCGAGGAGCAGGCGAAGAAGCTTTCGGGAATCGTCTTCCACGAGAAGCTGGGAACCGTCGCCGACAAGGTCGAGCGGGTGGCGAAGCTGGCGCGCTGGCTGGTCGAGCAGCATATCGTCACCCCCGCAAAAGCGGGGGCCCAGCCAGGAAAAGAAAAACTGGGTTCCCGCTTTCGCGGGAATGACGAAGACGTGGCGAAGCTCGCCGAGCAGTCCGAGCGTGCGGCGCGCCTCGCCAAGGCCGACCTGGTCACGGGAATGGTTGGCGAGTTCCCCGAGCTGCAGGGCGTGATCGGCGGCTATCTCGCCGAGGCCCAGGGCGAGCCCAAGGAGATCGCCGAGGCCATTCGCGACCATTACGGGACGCCGTCGGCTCCATTGTCCGCGGCGGTCGCTCTCGCCGACAAGCTCGATACGATCTGCGCCTTTTTCAGCATCGGGCAGAAGCCGACCGGGTCGAAGGATCCCTTCGCGCTTCGACGAGCGGCCCTCGGATCGATCGAGATCATCACCTCGGGCGGCCTGAGGTTGCCGCTCTCCGAGGCCATTCGGGGGGCGCTCGCGAATCGCGCCGGCCAGTCGAAGGACTCGGCCGCGACCCACAAGCTTGACGGGACCGTCCCGGAAATCCTCGACTTCTTCGCCGACCGGCTGAAAGTCCAGCAGCGCGAGGCGGGGGTGCGGCACGATTTGATCGACGCGGTTTTCGCGCTCGGCGGCGAGGACGACCTCGTCCGCCTGCTCGCCAGGGTCTCGGCGCTACAGGCGTTCGTCGAGACCGAGGACGGCGCCGACCTGCTCACCGCCTACAAGCGCGCGGCGAATATCCTCAAGAAGGAGAAGTGGACGGCCCCGCAGGTCATGTCCTCGCCCGCCGAGCAGGGCATCCCGCAGACCGGCGAGGAAGACCCGCTGGTGCTGGTCGAAGAGCCGGCGCTCAAGCAGGCGATCGCTGAAATGGCGGAGGGCAAGGCGGGCGCCGACCTGCCACAGGAAAAGGCGCTGATCGTCGCGCTCGACAAGGCCGAGCCGAAGGCCACCGCAGCGGTCGAGAAGGAGGATTTTACCGCGGCGATGGCCGCGCTTGCCACGCTAAGGAAGCCGATCGACGCCTTCTTCGACCATGTGACGGTGAACGACCCGGACCCGGCCAAGCGGGCCCGGCGTCTGGACCTGCTGCTGCGCTTCCGCGACGCGGTTCACCGGGTCGCCGATTTCTCGAAGATCGAGGGGTAATTTCCCCTCCCTCTTAGGGAGGGGTTTAGGGGTGGGTGCAAATTGAGACGACCCACCCCTGCCGCTGCGCGGCGTCCCCTCCCTGCCAGGGAGGGGAGCAAGTTCATTCTGACGGCCGGTCCTTGTCCTTGATGGCCGCGCCGCGCAGGCTGTCGCGTTCGCGCCACTCCTTCTCCCGCTCATCCCATTCGCGTTCGCGCTCGCGGTGCCGCGCCTCAAGCTCCTCGCGCTCGCGCACTTCGTGGCGATAGCGGGTCTTCCACTTGCGGCCGCTCCCGGCGAGCAGGAACGCGCCGATCAGGAATCCCAGCGCAAAGACCAATGCCAGGATGACCCATTGGTCGGATGTGAATGCAACCATCGCCCGAGTCCCTCGTCCCTGTTTAACAGGGGTTACAGCGCGAGAGGAACGATTCCGTTCCGCGCCCGCAACCGGTTTGCAGAATAGGCTAGCGGTTCAGGAAGTTGTCGCTGATCGAGCAGGCCGCCGGGCCCAGGATGACGACGAACAGGGTCGGCAGGATGAACAGGATCAGCGGGATGGTCATGATCGCCGGCAGGCGCGCGGCCTTCTCCTCTGCGCGCATCATCCGCTCATTGCGGAATTCGGCGGAGAGGACCCGCAGGGCCGAGGCCAGCGGCGTGCCGTATTTCTCGGTCTGGATCATGGTCGTGACGACGCCGCGGATCGCCTCGAGATCAACTCGGTTGGCGAGGTTCTCAAACGCCTGGCGCCGTTCGTTGAGGAAGCCGAGTTCGATCGCGGTCAGCCCGAATTCGTCGCCAAGCTCCGGATAGGCCTTGCCGAGTTCCTTGGATACGCGCCCGAAGGCCGCGTCGACGGTCAGTCCCGCCTCGGCGCAAATGACGAGCAGGTCGAGCGCGTCCGGAAGCCCCTTGCGGATGGCGTGGCTGCGCTTGGTGACCTTGTTCTTCAGCCAGATGTCGGGCGCCTTGTAGCTTCCGACCAGCACGCCGGCGACGGTTACGTAGCGCCGGAATCCGCCCCAGTCCGGCCAGAAGTTCAGGACGTAGATCAGGACGATCGCGATCCCGCCGAGAACGACCGGAAGCACGAAGCGCGCGAAGATGATGAAGAAGGCGAGGTCCTTGGTGCGGATGCCCGCCTGCATCAGCCTCTGCTGGGTCTTCTGCAGCTGGTCGTCCTGGAGCATCTTGAACTTGCTCAGGATCGCCCGGACCCGGTCGGCCGCCTGGTTGCGGCTGGTGAGCTTCTTGCGCTTGTTGGTCGAGGCGACGATGCCGGCCTTCAACTGCTCGCGCCGCTCGTTGAGCGCCTTTACCCGGCGCGCCATGGGGTCCTTGACCGTCATCGCCGCATAGATGGCCATGATCACGGCAAGCGTCGCGACGCCGCTCAGGATCGTCGCGATCCAGATGACGTCGAAGCCGAGAAGGGTGGGGCCGGAAGGCTGCATCGATACGCCCCTAGATCTCGAAGTTGACCATCTTGGCCATGATGAAGGCGCCGATCCCCATCCAGATCAGCCCGCCGATCCCGGCGACGATCAGCCGCTGGTCGGTAAAGAAGTTGGCCATGTAGCCGGGGTTGATCATGTACACGAGGCCGAACACCACGAACGGCAGCGACCCGACGATATAGGCCGAGGCCTTGGACTCGGAGCTCATCGCCCGGATCTTGAGCTTCATCTGGGCACGCTTGCGAAGCACGTCGGCGAGGTTGGACAGGGTCTCCGCGAGGTTGCCGCCCGTCTCACGCTGGATCGCTAGGGTGATGACGAAAAACTGGAACTCCGGGGTGCCGAGGCGATCGGCAGTTTCCTGGAGGGCGCCTTCCATCGTCCGGCCGATCTTCATCTTGTCAGAGACGGAGCGGAACTCGACTCCGACCGGGCCGCCGATTTCCGCCGCCACCACGCCCAGCGTTTCGCTGATCGGAAGGCCCGAGCGGAGGCCGCGCACCATCAGCTCGATGGCGTCGGGGAAGTTGGAGTTGAACTTGTTGATCCGCCGGTTGATCAGCTTGCCGATGACGAAATGCGGGAGCCCGATCCCGACGAACAGTCCGAAGAGGAGCGCGAGGAAGAAGGGCGCACCACGGAACATCAGCAGGGTCATTGTCACGGCGGCCAGTCCGACCGAGACCATCCCGTACTTGGCCAGGCTGATGTCCTTGCCCGTCATCTCCAGCCGCTTGCGCAGCAGGGCGGGGCGGGGGATCAGGGTCGAGGCAATACCCTCGAACCGGTTCGAGCGGTTGGCGAGAAGCCGCCGGATCTGCGCCTGTGCGGCGGCGGTCACGCCCTCGGCGTGGCGCTCCTTGACCAGCTCCATTCGGCGCTTGAGCGCCTTGGCGGCGGACGGTCCGCTGGCGAGCTTGAGCAGCAGCAGCGCTACGCCAATGCCGGCCAACAGCAGGGTCAGATAGAGAAACATCTACCGTCCGTTCCTTCCACTCGCGACCGGCTCGCCGGCCGCAGCCACGCTCACGCCGCCTTCTTGGGCTTTGCGAGCATCGACTTGAGATTATCCATCAGCGACACCGACGCAGCCGGCTTCTCCGGCTCCGCGCCCGCGCCTTCCTCGCTCGCATGGCTAAGCACCATGTTCAGGAGCGTGTTGAAGGGCGCCGAGGACTTGCCGGTGGCGATCTCCGCCATCGGCTTGCCGAGCTTGGCGGACTGCGCCGCGAGCTTGGCGTCATGCGGGAAGACAACGTCCACCTGGCGCTCGATCGACTGCTCGAAATCCTTGCGGCTGATCTCGAGCGCGCCTCCGGAGGGAACCCCGTTGGCGACGACGATGACCTTGGTCTGAGGCGCGTTGGACTTCAGCCAGGCCAGGATCCGGATCGCGTCCCGAGTGGCGGCGAGAGTCAGTTCCGCGACGACCACGGCGACATGCGCGTCGTGGACGAGGTGCGGATGCTGGATCAGCATGTGCCTCGGCAGGTCCATCACCGTCGATTCGAAGGCGTTGCGCATCTCCTCCTGCAGATGGAAGAAGGCGCTGCCATCGGTCATCAGCGGCTGGTGGATCGGAGCTTCGGCCGAAAGCACCGACAGGCGCTCGTTGGCGCGGACCATCGCGCGCTCGATGAAGAGGCCGTCGATCCGGCTCGGGTTCTCGATTGCGTCGGTCAGGCCGCGGCCGGGCTCGAGGTCGAGCGCAAGCGCGCCTGTGCCGAAATGCACGTCAAGGTCGAGTAGCGCGGTCGTGCGCTGGACGCGCTGGCCGAGCATCCAGGCGAGCGAAGTGGCAATCGTCGAGGCGCCGACGCCGCCGCGGACGCCGATGACCGCGGTCATCACGTGCGGCTTGTCGGCCTGGGCCTCCCCGCGCGGGCCGGACAGGATCATCTGCGCGTGCGCGAAGCTGTCGCGCAGCTGGTCGACCGTGAACGGCTTGAGCAGGTAATCGTGGATGCCGCTGGCGACGAGGTCGCGGTACAGGCGGACATCGTTGACCTGTCCCGACGCGATCACGATCGTCCCCGGCTCGCACACCTCGGCGAGCGCGTTGATGTCGTTGAGCGGGTCGGCGGATTCCGACAGGTCCACGAACAGGATGTTCGGGCTAGCCGAGACCGACAAGGTCTGGACCGCGTTGCGAAGACCGCCCTTGTGGACCTTCTCCGGGCTCCAGCCGTGCTCGACCGCGACCGGGCGAAGCATGTCGGCCGTCGCATCGTCGCAGACGAAGGCGGTGAACGGATCGCGCAGACCGGCGCGCGCCTGGAACGGAGCGTTCATCTACTGGTCCTTCTTCGTGTTGATGTCCTGAAGACCCTGGGTGCCGGTCGGCTGTGCCTTCCGGTAGAATTCGACGGCCTTCGTGGCGGTCAGCGAATCGCCAACGCCGCTGCCGGAGCGCCCGTGGAACAGGTCCTCGGGGTTGGCGACCATCGCGGCCATGTTGGAGTTCACCGCGCAGCCGAAGTTCGACATCGTGCGGTTGAGGTAGTCGGGCTCCGACGGATTCCTCCAGTTCGGGCAGCCTGCGACCTCTGCCCGGGTGCGGCTGACCACGACCCGGACGCTGTCCGGCGCAACCGCGCCAGCCGTGACGGGGGCGGCCGGAAGCACGAGCATGCCATACTTGCCAGCGACTTCGGCGACCTGGGCGCGGGCGGTCTCGGCATAGGGGCCGTCGACGTAGATCGAATCGCCGTAACCGAGCGCAAGACCGCTGAACCAGCCGTCGAGCCGCGCCACTTCCTGCGGGGGCAGGGTGCCGCCCGGGGCGACGAGGTCGAGAACGAAGGTCGCCCGGCTAAGCACCGGCTCGTTGACAGACGCGACGCCGCGGTCGGCGCGGGGCGGGTCGCCCGGGGTCGTGCAGGCCGCGGTCGCGGAGGCGAGCAGGACGGCGATCAGTTTCTTGGCCATCATCGGATCCTTTCCAGCGGCGCGGTTCACAGCTTGAACCCCGGAGCGGCGGTGGTGGCGGCGGTGCCGCCGGCGGCGGGAACGGGCTGCGGCGCCTGCGCCCCTGGTTTCGGGCCTTGGTAGGACTGGCCGAGCAGGACGCGCTGCGCATCATTGGGCGCCCGGTAGCCGTCGGTCGGAAGCGCGAGGCGGCCGCTGACCGGCTGCACCAGGTACGGGGTGACGATGATCACCAGCTCCGTCTCCTGCCTGCGGAAGGAGGTCGAGCGGAACAGCGCGCCGAGAATTGGCAGGTCGCCCAGGAACGGGGCCTTGTCGATGTTGTTGATGGTCGAGTTGCGGAGCAGTCCGGCGAGCATGAAGCTCTGGCCGGAGCCGAGCTCGAGCGTCGTTTCCGCGCGGCGCGTGGTCAGCGCAGGGACGTCGAAACCGTTGAGGCGGATCGAGCCTTCAGCCGACAGCTCGCTGACCTCGGGCCGGACCCGCATCGAGATGCGGCCGTCGGCAAGGACGATCGGAGTGAAGGCGAGCGAGACGCCATATTGCTTGTATTCGATCGACACCGCGCCGAGCGACTGCGACACCGGGATCGGGAACTCGCCGCCGGCGAGGAAGCTCGCGGTCTCGCCCGAAAGCGCGGTGAGGTTCGGCTCGGCCAGAGTGGTGACGAGACCGTCGGTCTCGGCAAGGTCGAGCGAGCTGATGATGTCCATCCCCCACAGCCGGCCGATTCCCGAAATGGTCGATCCGATCGGGCTGCGGAGCACCCTGGGGCCGACCTCGGGATTGGTGTTGGTAGGCGGCGGCAGGAAGATGCCGTCGCCCTGGGCGATTCCGATATCGAACTTGCCGCCCGTGCTGGTCAGCAGGTTGACTCCGAAGCTCTTCAGGAGCGAGCGGCTGACCTCGGCAATCTTCACCTTCAGGTTGACCTGCAGTGGAACCGCGCTGCGCAGCCGGCTGACGACCTGCGTGCCCTCGCCGACATAGGCCTGGACGAGCCGCTGCGCCTCTTCGACATCCTCAGGCGACGCCACCGTGCCGGTGAGCAGCACGAGGTTGTTCATCGGCGTGGCGCTGATGCTCGCTTCCGGCATCGCCAGGCGAAGCATCTCGTCGAGAGAGCTGATATTGTTGCCGACGCGGACATTGGCCGCATAGACGACCTTGCCGCCCTTGCCTGTCGCATAGACGGTCGTTTCGCCGCGGGCCTTGCCGAAGATGTACAGCTGGGTCGCGGAACGGACCTGGACGTCGGCGATCGAATCGTTGGCGATGAACACGTCGGTCATCGGGCCCGAAAGGCGAACCAGAGTGCCGGTGCCCTGCGAAAGGTTGAGGGTTTCGGCTGGCCTGGCCGCGGACGGCTGGGCCATTGCCGGTGCCGGGACGGCAACCGACCCGAGCCCGACGGCGAGGGCGATCGCCGCCGCGCCGAGCGTGGATTTGAACTTGGTCATTTAGCGAGCTCCCACCGGAACGACGGTGACACTGTTTCCGCGCGACACCCGGACGACGGGCCCGCTCGGGACGATTGGGGCTGCCGGCGCGCTTCCCGACGGGGCAGCCGCGACCGCGGCCCTCGGCGAAGCCGGCACCGTGCGGCGCTGGAAGCGCGACACGTCGCCGCCTGTCGTGAAGGTCGTGTTGCTGTCGATCGGACGATTGGCCCACGCGCCGAGCAGCTTGCGCTCATCGGCAGGGCTGGTGCCCTGCGGCACCTTGATGTCGCCCGAGGCGACCGCCCGCTCAAGCTCCGACGTCTGGTCGGCGATCGAGCGAAGCGACAGGGACAAAGTGCCCATGTTCTGAGCGACGGCAACCTTTTCCGCGATCCGCGGAGTGACCTCCAGAGTGACGTTGGAGAAGGTCTTGACGACGGTCTTGCCTTCCTCGTCCTTGCTGTCGACGCGCTGGTCGGTCGCAAGCACGCGGATGTTGCGGACGATCGTTTCCGACACCTTGAGGGCAGGGCCATCGCCGCCACCAGTCACGTCCTGGGTCAGGACCAGGTCCACCCGGTCGCCCGGGAAGACGAAGCCGGCAACGCCGGTCGCATTGTTCACGGGAACGGTGACCGCGCGCATTCCAGGCCCGAGCGCCGCGGCGAGGAAGCCGCGGTCCTGCGGGCCGACGACCGAGCCGCGAGTGATCGGCTGACCGGCCGTCATCGGATAGCGGACAACGGTTCCGAACAGTTTCGACGGGTCCGAATCGGGACCGCCCTGGACGTAGTAAGCCGGTTGGACCGAATCCTTGGGCCAGGGTTCAAAGCCGATGCTCGACGCGTCGAGGATCGTCCCGACTGGGAGCGCCTTTTTCGCCACCAGCACCTTGGGCCCCTGCACTTGCGCGGGCATTGCCGCGGCCTGGCGGGCGCCGGCGCCGGCGAACATGTTCTTCGCCATGATCGCAGTGACGGCAGCGACCATGAGCGCTGCGACCAGAAGCACGATTTTCTTAAAGTCCATGGCGAAATCCCCTGCCCTGCGGGCCCCTTCGAATTGCCCCACACATCAGGCAAATTGGTTAAGAAAGCGTTGGGCGAGAATCGCGAGCGCGCCCACGGCGATGGCGACCCCGTACGGAATCTCGGGCCGTCCCGGCTTCGACCGAAGCCGGTGCAGGCCGAGCATGATGACGGTCAGCAAACCACCGGCGATCGACATGAAAACCAGGAATTTCACGGTCGCGACCGGCGACAGCCAGAGGGCCACCGCGGCCGCGAGCTTGACGTCGCCTCCGCCCATCATGCCGGCATAGAAGGCCAGCGCGAGCAGGACGAAAACGCCCATCCCGAGCGCCAGCTGGAACGCGACGTCAGGCCACAGCGGGACCCCGACCGACCACCAATAAACCGGCGCGAGAAGCGCGATCGCGAGGTTGAGCCGGTTGGAAATCGTATAGGTGCGGACGTCGATGACCGCGGCAACGACGAGCAGCAGCGCGAGAATCACGAGCAGAGATTCGGTCAATCCGAAATTCATCATTCGTCGCAGGTAGACGGTGCGGCTTTCAAAACCGTAACCAGCGCCCGCAAATGAGCGAGTTCGACATCCTTATCGTCGGCGGCGGGATAGCGGGCGCAAGTCTGGGAGCGGAGCTTGCTCCTCATCGCCGGGTGCTGCTGGTCGAGGCGGAGAGCCAGTGCGGAGTGCATGCGACCGGGCGCTCGGCGGCCTTCTGGCTGGAAAGCTATGGAGGCGCGACCGTGGCCAGGCTCACCACGGCCTCACGCTCCTTCCTCGAGCGCCCGCCAAAGGAATTTTCGGAACGCGGTTTTCTCCACACGCGCGGAGACCTCCACGTCACCCGCGACTTGCTACCCGAGCTCCCCGCCGGAATCGAAACCCGAATCGTCGAGCGGGACGAGCTCGAAAGGATGGTTCCCGGAATCCGTCCGCAATGGCGGCGGGCGCTGTTCGAGCCCGGCTGCGCCGACATCGACGTCGCCGCGCTCCATTCGGCCTACCTGAGATCCTTTTGCCGCAACGGCGGAACGATCGCGACCAGCGCGCGATTCCACTCGGCGGAAAGGCAAGGCGGGAGCTGGCGGGTCGAGCTGGAGGACGGAACCGAGCTCGGCGCGCAGGTGATCGTCGATGCCGCGGGCGCCTGGGCCGACGATATCGCGGTCCGGTGCGGGGTGGCGCCGCTGGGCATTGCACCGAAGCGGCGAACGATGGTCCAGCTGCGGGTCGGCCGATCGGGCCTGAAAAGCCTGCCGCTGGTCGACGACGCCGAAGGCACCTTCTACTTCAAGGGCGAAGGCGACCGGACCGTCTGGCTCAGCCCGCACGACGAGATCGACACGGACCCGTGCGACGCGGCGCCCGAGGAAATGGACGTCGCCATCGCCATCGACCGCTTCGAACAGGTGGTCGACTGGCCGATCGAAGCGGTGGAGCGCAAATGGGCGGGGCTTAGAACCTTCGCTCCGGATCGCGTGCCGATTTACGGCTACGATCGTTCGGTGGCAGGCTTTTTCTGGTGCGCGGGGCAGGGCGGCTTCGGAATCCAGACCGCCCCGGCCGCGGCCAGGCTCGCCGCTGCATTGCTCCTGGATCGCGAGCCGGACGCGATGATCGCGGGAATTGATCCCGAGCCCTTCCTGCCGGCCCGGTTCCGTTAGGTTTCGCGCTGGGCGTCGGCCGCGGCGCAGGCGAGGGCGTCGACGCGGTCGTTCTCGGGATGGCCGCTGTGCCCGCGGACCCAGTGCCAGCTGACCTGGTGTCGGGACGCGGCTTCGAGCAGCTGTTCCCAGAGCTCGGCGTTCTTGACGGGCTTCCTGTCGGCGGTCCGCCAGCCATTGCGCCGCCAGCCGTGGATCCACTTCGTGATTCCGTCGCGAAGATACTGGCTGTCGCTGTGGAGCTCGACTCGGCAGGGCTTCTTCAGCGCGTTCAACGCTTCGATCGCCGCCCGAAGCTCCATGCGATTGTTGGTCGTCAGTGGTTCGCCGCCGCTGATCTCCCGTTCTTTGTCGCCGGTGCGAAGCAGCGCTGCCCAGCCGCCGGGCCCCGGATTTCCGCGGCAGGCGCCGTCAGTGAAAATCTCGACGAGCGGCAGTTCGCTCATCCTCCCCTCGATTCCCAGGGGAGGTGGCAGCTCGAAGAGCTGACGGAGGGGCCCCTCCACCGCACTATGTGCGGTCCTCCTCGCCTGCAAACGCAGGGGAGGACGTAAGTTCGCGCGGAAGCTTGAACACCATCCGCTCGGGGCTGTGGTCGGCTTCCTCCTCGCTGACGTCGAATCGCTCGCGGAGCGCGTCGATCACTTCCCGGACGAGAAGCTCGGGGGCCGAGGCTCCGGCCGTAATCCCGACCGTCTGCGGCTGGCCGAGCCAGTCCCAGTCGATGTTTGCGGCCCGCTCGATCAGCCGCGCCGGGACGTTCATCCGCTCCGCTACCTCGGCGAGGCGGAGCGAGTTGCTGCTGTTCGGAGCGCCGATCACGAGCATCCGGTCGCACTGCGGGGCGATCGCCTTGACCGCCGCCTGGCGGTTCGAGGTCGCGTAGCAGATGTCCTCGCTGCGAGGCGCCCGAATGCTCGGGAATCGCGCCTTCAGCGCTTCGACGATCGCGGCCGTGTCGTCGACCGACAAGGTCGTCTGGGTCAGGAAGGCGAGGCGGTCGGGGTCCGCGACCTCGACCCGCATCGCGTCCTCGATCGTCTCCACCAGGGTTATCGCGCCTTCCGGCACCTGTCCGAAGGTACCGATGACTTCCGGATGGCCGGAATGGCCGATGAACAGGATGTGCAGCCCGTCGGCGATCAGGCGCTCGGCCTGGCGATGGACCTTGGAGACCAGCGGACAGGTCGCGTCGACGAAGGCCAGTCCCCGATCGCGGGCGTTTGCCGGCACCGACTTGGGAACGCCGTGCGCGGAAAAGACCACCGGGCGGTCGTCCGGCACCTCGTCGAGCTCGTCGACGAAGATCGCTCCCAGGCCCTTCAGCCGGTCGACAACGAAGCGGTTGTGGACGATCTCGTGCCGCACATAGACCGGCGCGCCATAGCGCTCGAGCGCGAGCTCGACGATCTGGATCGCGCGATCGACCCCGGCGCAGAAACCGCGCGGGGCAGCGATCAGGACCTTGAGGGGCGGTCGGTCGGCCATCGGCCGGCGATGTAAGGCGTCGCTTGCAGCAATGAAAGGCGCTTCCTATGACAGCGGCGTCCCTGCGACCCGCCCAAGGAAAATGCCTGTGAAGCTTCAAATCGCCTCTTTGATGGTCCTCGCTCTGCTCGCAGGCTGCGGCCGGCGCGGAAATATCGAGCAGGGGGGCATCTACACGGTTCGCAGCTCCTGTCCGCAGGTCGCGATCCCGGCGGCGACGGGCGACATCACGCTCTTCGATCCGCCCAGCAGCACGGACGCCGCGGCGATCGATGTAGAAGCCGCGATCACCAACGTGCGCGCCACGTGCCAGGACAATGGCAGCGAGATCGTCTCGACCGCGACCTTCCAGGTCGTCGCGCAGCGCCGCGACCCGACGCAGGCGCGGCAGGTGGTGCTGCCCTTCTTCGACACCGCGGTCCAATCCGGCGACCGCGTGGTCGCCAAGCGCGTCGGCGCGGTGGCGCTGAACTTCGAGGCGGGGAGCCTGCGCACGACCGCCTCGGTGCAAGCGACGGTGAGGATCGCTCGTTCGGCGGCCATGCTTCCCGAGAATGTCCGCGAAATCCTGACCCGGCCGCGCAAGGTCGGCGATCCCGACGCGGCGATCGACCCGCTGACCGACCCCGTCGTCCGTGAAGCGGTCGCGCGGGCCAGCTTCCAGCACCTGATCGGCTTCCAGCTCACCCCGGAGCAGCTCCGCTACAACGCCACGCGCTAGGCGATTGACTCGGCCGGTGCGGGCAGCCAAGGCTGCCGCTGTCGCCGGCGGGCTCGTCCTGCCGGAAGGCCGCGCGGGAGAGTTCGCCAATCGCCTCAGGCACTTGGCGACGCCGAAGGAGCAACCGCCCCCGGAATCTCTCAGGCCACAGGACCGCGCGCGCCTGACAGTCTGGAAAGTGTCCGCCCGAGCCTCGTGCGACGGCGGGCCGCCGAAGGGGACAAAGCTCTCAGGCGCTCAAGACAGACGGGGGTGATGGTCGAAGCCGGTGGGGGCCGAGGCTGTCGCCTCAAGTCGCGGAGTGTGCATGAGCAAGGAAGTCCACAGCGGCCCGACCGACGAGACCCAGGCGCGCGGCACGCCCTATACCGGGGCCACGGAAGGCGAGGCCCCGCCCGAGCCCAGGACACTCCCCCTTGACGCCTGGCACAGGAAGCACGGCGGCCGCATGGTCGAGTTCGCGGGCTACTGGATGCCGGTCCAGTACGAAGGGATCATGGCCGAGCACCTGTGGACGAGGGAAAGCGCCGGCCTGTTCGATGTCAGCCACATGGGCCAGCTGCTGGTTCACGGGAAAGAGGCCGACGCGGCCCTTGAAACCCTGCTTCCAGGCGAGCTCAGGGCGCTTGCAGACCGCAGGCTGCGCTATTCGCTCCTGCTCGACGACAATGGCGGCATCATCGACGATTTGATGGCGACGCGCCGCGGCGACGATTTCTACCTCGTCGTCAACGGGGCGACCAAGCACGGCGACCTCAAAGTGCTGGAGCGCAAGCTGCCGCGCACGGTCGTGGTCGATCACATGACGTCCCAGGCGCTGCTCGCGCTGCAGGGGCCGAAAGCGGCGGAAGTGCTCGAGACGATCGTGCCGGGCGTTTCGGACCTAACCTTCATGGAGGGCAACGCATTCCGGGCGCTGGGCCAGACGCTGTGGATCAGCCGCTCCGGCTACACTGGCGAGGACGGATTCGAGATCTCGGTCGCGGCAAATGCGGTGGAGCAGCTCGCGGATGCCATGGTCGCCGACGATAGGGTGAAGCCGGTCGGGCTCGGCGCCCGCGACTCGCTCCGGCTCGAAGCGGGACTGCCACTCTACGGGCATGATCTCGACCGGGAGACGACGCCGGTCATGGCGGGCCTCACCTTTGCCATCCAGAAGCGACGCCGGGCCGAAGGCGGCTTCCCGGGAGCGATGCGGATTCTCGCCGAGATCGAGAACGGCCCGATCCAGAAGCGCGTCGGCTTCGACGTTGAGGGCCGCCAGCCCGTGCGCGAAGGCGCGCTCGTCCTCGACGGCGAGGGCAACGAGGTGGGCCGCGTGACCAGCGGCGGCTTCTCGCCTTCGCTCCAGCGGCCGATCGCCATGGGCTATGTCGCCTCCGCGCTCGCCGAGCCGGGGACCGCGCTGAAGCTCGAACAGCGCGGCAAGCTGTTCGACGCGCGCGTGACGCCGCTGCCCTTCGTCCCCCACCGCTACCACCGCAAGGGAGCCTGAACATGAGCCTTTATTTCACCCGCGAGCACGAATGGGTCCGGGTCGACGGCGACACCGCCACGGTCGGAATCACCGACCATGCGAGCCAGGCGCTCGGCGACATCGTCTTCGCCGAGGTCCCGGAAGCCGGCCGGCAGGTGAAGAAGGGCGAGGAAGCGGGCGTCGTCGAGTCGGTGAAAGCGGCCTCCGACGTCTATGCGCCGGTCGGGGGCGAGATCATCGAAGGCAATCCCGCGCTCGCCGACGATCCGGCGATCATCAACCGCGACCCCGAGGGCGAAGGCTGGTTCTTCAAGCTCAAGCTTTCGGACCCCTCCGAGCTCGACGGGCTGATGAACGAGACGGACTATCGCGACTGGGTAAAGACGCTCTGACCGAGCCGGCCGCCTCGACCAGCCGTTGGGACGCGGGCGACTATGCCCGGGTCGGCGCGTTCGTCGCCGATCTGGGGCAGGCGGCGCTCGACCTGCTCGACCCGAAGCCGGGCGAGCGGATCCTCGACATCGGCTGCGGCGACGGCACGCTGACCCGGCGGATCGCGGAACGCGGCGCCGAAGTCGTCGGCATAGACAGCTCGCCGGAAATGGTCGCAGCCGCCCGGGCGAAGGGGCTCGACGCCCGCCTGATCGACGTCACGGACATGCGTTTCCAGGTCGAGTTCGACGCGGCTTTCTCCAACGCGACCCTGCACTGGGTCCTGGAGAAGGAACGGGCGGCGGAGGCGGTCTTCGAGGCGCTCCATTCGGGCGGGCGCTTCGCCGGCGAAATGGGCGGTGAGGGAAACCTGCAGCGGCTCCGGGAGGCACTCGATTCGGAACTCGTCATCCGCGGCTACGTGCCGCCGTCGGAGTCTTCGAACTGGTATCCGTCGCCGGAGGAATTCGCCTTCGTCTACGAGGAGGCGGGGTTCGAGCATATCGACGTCCGGCTGGTCGAGCGCCCGACCGAGATCGCGCACGGCATTGCCGAGTGGGTCACGACCTTCCGCAAGGGCTGGCTCGACCGCGCGGGCGTTCCCGACGAAGAGCGGGCCGAGCTTGCCGCGGCCGTCGCCGACCGCTTTGGGTCCAACGTCGCCGATTACGTCCGTCTTCGCTTCATCATGAGGAAGCCTGCATGACCCTCACTCGTCATTCCCGCGAAAGCGGGAATCCCGCTTTCCCTTTCGACGTCCTTCGAGATAGCGGGACCCCCGCTTTCGCGGGGGTGACGGTGGAGTTGAATTGATGCGTTACCTGCCGCTGTCCGATTCCGACCGAAGCGCGATGCTGAGCGTCATCGGCGCGAAGTCGATCGACGAGCTGTTCGCCGATGTGCCCAAGGAAGCGCGGCTCGATGGGCTGATCGAGGGTCTGCCGTTGCACCAGTCGGAGCTGGCGGTCGAACGGCATATGGGCGCATTGTCGCGCAAGAACATGGTCGCGGGCGAGGTGCCCTTCTTCCTCGGCTGCGGCGCCTATCGCCATCACGTCCCCGCGAGCGTCGATCACATCATCCAGCGCGGCGAGTTCCTGACCAGCTACACACCCTATCAGCCCGAGATCGCGCAGGGGACGCTGCAGATCCTGTTCGAATTCCAGACGCAGGTCGCGCGCCTGTTCGGCTGCGATGTCGCCAACGCTTCGATGTACGACGGCTCGACCGCGATGTGGGAAGCGATCTCCATGGCGCATCGAATCACGCGCCGGAAGCGGACGATCATCTCGTCCGGCGTCCACCCCCATTATGTCAGCGTCGCCCGGACGATGGCGAAGTTCACCGACGATCGGCTCGAGACGTCGCCGCCGCGGCTTAGCGCGGAGACGGACGCCGATCGGCTGATTGCCGCGATCGACGGCGAAACCAGCGCGGTCGTCGTCCAGTATCCGGACATCCTGGGGCGGATCGCCGACCTGGCGCCGATCGCCGAAGCCGCCCATGCCCAGGGCGCGCTGCTGATCGCGGTCGTCACCGAGCCCGTCGCGCTCGGGCTCATCAGGTCCCCCGGCGAGATGGGCGCCGACATCGTCGTCGGCGAAGGCCAGTCGATCGGCGTCGGGCTGCAGTTCGGCGGGCCCTATGTCGGCCTGTTCGCCTGCAATGAGAAATTCGTTCGCCAGATGCCGGGACGGCTGGCCGGCGAGACGGTGGACGCGGAAGGCAAGCGCGGCTTCGTCCTCACGCTTTCCACGCGCGAGCAACATATCCGGCGCGAGAAGGCCACGAGCAACATTTGCACGAGCTCCGTTTTGTGCGCGCTGGCGTTCACGGCACACCTGACGCTGCTTGGCGAGAAGGGCCTCCGCCAGCTGGCTTCCCTGAATCACGCGCGCGCGTGCGCAGTCGCCGAGCGCCTCGCGGGAATTCCTGGGGTCGAGCTCCTCAATGACAGCTTCTTCAACGAATTCACGCTGAAGCTTCCGATCGAGGCCCGCCCGGCGGTCCACGCGATGGTCGGAAAGGGCGTGCTCGGCGGCGTGTCGCTCGGCCGGCTTTATCCGGGCGAGGAAGCGCTCGAGAAGGGGCTTGTCGTCGCAGTGACTGAGACTGTCACAGACGCGGATGTCGACGCGCTGGTTGCGGCGTTGGGGGAGGTGTGCCGGTGAGCGTCAATCCGTCAGGCTGGAGGCCGCAGGCGCCGGCGAACGAGCAGGGCGAAACCCGTACCGCGACCGGCAACCGGGCGCTCATGCTCGAAGAGCCGCTGATCTTCGAGATCGACCGCGGCCAGACGACTGGAGTCGACCTGCCAGAGGCCGAGCCGTCACCGGCGCGGCTGGCGGGGCTGGAGCGCAACCGGCCGATCGGTCTGCCCGGGCTCAGCGAGCCGGAGGCCGTGCGGCATTACACGCGCCTCAGCCGCCAGAATTATGCGATCGACCTTGGGCTGTTCCCGCTCGGTTCCTGCACGATGAAGCACAACCCGCGCCTCAACGAGAAGGTCGCGCGGATGCCCGGCTTCGCCGACGTCCATCCGCTCCAGCCGCAGGAAACCGTGCAGGGCGCACTGCAGGTGATCAACGAGCTCGCCTTCTGGCTTCTCGATCTCACCGGGATGCACGGCGTCGCGATGAGCCCGAAGGCCGGCGCGCATGGGGAGCTTTGCGGCCTGCTCTGCATCCGCTCGGCACTCGAGGCGCGAGGCGACGCGCGCGAAGTCGTCCTGGTCCCGGAGAGCGCCCACGGTACCAACCCCGCCACGGCCGCCTTCGCAGGTTATCGGGTCGAGAGCATCCCCGCGAACAAGGCGGGGCGGGTGGATTTCGAGGCCTTGAAGTCGCGGCTCGGGCCGGACGTGGCGGCGGTGATGATCACCAACCCGAACACCTGCGGGCTGTTCGAGCCGGACATGAAGGCGATCAGCGACGCGGTCCACGCCGCCGGCGCCTTCGTCTATTGCGACGGAGCGAACTTCAACGCGATCGTCGGCAAGGTGCGGCCCGGCGACCTCGGCATCGACGCGATGCACATCAACCTGCACAAGACGTTCTCGACGCCGCATGGCGGCGGCGGCCCCGGTTCGGGCCCGGTGGTGCTGTCGGAAGCCTTGTCGCCGTTCGGCCCGCTGCCCTTTGTCGCGAAGATGAAGGATGGCTCCTACAAGCTCGTCGAGGAGGAAAATGCAGGCGAGGAGCATCCGAACGCATTTGGCCGGATGACCGCCTTTCATGGCCAGATGGGCATGTTCACCCGTGCGCTTGCCTACATCCTCAGCCACGGCGCCGACGGCCTGAAGCAGGTCGCCGAGGATAGCGTGCTTAACGCGAATTACGTGCTTCGGAGCCTCGAGGACGTGCTCGATGCGCCCTTCGCCGCCAGCGGCCCGTGCATGCACGAAGCGATCTTCTCCGATCGCGGCTTTGCGGCCGGCATCACGACGCTCGACCTCGCAAAGGGACTGATCGACGAGGGATTCCACCCGATGACCATGTATTTCCCGCTGGTCGTGCACGGGGCGATGCTGGTCGAGCCCACGGAGACGGAATCGAAAGCAGCGCTCGACCAGTTCATCGTCGCGATGCGCTCGATCGCAAGCCGAGCGACGGCCGGTGACGAGAGCCTCAAGGCCGCTCCCGTTTACGCGCCGCGCCGCAGGCTCGACGAGACGCAGGCCGCGAGGAAGCCAGTGCTCGTCTACCGCGAGCCGGAGCAACCCCAGGCGGCGGAGTGAGCGACAAAGGGCGTTTTTACGAAAGCGGGGCGGACGGAAACCGCCGGTCCGCTCCGGCTGCGCTTCGCAACCGCGAACCGATCGCCGCGGTCCTCCGCGATTGGCTTCCGGAGAGCGGGCTGGTCCTCGAAGTGGCAAGCGGCACCGGCGAGCATGTCGTTTATTTCGCGGAGCGATTCCCCGATCTCGAATGGCAGCCGAGCGACGTGGATCCGGCCGCTCTGGCCTCCATCCGCGCCTGGAGGGAGGAGGCCGATCTTCGCAATGTCCGTGAGCCGTTGGTGCTCGATGCCTCCTCTAACGCCTGGCCGACCGGCCGGGCCGACGCGGTGCTGAGCATCAACATGGTCCACATCAGCCCGTGGAGCGCGGCACTCGGCCTCATAGACGGCGCAGCGCGGCTGCTCGGTCCTGGAGCGCCTCTGATCCTCTACGGGCCTTGGCTAAGCGATGAGATCGAGACCGCTCCGAGCAACCTGGCGTTCGACGCGGACCTCAAGCGCCGCAACCCTGAATGGGGCCTCCGCAAAGTGGAGGATTTCGCTTCGGAAGCGAAAGGCCGGGGACTGGCACTTGCCGACAAGCGCTTGATGCCGGCCAACAATCTCATGCTGTTGTTCCGAAAAGGAACAATCTGAGCTGCCTTAAATCCACTCTTAACCGCCGTGCGTTATGGGGGGCGGAATGGACGAGAGCGGGCTGACCCAAAACCGGCGCTCCCGCCGGTCAAACGTGCTGCTGAAAGCGACGCTGGAAGTGCCCGGCGCCTCGCTTCCCGTCGTCCTGCGCAACCTTTCTCAAGAAGGCGCGCTGGTGCAGGGCGAAGGGCTGCCGGAGGCCGGCACAAGGGTGCTCTTCCATCGCCAGGGGCTAAGCGTTCCCAGCCGGGTCGCCTGGTCCCACTGCAGCCACGCCGGACTGGAGTTCGAGTTCCCGCTCTTCCCTGGCGAGCTGCTCCGTCACGTCCCGTCGCCCCAGGCGCGCGCGCCGACGCTACCGATCAAGCGCCGTCCCGGACTTGCCTCGAAACCGCTCACGGAGGCGGAGCGGATGCTGATCGAGCGCTGGGCTACCGAGGGCGCGACCCGGCTGGGGGAATGATTAGCTGCACTCGCGCGAGTGCAGCCATTCGACGAGGCCGGCAAGCGGAAGCACCGTGTTGAAGCTGATCCCGTAACGCTCGCCGTCGTTCCAGCGGACCCTTGCAGCTTGCGGGGGCAGGCCTGGGATTGTCACCGTCACTTCCGCTCCGGTTGTCAGCGGGCTGGACGATTCGACGTTGAGCCCGCCTTGAGAGACGTTGCGAATCGTTGCCCGGTTGAGGATTGCGCCTTCGCGCACGAAACAGACGCCGTTGACCTCCAGCCGCGGCATTCGCGGGCGAGGGCCGTCGGCTGCCGCCTTCAGCAGCTCCGCGACGTCGACCTGCTTGTCGAAGGTAATTCCGACGTCTGTCCCGCGAACCCATCCGACATTCCCCGCGACCGGTTGATGTTCCTTGAGCTCGATCTTGAGCCGCTGGCCCGGCTTGAGGGCGCAATAGGCGCGGACCAAGGCCCCGCCGGCCGAGATGTTCTTCACCAGGCAGAGCTCGCGCCGCTTGTCGAAGATGAGGGTTCCGACTCGGAACAGGGTCAGGTGTCGCTCGCCCGAGCGCCGGTCGTTCGCCGCGGGCGGCTCCGCGGAGATCGAGTAGACCGTCGTCTCGATGGGCGAATCGTGCACCCGTCAAACTCCAACATGCGTCGCAATCGGTTGGCGCGGGCGAACCTGGCCAACGGATGTCTATGAGTCCCCATGGGTTACCATCTGGTTGCGAATTGCGCCGAAGCCGAGCGACCCGCCGCGCTTTCAGGGAGAGCGCAATCACGCTACGATGCCGGCAAAGGAGGCCTGCGATGATGGCTGCCTGGATCGTCCCGCTCGCGCTCGCAGCCGCGCCTTTGGCCGGCCAGCCGCCAGGTTCCGTCTTCGATTCCGTCTCTCAGCAACAGCAGCAGCCGGTTGATGACACGACCCAGGCGCAGGACGTCCTGATCAAGAAGGACCCGAACGATAGGATGACGGTCGCGGTCACCTTGTCCGGAGTCGGTCCTTTCCGCTTCCTGGTCGATACGGGCGCGGACCGCACGGCGATTTCGAGCGCGGTCGCGGCCCGGCTGGGGCTCGATGCGGGCGAATCGGCCACGCTTCACACCATGACCGGGATCAGCACGGTCCGCACAGCGAACGTGCCGAAGCTGCAGCTGAGTGGAAGCCAAATCCGGATCGACGAAGCGCCGGTGCTCGAGGCGGAAAAGATGGGAGCGGACGGGATACTCGGCACGGATTCGCTCCGCTCGCAACGCGTCGTCTTCGATTTCGAGAAGCAGGTGATGACGCTCGTGCCTTCGAGGAAGCGCGCGATGCCCAAGGAAGAAGGGACGATCGTCGTCACGGGCAGGCTCCGCAACGGCCGCCTGATTGTCACCAACGCCGTCGCCGACGACCAGGTCATCACGGTCGTGCTCGACACGGGCTCCGAAGTCAGTGTCGGGAACGAGGCAATGCGCCGCCGCCTGATCGGCAGCGGGCTTCTCAAGAACTCCGGCCAGGTCGAGCTCGAGTCGGTCACCGGCGACCTGCTGACCGGCGACTATGTGTTCGTGAAGAAGCTCGAGCTCGGGGAAGTGACGCTCGCCAACCTGGCGGTCGTCTTCGCCGACGCCCACACGTTCCGGCGCCTCGGACTCGAGGACAGGCCCGCGCTCCTGCTCGGAATGAACGCGCTTCGGGCGTTCAAGAAGGTCTCGATCGACTTCGCGAACAAGAAGCTGCGATTGATGCTGCCGGAGCACGGCAGCGCCGCGCCCCTGATGATGGCCGCGCGCTAGCGGCGATCAATTGTCCGCGAGCGCGCGCTCGACGAGCTGGTCGAGCTGGACCGAGCATCCGCGCTTCAGGAGCGCTTCGGCCGTAGCCACACGGTCGGCCGCAACCTGGCCGAGCGGCGCGATCTTCCAGTTGCTTGCGGCTTTCTGCCCCGGCATGCGCAGCCGATACGCGGCTCCGTCGGTCAGAGGCAGCGTCTTTGGCCAGGCGAGAGTCGCTTCGCCCTTGGGCCAGCGCAAGGTCACGGGCTTGGCCGCCTTGCCGGTGATGGTCACGCTGGTTTCTGACTGCTCGTCGGGCCGCCAGATTGAGAGGGTCTTGTCGGCGGCGATGCACACGGGCCCGCTTCGCTCGACGTTCGCGGCCCAGGGCCCCGGGGGAAGAGCGATCCCCCGACGGGCGCTGAAGCGGCTCCTGCTGAACGCGCTCGCCTCGGTGGCCTCGATGATCCTGTATTCGCCAGGACCGGTGAAAACGCTCGCCCTGGCGGGGCCGAGGACGGTGATGGAATCGCCGGCCCGGAGGTTCACCTTCGTTCCCGCGGCAATCGGCTTGCCGACGGGATAGGCCTTCGCCGACGGCCCCCTCGACTGGACCACGATCTGCTTGGCGGCAAACGCCGGGCTGGCGATCGCGAGCGCGGCGAGAAATACCGTCAGTCGGTGCGTCATCCGATCCCCCTTCGAATGGTGCTGGTGAGCCCTGCTGGATTCGAACCAGCGACCTACTGATTAAAAGTCCCACACACTAAGAGCAAGAAAAGCTCAAAAATCAGCTATTTCTGACACTTAACATTGCTTGCAGAATAGGGACTGTGGGGATTGCAGGGGCGTTCAGGGACTACAGACTCCCACATTATCCCCTACACTGATCACCCCAGGATCTGGTGACCCAACCGTGCGATCGATTGTCGCTCTAGGAAGCGACGAGCGTGAACTATCTGGGCTCTCGCTTGGGCTGCACCAACAATCTGTCCCTGATGCACGATCGCATCGCGTGAATTTGCAAGAAGCTGGAGTTGGTCTCGAAGCGGGAGCCCCTGCGCTGCGCCCAATTCTCCGTCGTGGCGCAAGCGCCCTTCTAGGAGTCCGAGCGCTTCCCGCAAGCCCACGGTCTTGCCGTCGTTTCGGGTGAACGACACTGGTGGATCGAAGGCCGTCAAAACGCCGTAGGTAAAGAGCTCAACGGAGTGGTGGGCCGCGATGACGCAGAGCTGGGTGTCAACCTGGTCGTGCGACGCGGAAAGCTCTTCCGATTTAAACATTAGATCGCGTGCGAGGTTCAGCAGGCCTTCACGCTCCTGAATAGGAGCAAGATCATGGCCAAGTGACTCGAGCACGACAGTCATCAGCCCAGTGGGATCCGAATGAAATGTCCAAAATCCGACGGAAGTTTGCTGTGACAGCAGAAATGACTCGCCGTGTTCGATTTCGCTGCGGAAGGAATCTTCGTCAGTCCGGCGCAGGAGTTCGACCGCGATGGCGGTAGTCAGCACATCTCCATTTTCGTGATCATCCCCGTCATAGATCCGCCAGCCTCCGCTGGGCGCCTGAGCTTGAGCCAGCCAACGCAGACCGGCGCGGAGGCCATCCTTGACCAGATCGACCTGTTGGTCACCGAAAACCGCAAGGCCGTAGAGAATGACAGCGGACAAGAAGTGGCCAGGGCGGTGTTGGTGGTCATAAGCCCACCACCCGTCGGTCGTCTGCCACCGCAAGAGACGCTGAACTAGTCGTCGAACCGGCGAGTGGATGAATGAGATGAGGGATTGATGTCGCGTCGCGAATAAGAGGCACCAGACCTCATCTGGATTAAGGTTGATGCCAGGAGCGAAAATCTCGGCGCGCTCCAACCTGTCAGCGGCTTCGGTCAGAAGGTTTCTAATGTCGAATCGATGCTCCGCGATCTCGGACGCGAAGCGCCGTTCGCTGAAAGCCTCCAGGAACGACAGGGAAACGAACCAGCTGTTTACTTGGGAGCTGTAGCCTGCACTCGATGCAAGTCGATCAAGTGCCGTTCGATCGCTCCAGATTCCGACCTCATCCGCCAGTTCGCTCCGTGGCAAAATATAAGCGGCGAGTTCAAGACTCGGTGTGAACCGCGCCGCTCCGCATGCAGCGCCCTTAGCCTTATCGACTGATGCGGGGATCTGGGCGATCGCGTTCGAACAGGCTTCGAACTGCTCCTGCAGAGCAGTATGTAATGCAGTGGCGGCGTTTTCATCCTGTGACCTGGTTTGAAGCGCCTCCAGCACGGCCGAGGGTAGATTAGTGATGGGCAAGCTCGCGGCCCGCAACTTGTCATCGTGGTCACTGAGGAATGCCCCCGCCAAGCGTTCTATTTCTCCTACATCCTTCCTGTGAGACGCGATGAGCACGACGATGCCCAACTCATGCCACAGCGCAGCTATCGCCGAACGCCGATAGAAAAGCTCCAAGTGCTCTGAATCCAATCGATTCACTCCTCAGCCTCGCGCCTGCATTGCGATTTAAAGCCTGTTTGCCTAATGCCAGTCAAAGTGGGCCCTTAGCTCAGTCGGTAGAGCAACTGACTTCGGATGGAGTCACCGTCGGGAAACCGATGGCTGAGAAGGTGTCAAAGTCGGGGAACCCGTCCGCGTCGCGGCGACGGCGATCCCGAGCCAAGCCCCAGAAATGGGGAAGGTGTAGAGGCCTGATGGCACCCGCCTAAGTCCCGACAACGGGATAGGGTGAAGGGAAGGTCCAGACCACGAACCCGCTTGGCGGGGCGGCGAAAGCCGAAGTGGGAGGTTAATCAGTAGGTCGCTGGTTCGAATCCAGCAGGGCTCACCACCTACATCTCGCGGCTAAAAGCCGCTGAGCCGCGCATATGCTTCCGAGATCTCATTCATACCCGCGCTTGTTGCGTGCGAGTTGCGCACCTTCCAACGCAGCCTTCTTCCGTTGCTCGTTGACGATCCAACCCGCCATCATGCCGGCCACGAAGATTACGATCCCCACGCCTTTGCTGATCAGGAAAAACGCCAGCACGCCGATCACAAGGCCGGCAACCCCGATGCTATCTCCTAACTTCCGATCATACTTCAGGTCTGCACTATCACCCAAAACCTCGCCCCCAGCTTGTGCAAACTTCCGAAATTCATCGTCGGGGTCCATTCTACCGGCTGCAACTTCCCTCGCCGTGACCTTGTCGAGCATGATGGGATTGATCAGCTCACCTTCCATCGCTTCAACATTGAGGAAATGCAGGTATTCGGCTTGGGCGATCCGGCGAATCTCCGCACAAGTATCAGGTGAGAAGCAGTGTTCAGCCACGGCCACTAGGTTCCGGTGCGCCTCTAGCAGGGTAACATATTCGTCCTGCGTTTTGGCCTCTCGATGCAAACGGGCGATCTCATCTCGAAAGGCTCGCCAATCGCCGCCTTGAGCCATGCGTTCATGAATTGAGGCGATCTCCGGGTTCATGTGATCCTCCCCTCGCCGCGTTTTGCAATGTGAAGAATGCGGATGCAACGATGCGGTGCGCCCACTCGATACATGCGGTCACAGCGAGCGGCCTACTGATGTTTCATCAGTTGCGCTATCGTGGGATTTTTCGCAGATTCCCGGACTTTTTCCGGTGTTTTAGGATTCTGCGCCACCCACATTTTTCCCCACACAAATTGGGTTTTTGGCGGTTTTCTGCGGATCGCTAACTGCTTAAAAGTCAGTTGCTCTACCGACTGAGCTAAGGGCCCGACCAGCCCGGGCGGATTACCCTCGCGGCTTCCGGCGGGCAAGGCGATGCGCGAGGTGCCGCGCAGAAAGCGCGCGCTCAAGCCGCCAGCCCGGGGCGATGGCCGCAAGCGGGCCGACGACGAAGGCCCGGCGCGATGCGGCCGGATGCGGGACCTTGAGCGAGCGCGAGCGCAAGCTGCCCCCGCTCCAGTCGATGATGTCGAGATCGAGCACGCGCGGCCCCCAGCGGCGGCCGCGGCGGCGGCCGAACTCGCGCTCGATCCGCTTGAGCTCGCCGAGCATCTCTGGCGGGTCGAGGTCGCTCTCGACCAGGGCGACGGCGTTCGCGAAGTCGCGACCGGCACCTCCATGCGCGCGGTTGAGAAGGATCGGGGAGGCGTCGAACAGGCCGAAGTCCCGGTCGAGCCTCGCGATCGCCGCTTCGACGACGCTCGGAGGCCGCCCGTGGCGCCCGTGCGGCCGGTTCGACCCGATTGCGATCGCGTAGAGGTGCGTTGCGCGCGGCACGTCCGGTCGCCTACGTCAGGCACATGGCCATCGCCAGCCCTGCCTCTCATTCGCCTCTCCCGCAGGCCGAGGCGCCACGCGATTGCCCCCTGTGCCCGCGGCTGGTGCGCTTCCGGCACGAGCTTCGTTCGGAGCAGCCCGATTGGTGGAACGCTCCAGTTCCCGCTTTCGGCGATTCCGCTGCCTGGCTGGCGATCGTGGGCCTCGCCCCGGGACGACGGGGCGCCAACCGCACCGGCCGGCCCTTCACCGGCGATTATTCGGGCGAGATTTTCTATTCGACCCTCCTCAGGTTCGGGCTGGCGGAAGGACGCTATGGCGGCGAAGCCGGTGACGGGGTCCGCCTCAAGGGCGCGGTCGTTTTGAATGCCGTGAAATGCGTCCCGCCGGGCAACAAGCCGACGCCCGAGGAGATCGCGACCTGCGGCCATTACCTGGAGGCGGCGCTGGCTTCGCTGAAGAACCTGCGGGTCGTGGTCGCGCTCGGCCAGATCGCGCACGGAGCGGCGGCACGAATCCTCGGCCTTGCGCCCTCGGCGGCGCGGTTTGCGCATTGCGCGGAAGCCGCCGCGCCGGGGGGCCGCGTGCTGCTATCGAGCTACCACCCATCCAGGCAAAACACGAACACGGGCCGGCTGACGCAAGACATGTTCGACGCCGTGTTCGAGCGGGCAGTGCAGTTGGAGAGTGATTGATGCGATTGCTGCTTCTTTTCCTGTCGCTGGCCGCAGCGACTCCGGTAGCGGCCGCCGACTATGCCGCGGTGGCCCAGGAGGGAGACGTCATTCTGCGCGACTTCGCCTTCAGCGACGGGAAGCGCCTCGCCGAGCTTCGCATCCACTATCTTACTCTCGGCAGCCCACGCCGAGACTCTGCGGGCCGGGTGACCAATGCCGTGATGGTGCTTCACGGGACGGGCGGCAGCGGGCGGCAGTTCCTTCAGCCGCAGTTCGCTGACGAACTGTACGGACCCGGCCAGCCTCTCGACCTTTCGCGCTATTTCGTGATCCTCCCGGACGGCATCGGCCACGGCAAGTCGTCCAAGCCGAGCGACGGGCTCAGGATGCGCTTTCCCGCCTATAATTATGCCGACATGGTGAAAGCGCAGCGCGGGCTTCTTGAAAAGCTTGGCGTTGCGAAGCTTCGCCTGTTGATGGGCACTTCGATGGGCTGCATGCACGGCTTTGTCTGGGGCGCCGCGCATCCGGAGATGGTGCAGGCGATGATGCCGATGGCCTGCCTGCCGGTCAGGATCGCCGGCCACAACCGCATGTGGCGCAAGGCGGCGATCCAGGGGATCAAGGCGGATCCCGCATGGCTGGCCGGGGAGTATAAGGCGCAACCGGTGCAAGGGCTGCGCACCGCGGTCAGCCTGCTGCAGGTGGTCGGCTTCGCGCCGCTCTACTTGCAGAAGGCCTATCCCACGCCCGAGGCGGCGGACGCCTACATCACTGACCGCATCGCCAAGGACCTGCCGACGCGCGACGCCAACGACCTCATCTACCAGCTCGGTGCGTCCTACGACTACGACCCCTCGGCCGCGATCGAGCGCATCCGCGTGCCGATCACCTGGGTGAACTCGAGCGACGATTACATCAACCCGTGGGACTACGGCATCGCCGAGAAGGCGGCGGCGCGGCTGCCCAACGCCAAGTACGTGCTGATCAAGGCGACCGACGAGACCCGCGGTCACGGCACGCACACCTGGGCGCGATTCTGGAAGGACGAGCTGGTGGCGCTGCTTCGGCGGACGGAGAAGCGCTAGCGCGGCGGCTCGATCGAGGAGACGTGATTGAGCCAGATCACCCAGCGGCCGTTCCGCTTGCGCATCAGGCGCGTGTTGATGCCGTCCTGCGGGTCCTTCGGCCGGTCGAGCTGGTAGCGGCTGATCAATTGCGCCGCGTCGGGCGCCAGCATCACGATGCGGATGTCGAAGAAGCGCAGGGTGCCGCGACGCTCGGGCGCGCCGCCATAGTCGCGGATGTAATGGTCAAGCGTGCCCTGCCAGTCCCGCTGGAAGCGGCCCTTGGAGACGAACACGACGTCGGGGTTGGCAAAGCCCTCCATGTAGCCGCGGAAATCGCCGCGGTTCCACGCGTCCTGCATGCGGGCGATGACGTCGAGGATCGCCTGCTTCTCCGCTTGCTCGGCCGCGGGGGTCAGCGTCGGCCGCGGTGCCGGCGCGCAGCCGGCGAGCGCGAGGGCGAGCGCAGCAAAGAGGGCAGTCGGCCGCATCAAATATCCTCGACCAGGCGCCCGTAAAGCTCCGGCCTGCGGTCGCGGAAGAAGCCGAAGGCGGCGCGGTGTTTCTTCGCGGCCGTGAGATCGAGCGTCGCGACGATCGCTCCCGTCTCCTCCGCTCCGAACTCGGCAAGGATGTCGCCGCGCTCGTCGCAGATGAAGCTATGGCCATAGAAGCGCTGGCCGCATTCGGTGCCGATGCGGTTGGCGGCAACGACCGGAACGACATTGCTGACGGCGTGGCCGATCATCGCCCGCCGCCACAGGCGCGACGTGTCGAGGTCCGGATCGTGCGGCTCGGATCCGATCGCCGTCGGATAGAAAAGGATCTCGGCGCCCATCAGCATCATGGCGCGCGCCGTTTCCGGGTACCACTGGTCCCAGCACACGCCGACGCCGAGGGTCGAACGGTGCGGCCCGGGCCAGACCTTGAATCCGGTATTCCCGGGCCGGAAGTAGAATTTCTCCTCATATCCTGGCCCGTCCGGAATGTGGCTCTTGCGATAAACTCCCGCGACCTTTCCGTCCGGACCGATCATCGCGAGGCTGTTGTAATGATGCGGGCCGTCCAGCTCGAAGAAGCTCGTCGGGATCCAGATCTTCAGCTCCTCGGCGAGCGCCTGCATCGCGAGCACGGACGGGTGTTCGGCGACGGACCTGGCGTTGGCGAACAGGCTCTCGTCCTCGACCCGGCAGAAATAGGGCCCTTCGAAAAGCTCGGGCGGAAGCACGACCTCGGCGCCGCGCGAGTGGGCGTCCCGCACGAGCTCGCTGACCGCGCGGATGTTGGCGTCCGTATCTTCGCTAAGGGCGAGCTGCAGCGCGGCGACGGTGAGCTTGGTCATGCGGGAACCTGCTGGCTGATGCAGTGGAAGCTTCCGCCCCCGGTCAGGATGTGGTCGGCGCGAAGGCCGATTGCAACGCGCTCAGGGAACAGCGCCTGGACGACGTCCACGGCGGCACGGTCGTTTGGGACGCCATATTGCGGCACGACCACGGCGGCGTTGCCGATGTAAAAGTTCATGTAGCTGGCGGGCACAAGGTCGCCGTCCTCGTTCACAATCCTGCCGGGCGAGGGCAGGGTGACGACATCGAGCTTGGTGGCACGCAGGCGCCTCGCCGCGTCGCGATAGACGCTCTCGTTCGGGTCGTCTTTTGCGGGCGTCGGGATGGCAACGCGGCCCGGCGCGACGAAGCGGGCGAGGTTGTCGACATGGCCGTCGGTATGGTCGTTGGCCAGGCCCTCGCCGAGCCACACCACCCGCTCGAAGCCAAGGTTGCGCGCCAGTGCCTCCTCGACCTCGGCACGGTCCATGTTCGGGTTGCGGTTCAAGTTCAGAAGGCATTGCTCGGTCGTGATCACGGTCCCGGAACCGTCATGGTCGATCGCGCCGCCTTCCAGGATCCAGTCGGCCTCCGCGTAGGGCAGGGAAGCCGCCTTCGCGAGGCGCTCGCCGATGCTCTCGTCTCCCGGAAGGTCGTACTTGCCGCCCCAGCCGTTAAAGCCGAACCCCTGGGCGTGCCGCCCGTTGCCGGTGCCGATGACGATGGGCCCGGTGTCGCGCAGCCAGATATCGCCGAACGGTTCGACGATCACGGTCGCGAAGGGGGCAAGCTGGCGCGCGCTTGCGGCCGCGTCGTCATGCGCAGCGACCAGCCAGACCTTTTCGCCCTTGCCGCCCGCATCGACCGCCCTGGCGAACGCCGCCACCTCGCGCTCGGCTTCCTTGAGGTCCGCCAGCCAAAGCTCCGGGTCGCTCGGGAAGCCGATCCAGACCGCCTCATGCGGCGCCCATTCGGGGAGCGGAGGGTGCGTCATTGCGCGCCGCGCCTAGCAACCGCATCCCCGAACGCCAAGCCGCGCCCTTGTATTTGGGGAAGCTTGTGGCAAGCTCCTGATTGTGCCGGAGTTTTGGCGGGGGAGTTTGAAGTGAAAGTTGGTGTCGTTGCCGGCGTGGCGTTTGCCGCGCTGTTGAGTGCGAGCGCGCATGCCCAATCGACGCGCAGCCTGGCCGAGGATGCGGCCGCGTTCGGGGCCCGCGACGCCGTTTCGGCGGCAAGATTGTCGCCGGACGGGTCGAGCGTCCTGTACGTCACGCCCGGACCGGGGCCGAAGACGTTCGCGGTCATATCCAATCTGCAGACGGGCAAAAGCCATGTCGTCACGTCCGCCGACGGACAGCCCGAAAGGCTGCAGTGGTGCAATTATTCGGCCCCCGACAGGCTGGTCTGCTCGATATCCGGAATAGTCGATCAGGCCGGCCCGCTTGTCAGCTTCCAGCGCCTGATCGGGATGAACGCGGACGGCAGCGATCCCAAGCTGCTCGGCCAGCCCAGCAGCCATTATGACGCCTCGTTCCGGCAATATGACGGTTGGGTCCTCGACTGGCGCGGCGCTCGCGACGGCGTCGTCCTGATGGAGCGCGACTATATCCCCGAGCAGGGGCGCAAGGCGATCCAGACCAGGCTTGCGCGGAGCAAGAGCGGTCTGGCCGTCGACGAGGTCGACACGCGCACGGCGCGGCCGACGACCATTGAGCCGCCGCGCGATTCCGCCTCCGGCTACATGACCGACGGCCGCGGCAACGTGCGGATCATGACCGTGTGGGAGACCGTGCACGAAGGCTCTCCCACGACGCGGCTGAAATATTTCTATCGGACGAGGGATTCGCGCGAGTGGAAGACGCTCGCGGATTTCGCGCACTACGAGGACCAGATCAAGCCTCTTGCGATCGACGCCGACATCGACGCCGTCTACGCGCTGAAGAAGAAAAACGGGCGGCAGGCGCTCTACACGATCAAGCTCGACGGCACCCTTGCCGAGAAGCTGATCGGCGAGGACCCGAGGGTCGATATCGACGGAGCGATCCGCATCGGCGACGGTCAGCGCGTGATCGGCTACACGTACGCCGACGAGACGCGAAAGGCCGTCTATTTTCGATCCGGAGTTCAAGGCGCTGGCGAACTCCCTTTCGAAGGCCCTACCGAACCTGCCCTTGATCGATTTCGTCGACGCGACGACTGACGGCCGCAAGCTGCTCATTTTCGCCGGGAGCGACACGGATCCGGGCCGCTATTATCTGTTCGACCGCGACCGCAAGTCGCTCAACGAGGCGATGCTTGCTCGTCCGCAGCTCGAAGGGCGGACCCTCGCCAAGGTTAAGCCGGTGACGATCACCGCCTCGGATGGTGCCCAGATTCCGGGGTATCTGACGCTTCCACCGGCCAAGGAGGCGAAGGGCCTTCCGGCGGTGATTTTCCCGCATGGCGGGCCGGCCTCCCGCGACGAATGGGGATTCGACTGGATCGCGCAATTCTTCGCGGCGCGCGGCTATGCGGTCCTACAGCCGCAATTCCGAGGTTCGGCGGGCTACGGAGACGCCTGGAAGAACGAGAACGGCTACAAGAACTGGCGCACGGCCATGTCGGACATCGCCGATTCCACACGCTGGCTGGCCTCGCAGGGAATCGCCGATCCGAAACGGATCGCGATCGTCGGCTGGTCCTATGGCGGCTACGCCGCGCTGCAGTCCGCGGCGGTCGAACCCACGCTTTACAAGGCCGCGGCCGCGATCGCTCCGGTGACCGACCTTTCGCTCCTAAAGCAGGATTCGAAGTCGCAGATCCGCGACAAGCAGGTCGGTTCCGGACCGCACGTGACGGAAGGCTCGCCTTTGCGCCGCGCCGAGTCGATCCAGGTTCCCGTGCTGCTGGTCCACGGGGACCTCGATCTGAACGTCCGCTACTGGCATTCGCAGAAGATGGACGCGGCGCTGCGCTCGGCCGGCAAGCAGGTCGAATACCTGCAGTACAAGGGTCTCGACCACCAGCTTCGGGATTCGACCGTGCGGGCGGAATTCCTGACGAAGATCGGCGAGCTGCTCGACCGGACGATCGGCGACTGATCGAAAAAGGGCGGCCCAAGGGCCGCCCTTTCATTGTTCGATCTGGCCAAAAATTAGCGCGAGTAGAACTCGATCACGAGGTTTGGCTCCATCCGCACCGGATAGGGGACCTCGTCCAGCGTCGGAACGCGCGTGTAGGTCACCTTCGAGGTGCCGTCGGGAACGATGTAGTCGGGCACGTCACGCTCGGCGAGGCTCTGCGCCTCGATGACCAGCGCCATTTCCTGCGCCTTGGGGCCGAGCTCGATCACGTCGCCGACGTCGACGCGGCGCGAGGCGATGTTGCACTTCTGCCCGTTGACCCGGATGTGGCCGTGGCTGACCAGCTGCCGAGCGGCCCAGATCGTCGGGGCGAACTTGGCGCGATAGACGACCATGTCGAGCCGTCGCTCGAGCAGTCCGATCAGGTTCTGCGAAGCGTCGCCCTTCATCCGGCTCGCCTCGACGTAGGTGCGCTTGAACTGCTTCTCGGTGATGTCGCCGTAATAGCCCTTCAGCTTCTGCTTGGCGCGTAGCTGGATCCCGAAGTCGGACAGCTTGCCCTTGCGGCGCTGGCCGTGCTGGCCGGGCCCATATTCGCGGCGGTTGACCGGGCTCTTGGGACGTCCGAAGACGTTCTCGCCCATGCGGCGGTCGAGTTTATACTTGGCGCTGCTGCGCTTGCTCACGATAGATTCTCCAATTCGCGTGTCACAAAGTCCCGGAACCGCACCGCACGGGCCTTGCGCCCATGCGCGATCACCGCTTCACCGGGAGTGCGGGATCAATTGCGAGCGGCGCACCTAGTAGCGCACCGTTGGAAGGTCAAGCTCAGCGGCGCTTGAAAGCCGTGATGTCCCTGATGAAGCACTGGCCCGGCTCTCCGTAGCTGATCTGCTCGAGCGCCTTCTGGACTTCAACCTCGTTGCGGCAGTCGGGCGGCCTTGTCGGGCGCAGGTCCTTGTCCGTGACGGGCATCGGCCCTTTCGTCTCTCGCAGAATGACGTTCCGTTCCGGGTGGGAAGAGCCCATCGGCTGCAACACAAGGAGCAACAGGAGAAAAGTATGCATCGCGATTCCCCTCCTCGTTCAAGGCGTTGATAATGCGCCTCAAGGAACCCCGTGGCAATGCATTCTAACGTCTGCGGCGGGGCGGCTCGCTCAAGGCGCGGATGACGCCGCGAACGGCCTTGACCTCGCGCGACGACCAGCCGGTCTTGGTGAAGATCGTCCGAAGCGTGTTCTTGGTCGCCTGGGTTCGCGACGGCGGGTGGAAATAGCCCTTGCTCTCCAGCATTTCGTCGAGCTGGGCGACGAGCCCTTCCAGTTCGCCGTGCGGCGCGGGCGGCTCCAGTTCCTTTTCGGGCGGGACGGCGAGGCGGGAAGTCTTCGACCATTCGTAGGCCAGCAGGATCACCGCCTGGGCGAGGTTCAGCGAAGCGAAGGCCGGATTGATCGGGACCGTCACGATCGCGTTGGCAAGCGCCACTTCCTCGGTCTCTAGACCCGACCGCTCGGGTCCGAAGAGGATTGCGGAGGGCGCGGAGGAGGCCGCGATCTCCCGCGCCATGTCCTCGGGCCCCAGGACCGGCAGGACGAGGTCGCGCCGGCGCACGGTCGAGGCATAGACGATCGAGCAGTCCGCGATCGCTTCCTGGACCGTTGCGAAGACGCGGGCCCGTTCGAGGACGATGTCGGCGCCGCTCGCGGCCGGCCCGGCGGACGGGTTGGGCCAACCGTCGCGAGGGGCCACGAGCCGCAGGTCCGTGAGCCCGAAATTGAGCATAGCCCGGGCCGACTTGCCGATATTCTCGCCCAGCTGCGGCCAGACCAGGACGATTGCCGGCGGCGGCGCCTTAGCCGCCATCGCCGACCTTGCCGGCGAACTCGGCGAAATCGCCAGGCTCGCTGAAGTCCTTGTAGACGCTCGCGAAGCGGATGTAGGCGACGTGGTCGAGGGCCTTCAGCCCGTCCATCACCGCCTCGCCGATCTGGGTCGTGGTCACCTCGTCGCCGCGGGTCTCGAGCTGCCGCTGGATCGCGCTGATCAGCTTGTCGATCCGCTCGGGCGGGATGTCGCGCTTGCGGCAGGCGATGGCGATCGACCGCTCGAGCTTGGCGCGGTCGAACGGCTCGCGCTCGCCGTTCTTCTTGACGACCGTGAGCTCGCGAAGCTGCACCCGCTCGAAGGTGGTGAAGCGGGCGCCGCAGCCCTCGCACTGGCGGCGGCGGCGGATCGCGGTCCCGTCCTCGGACGGCCGGCTGTCCTTAACCTGGCTGTCCTCGTGCGCGCAGAAGGGGCAGCGCATTGCCTAGCCCTGATAGATGGGGAAGCGGGCGCACAGCTCGCGCACCCGGCGAGCGACCGACTGTTCGACCTGGCCGTCGCCAGCCTCGCCGTTCTTGCGGAGCCCCTCGACAACTTCCGCTATCATCCCCCCGATCTCGCGGAACTCGGCCTCGCCGAAGCCGCGAGTCGTGCCGGCCGGGGTTCCGAGCCGGATCCCGGAGGTCACGAAAGGCTTCTCCGGGTCGAAGGGGATGCCGTTCTTGTTGCAGGTGATCGAGGCGCGATCGAGCGCCTTTTCGGCATGCTTGCCCTTGGCCTGCTTGGGCCGAAGGTCGACGAGCATCAGATGGTTGTCGGTTCCGCCCGAAACGATGTCGAGGCCCGCGTCCATCAGCGATTTTGCGAGCGCCCGGGCGTTGGCGACGATGCTCGCCGCATAGGTCTTGAACTCCGGCTGCAGCGCCTCGTGGAAGGCCACCGCCTTGGCCGCGATCACGTGCATCAGCGGACCGCCCTGGAGCCCCGGGAATACGGCCGAATTCAGCTTTTTCGCGATCTCCTCGTCATTGGCGAGGATCAGGCCGCCGCGCGGGCCGCGCAGCGACTTGTGCGTGGTCGTGGTTGTTACGTGCGCGTGCGGGACGGGGTTGGGATGCACCCCGCCAGCGACCAGCCCGGCGAAATGGGCCATGTCGACCATCAGATAGGCGCCGACCTCGTCAGCGATTTCGCGGAAGCGCTTGAAGTCCCAGATGCGCGAATAAGCGGTGCCGCCGGCAATGATCAGCTTCGGCCGCTCGGCCCGGGCAATCTCCGCGACCTCGTCCATGTCGATCAGCTGGTCGTCGCGGCGCACGCCATAGGCGACCGGCCGGAACCACTTGCCCGACATGTTGACGGGCGATCCGTGGGTGAGGTGGCCGCCCGCGTTGAGGTCGAGGCCCATGAAGGTGTCGCCGGGCTGGAGCAGCGCCAGGAACACCGCCTGGTTCATCTGGCTTCCACTGTTGGGCTGGACGTTGGCGAAATTGGCGCCGAACAATTGCTTGGCGCGCTCGATCGCGAGGGTCTCGACCACGTCGACATATTCGCAGCCGCCGTAATAGCGGCGGCCTGGATAGCCCTCGGCATATTTGTTGGTGAGGATCGAGCCTTGTGCGTCGAGGACCGCCTTCGACACGATATTCTCGGACGCGATCAGCTCGATCTCGTCGCGCTGGCGGCCGAGCTCGCTCGCGATCGCGGCGGCGATTTCGGGGTCGCTGTCGCGCAGCGTGGCGGTGAACATATCGCTGCGCTCGGCG
>JBKHXB010000002.1:0-64355 GCA_046566245.1 Alphaproteobacteria bacterium | reverse complement strand
TCGAACCCGACTTCGCCGGGGAATGGCCCGTGGACGCTGTCGCGCTTGAACAGCAGGGCGTTCGACTTGGCGTCGGCGAGATCGTTGATCGCGACCAGCTCGAGCCCGCAATCGGGCCGCTCGAGGATCGCCCGCGCGACGAGTCGGCCGATCCGGCCGAAGCCGTTGATTGCAACTTTGGTCATTTCATTCCTCTTGTCTTCATGAAGTCGGTGACCCGGGCCGCGACCTTGTCGGGCGTTAGGCCGAAATAGTCGTAGGCGTCCTTCGCCGGCGCCGAGACGCCGTAGCGGTCGATTCCGATCCTGAGGCCATGGAGGCCCGTGTAGCGTTCCCAGCCGAAGGTCGTCCCGGCCTCGATCGAGACCCGCAGGATCTCGCGGTTGGAAACGTCGGGAAGCACGTCCTCGCGATACCCGGCGGGCTGGGCGTCGAACCGCTCCGTGCAGGGCATGGAGACGACGTCGGCCCCGATCCCCTGCGATTCGAGCCGCTCGGCCGCGGCGAGAGCGATCTCGACCTCGGAGCCCGTGGCGATCAGGATGACCTTGCGCCCGGCCTCTGCGCCCTTCAGCCGATAGGCCCCGCGCGCGCACAGATTTTCGTTGGAAGCCTTTGTCCGGACCGGCGAGACGTTCTGGCGGGTGAGCGCAAGGACGCTCGGGCCGTCGCTCGCGAGCGCAAGCGCCCAGCATTCGGCGGTTTCGACCGCGTCGGCCGGGCGATAGACCTCGAGCCCCGGCATCGCCCGCAGGCTTTGCAGATGCTCGATCGGCTGGTGAGTCGGGCCGTCCTCGCCGAGACCGATCGAATCGTGGGTCATCACGTAGATCACCCGAGCCTTCTGCAGCGCCGAGAGGCGAATCGCGGGCCGGGCATAATCGGTGAAGACGAGGAAGGTGCCGCCATAGGGAATGACTCCGCCGTGGAGGGCCATGCCGTTCATCGCGGCGGCCATCCCGAACTCGCGGATCCCGTAATAGATGTAGCGCCCGCCGTAATTGTCGGCGGTCAATGGTTCGAGACCCTTGGTCTTCGTGTTGTTCGAGCCGGTCAGGTCCGCCGAGCCGCCGATCGTCGAAGTGACGACGGGGTTGATCGCCTCAAGCGCCATTTCCGAGGCCTTGCGTGTGGCGACCTTGGGCGGATCCGCAAGCAGCGAATCAAGATAGGGCTTCAGCCAGCTGTCGTCCGGCTTTTGCGCAAGGCGCGCGTAGAATTCGTCGCGAAGGCCGCTCGCCTCCAGGCGGCGGCGCCATTCGACATGGCCGGCTTGCCCCCGCTCACCGGCCTTGCGCCAGGCGGCGAGCACGTCTTCGGGCACCTCGAAGGCCGCGGAGTCCCATCCCAGCTCCTGCCTGGCCGCGGCCACCTCGTCGGCCCCGAGCGGGGCGCCGTGCGTGGCCGCCGTGCCCTGCTTGGTCGGAGCGCCGTAGCCGATCACGGTCCGGCAGCGGATTAGCGATGGGCGCGGGTCTGCGAGCGCCTCGTCGATCGCCTTCGAAACCTTGGCGCTGTCGAGCCCGTCGCACTCGACCGTGTGCCAGGCCGAGGCGGCATAGCGCGCCATCACATCCTCGTTGCGCGACAGGTCGGTCGACCCGTCGATCGTGATCCGGTTGTCGTCCCAAAGCACGATCAGCCGCCCGAGCTTCAGGTGGCCGGCGAGGCCGACGGCCTCGTGGTTCACGCCTTCCATGAGGTCGCCATCGCCCGCGATCACATAGGTCCGGTGATCGACCAGCTCGTCGCCATAGACGGCGTTGAGGTGCCGCTCCGCGATCGCCATTCCGACCGCCATCGCCAGGCCCTGGCCGAGCGGGCCGCTCGTCACTTCGACCCCGGCAAGCTCGAAATTTTCGGGATGGCCGGCGCACGGGCTGCCGAGCTGACGGAAGTTGCGGATGTCCTCGATCGTCGGCCGCGCGTAACCGGTGAGATAGAGGAGTGCATAGATCAGCATCGACCCGTGGCCGGCTGAGAGGACGAAGCGGTCGCGGTCGGGCCAGTCAGGATCGGTCGGATCGAACTTCAGGTAACGGGTGAACAAGGCAGTCGCGGCGTCCGCCATCCCCATCGGCATTCCCGGATGGCCGCTGTTCGCAGCCTCGACCGCGTCCATGGCCAGGGCGCGAACGGCATTGGCAAGTCGGCGTTGGGTCGGCTGCATCTAGGCTCCGCGGATGGGGTTCGACCGGGCCCCTGTCCGGGGCCGTTTGCGCGGCCCCTTTGATGGGTGCGCGGTGAAGCGTCAACTGCGACGCTTGCCCGCCGAGCGCCTGTTGCGTTAGGCGGGGGCGATGGACGACGGGGGCCTTTCACAAGCAATGGAGCGCGCCGAGGCGGCGCTTGCGCGGATCGAGCGGGCGCTCGCGAATCGCCGGCCGCCTGTCGCCCGCGACGAGCAGCTCCGGGCCAAGGTGCGCCAGGCGGTCGCCGAGCTCGACCAGCTCATCCGGGAAGCGACTCACTGATGGCGGAAGTCGACCTCATCATCGGCGGCCGCGCCTACAAGGTCGCCTGCCGCGACGGCGAAGAAGAAAACCTCCGGGCCGCCGCACGGCTGGTCGACGCGAAGAGCCGCGAGGCGGCCGCCGGGCTCGGCACCTTGTCGGAAGCGCGGCAATTGCTGTTCGCGGGGCTGCTCCTTGCCGACCAGATTATCGAGCAGAATCCCGAGGCGGCTCCGGCGGCCGGCCCGGACCCGCAACTGGTCGCCCGCACCGAGCGGTTGGCGCAGCGGCTCGAATCGCTCGCCGACTCTCTTGAGAGCGAGGCGTCAGGGCGCTGACCCTTGCGAAACGCGGACGGCATGAGGTGCGCTCCGTAACCACGTTTCGGCTGTCACCCGCGGCGCTTGCCTGATCAAACGAGCAGTTGCAGACTCTCCGCCGGAGGTCCCGATTTGGCGACCGTGTTTCTAAGCTATGCCCGCGAGGATGCGCGAAAGGCCAAGGCCCTCGCCGAATCCCTTGAGGCTGCAGGCCATTCGGTATGGTGGGACCGTCACATCGTCGGCGGTTCCGATTATTCGAAGGAAATCGAGAGTTCACTTCTCCAGTCGGAAGTGGTGGTCGTTCTATGGTCGCACGCCGCCATCCGCTCGCAATGGGTTCGCGACGAAGCGGCGACCGGCAGGGATGATGGCAGGCTGGTCCCTGTCCTTTTGGGCGAAGTCGAACCCCCGCTGGGGTTCCGCCAGCTTCAGTCGATCCCCCTGAGTAGCTGGTCCGGCCGGGGCCGCCCGCCGAACTTCGAACTGTTGTTGGATGCGATTGCCGCGCACGCTCCCGCTACCACCATGGCCACCACGGAAGGGGGGCGAGCCGCGCCCAACTCCGCGACAAGGTCCCGGCTTATCACTCTGGCTCTTGCGGCGCTGATCGGGCTCCTTGCGGCCGGGGGATGGTTCCTTTGGCGAAATCCGCCAAGCGCATTGGTCGGCGAAGAAAAGATCTCCCTTGCGGTTCTCCCTTTCGCCGACCTCTCGCCCGCGCGGGACAAGAGCTACTTTTCGGAAGGCGTCGCCGAGGAAATCCTGAGCACGCTTGCGAACGAACCCGGTCTCAGGGTTCTCGGGCGGACATCGGCGCGGCAAATCGAGCGCAACCCGGACCCACGATCAGTCCGGGCATCGCTCGGCATCACGCACATCCTCGAAGGCAGCATGCGGACCGACGGAAATCAGCTGCGGGTCAACGTCCGGCTCGTCGATACACGTGACGGCACTGAAATCTGGCACGACGAATATCACGGCCAGCTCGGCGACGTCTTCGCTGTCCAGGATCAAATCGCGGCCAGGGTCGTCCAAAATCTGCGCGGGACATTCAGGCGAACACAAGGCAGGTCGTCATTGCCGGGAACCGCGAGCTTCCAGGATTATCTGGCGGCTCGCGCCCTGACTCGGACCAGGTCGCGAGTCTCTCTCTCCAAGGCGATGGAGCTGGCGAAAAAGTCCATCGCTGCAGACCCAAATCACGCGGCCGCTCACGCTCTCCTGGCGGAGCTATACATCCATCTTTCGGATCGCTGGACGGCTTACGGCACCATGCCCATCGCCGAGGCAAGAAGGCTGGCGCTCCCGCATGCGCAAGAGGCGATCCGGCTCGCGCCGAACCTCGCCGACGGCCATGCCGCGCTCGGACTGATCGTCCCGGCGGCGGAATCAATTAAGCCGCTGACTCGGGCCATGGAACTCGATCGCTCACGAGCGGAGCCTTACATCTGGCTTTCGACGGCAATGGTAGAACTCGGGCGTGGCGACGAAGCCCTCGAGCGGGCCCGGCAAGCCGCCGCCATCGAGCCTCTCTGGGCAGTGCCGATCCACGTGGTCGTCCAGACCCTGGCCGCGTCTGGCCGGTTCGACGAGGCGCTTGAGGTGACGAAGGAGTTCGAGCGCCGAGGCGGCGCCAAGGCCCAAGTCCATCGCTTGCTGGCAGCAGTCGCGCGCTGGCGCGGGGATCTCGGAGAAGCGGCGGCGCATAGCAGAGCAGCGCTGGCGCTGGATCCCAACATTCCCTACCTGCCCGCCCTGCTATCTGCCGATTATCACTTGCTGGGAATGCAGAGAGAGGCGCTGGCGGTCCTGCCAAAGGAGCTCGCATTCACCCAGGCGGTGCGCACCAGAAAATTCGCCCGCGACTTTCGACTGTCCGATGCGCCCAGAGTGTGGACTGCCCCCGATGGTCAAATGGCCATTCATGCGCTTGGAGCGCGCCGCGACTGGCAAAGCCTCGTCGCAATCTATGCAGCGGCGCCTGCCGATCGGGAGCTCCTTTGCGAGGACGTGCGGTGGCCCTGGCCGATCTTGGCGCTGGCGCTTCAAAAGTCCGGCCGGTCCGCGGAGGCACGGGAACTCCTCGCCTGTATCGAAAAAAGGCTCGATCTGGAGAGCCGCAGTCATGCTCGGCTGGTCTACCCGCTCCAGCCGGAGGCCAGCGACCTGGAGTTCAGGCGGGCGACTCTACTTGCATTAAAGGGCGATAAGGCCCGGGCGATCGGCTGGCTTTCAAAGGCGGTAGATAGAGGCTGGGTGGGGCGCCCCTTCTCGACCAGCCTCCAGGATTATCCTCAGTTCGACGTCCTGAAAGGCGATTCCCGACTCGATGAGCTGCAGCGGAAAGTCGATGCGAAAGTGGCGGCAGAACGGCGCCAGACGTTGCGGACAGCCGCCAAACGCCCTTGAGAGCGAGGGGTCCGGCACCTAGATTGGCAGGCGACGGGTACTGCCTGGTGCGCGCCTTGAGTTATCCCTGAGGCGATATGACATCCACGGGAGCTGTCCCTGCCCCGGCCCTGGCCGGACGCACACGGCGCCCACCTGACGTTTGTGGCGTCAGAGGATTTCCGGCAAACGGCCATGGTGGTCCCGTCACCTCCCTTCCCGCCAGGCCCGAGGCCGCAGTTGCCGCCCTTGTCGAAGGATTCGCTTCGCCGAGCAGCGCTCGAAGCGCGCAAGGCGTTCGTGCGCACCCTGGACGACGCTTCCCGAACGTTGCTCGAGCAAAAGTTGGCCGAGAAGCTGACCGCCTTGTGCGCAACGGCGCGGGTAGTGGGCGGCTATTCGCCGATGGGAAGCGAGATCAGCCCGTTGCTGGCGATGGAGGAGGCGCGCGCGGTCGGCGCGATCGTCGCCTTCCCCACTTTCTCCAACCCGGCCAAGCCGTTCCGCTTCGCCGCCGGCGACCCGGCCGTGCCGGGGCCCTTCGGAATCCTCCAGCCGAAAAAAAGCGCGCCGACGGTGGAGCCTGACCTGGTGCTCGTGCCTTTACTCGCGGTCGACTCGGACGGCACGAGGATCGGCCGCGGCAAGGGCCATTACGACCGCGCGCTCGGCCGGCTCAGGCGATCGGGAGCCAAGCTGGTCGGGGTCGGCTGGCCCATGCAACGGCTTAAGGACACCATTCCAGCCGACCCGTGGGACATTCCGCTCGACGCATTTGCAAGTCCCGACGGCCTTGAATGGTTTAACCGTTCAGCGTGAGGTCATTGAACCCGGCGTATTACATGACTATAGCACCCCGACACGAGCGATGACCGGACAAGCCGCCCTTCCCGCCCGACTGTGGCGCAGTTACCCGCGCGAGATCGTCGCGATCGGGGCGTTCTCAGTCGCCGGAATGATCGCGCTCGCGGGATCCGCCTGGTCGAGCCCGAACCTCGGCGGAATCTCGGAGGCGATGGACGGACGGGCCGCGCCGACCCCGCCGCCCATGCTCGTGCGCAACCTGGCGCCGACGGATGCCATCGCGCTCAACAACAAGATTCCGGTCGCGCAGGGGGCCAACCCGGTCGCGAAGCCTTTCTCGGTCGCAAAGCTGGACCCGGTGAGCCGCGCCCGGGCGCTCGAGTGCCTGACCAGCGCCGTCTATTACGAGGCCGGCAACGAGAGCGACGACGGCCAGCGGTCGGTCGCGCAGGTGGTTCTCAACCGCGTCCGCCACCCGGCCTTCCCGTCGACCGTGTGCGGTGTCGTCTACCAGGGCTCGACGCGCGCGACCGGCTGCCAGTTCACCTTCACCTGCGACGGATCGCTGCAGAGGCGGCCGGACGTCGCCGGCTGGAACCGCGCGCGCCGGATCGCCGAGGCAGCGCTCAACGGCGCGGTCTATGGCCCGGTCGGTCTCGCCACCCATTATCACGCTTATTACGTCGTGCCCTACTGGGCCTCGACCCTGGCCAAGAGCGCCGTCGTGGGCGCCCACCTCTTCTACCGTTGGGCCGGCGGCTGGGGGAGGCCGGCAGCTTTCGTCCAGCGCTACGCGCGCCAGGAACCGGACGTGTCCTCGCTCCGCTCCGCAGCGCTTGCCGCCCTCGCCGCGCGCCCCGTCCAAGGCCTGGCCGAGGCGGCGAAGATCGAGGAGATTCCGGGCGCCGAGGTTGAAAAGGCACCGATGGGCAGGGTCGCGATCCGCTTCAACCTGGCCGAGGCCCGCAAGGCTACCGACGAGCTGAAGCTTGTGGATTATGTCGATCGAGTGAAGGCCTCTGACAACCTTCGCTGGACGCTGTCGGGCGCAGCGGACTCGGACTCTGACCAGAAGCCGCTCGGCCGCGCCCCCGAGGCGACTGGCGCCGCCGCCTCGGCAAGCAAGCCCTAAGGCCGTACCGCGGCCTCGTCTTGGAGCTGCGGGAGCAGCTCGAACTCTACGCGCGACCGGATATCCTGGACCCGCGAATCGGCGACCAGCGTGTCGCGCGCGAGGATCCGCGCGGCGGCCATGTGCCTCGCGACCACGGCCGAGGAGCTGAACGGCCCCGATTCGGCGAGCGTGTTGTCGCTTTCGAGGATTGCGATGGCCTCGTCGAAGGCGGTGCAGGAATCGAACCAGGCGAGGCTCGGGCTTGTTCGAAGCGAATTGTGGCACGCGCGGCTGAACGCGACCGTCGCGCCGCGGTCCCCCGATTGATACAGGCGCAGCGCATCGGCGACCGAGCGGTCGATAATGCGTGTGTTCAGCGGCTCGTCGAAATCGGCGAGGATCACTCCGCTCGACCCCGCCTGCAGTGCCGGTGCGGGCCATGACAGACCGACCGGAAAGGCGGTGGGGCGCGCGCCCGGCCTTGGCGAATCGACCGTCAGTAGGACGGCTATGCCGGCGGCGAGCAGACCGGCGAGGGCCCAGGCGGGGCGCGAGCTCCGGCGGCTCGGCGGTCGCGAACCGCGAACCGGCACTTTCCGCCTCGGCGGTTGCGGCGCGGACAACTTGCGGGTGAGCTGCGTGTGGGCACGATTGATTTCGGCGGCGCGGCCAGGGTCGCCGTCGCTCCGGTCCGGATGATAGCGCTTGATCAGCCGCCGGTAGGCGTCGTCGATCTCGGCGCGGCTTGCGCCCGGCCGGAGTCCGAGCGCCGCATAGCTGTCCTCCCCACGCATAGCCGCGTAAATTAGCCGACGCGCCGGGAATCAGAAAGGGCGCCGAAGCGCCCTCGTTCAAATGGGAAATGGCGCGAGTGACGGGGCTCGAACCCGCGACCTCCGGCGTGACAGGCCGGCGCTCTAACCAACTGAGCTACACCCGCGCGTTTTCGGTGTTCACCAGTGCCGCATTCGCGTGCAGCCCGGTGAGGCGCGCGACCTAGGTGACGCCCTTCTCACTGTCAACAAGCGGCTCGTCATTTTCCTCCTCTTCCCCGACATGGGTCAAGGTGCCGTGCTCGAACAGGAATCCGGCGATGTCGGGAGTGCCCGCGGCGGAAAAGACCTGCTTCATGATGATCAGAAGCGGGACTGCGAGGAGCGCGCCGGTCGTCCCCCAGACCCAGGCCCAGAAGCTGAGCGCGATCAGGATCGCGAGCGGGTTGATCTCGAGTTTCTCGCCCACGATCATCGGGGTGATGAGGTTGGCCTCGACCAGGTGGAGGCCGATGAAGACGAGCGGTGGAAGCATTGCCGACCAGGCGTCCGGGAACACCATCAACCCGCCCAGGAACAGCAGCAGCGACGCCGCGATCGGCCCCAGGTAGGGGATGTAGTTCAGCACCGCGACGATCCCGCCCCACATGATCGGTGAGGTCATTCCCAGCTGCCAGAGTATCAGAGCGGTCAAAGCGCCGAGGGAGATGTTGATGACCGTGATCGTGCCGATGTAGGTCGACGTCGACTGCACCACCTGCTGGATGACCCGGGCGGTGGTCAGCGCCCCTTCGAAGCTTCCGCGGCTTACGATCGTGCGCTTCCTCATCGACGTCCAGCCGGCGAGGAAGAAGAAGATCACCAGCAGCGCGAAGAACAGCTGGATCAGAAGGTGCGGCGCCGAAGTCGCGAGAAGCGATGACAGCGAGTTCGGGGTCTCGATCGTCACCGTGCGAGCCTGGTCGCCTGCGGGCGCGACCGCGACCTGCGACAATATGCCTTCGACGAACTTGTCGAACGACTTGTAGAGGTCCAGCAGCGGCTCCAGCGTCGCGCGCACTTTCCCGATCCGCTCTGGGATCAGCGTCACCCAGTCGAGCGCTGGAAGCACGATCGAGCCGATCGCGAACACGGTGAGCGTCAGGAAGACGAGAAGGCAAAGCGCTGCAGCGAGGCGGGACGGGATCCCGTGCTGCTCGAACCATTCGAGCATCGGCACGAGGGCGATCGCGATGACCAGCGCCGCAGTCACGGGCAGGAAAAATTCGGCCCCTGCGCGAAGCGCGAACGGAAGCGCCACGATCAGGCCGACGCCGGCGATCAGCGTCAGTGCGGCGAGCAGCCGGTCGCGCTTGGCGGTGAACGCCTCGGCCAGCGCGTGGGCCTGGCTCACCGTCTCTCTCATAGCGCTCTTGCTGGTCTTGGCGTCCATGGCGAGACCATATCCGCGGCGCGCGGACGCCGCCAGCGGATTGCGAAGATGTCACCGGCCCCCTAGCTAGAGGACGCCCGGGGGCCCCTGTGGCGGAATGGTAGACGCGCTCGACTCAAAATCGAGTTCCTTCACCGGAGTGTCCGTTCGAGTCGGACCAGGGGCACCATTGCAGCAGCGCAGCCATGCCGGGGGCATGGCGAGAACTGCAATCAGTGGAGATGATCCGGGGGATCATTGAGAATGACGATCAGGCGCAGCCAGTCCGGGGACTGCCGAGCGCCGTGATCGACGACCCGCTCAATTCCTCGGTGCCTGGCGGCGGTAGCTCAGGGCCTCGGCGACATGGATCCGGCCGACCTGCTCGGCGCCGGCAAGATCGGCGATTGTCCGCGCGACCCTAAGGACGCGGTGGAAGCCGCGGGCCGACAGCCGCATCGCAGCGGCCGCGTCGGCGAGAAGCTTGCGCCCCGGCTCGTCCGGAGTGGCCACCGAATCGAGCACTTCCCCGTCAGCCTCGGCATTGGTGCGGATTCCCGACCCGTTGTAACGAGCCGATTGCACCTTGCGCGCCGCCGCGACCCGGGCGGCGACTTCGCCGCTTCCCTCCGCGGGCGGCGGCAGCGTGAGGTCGGCGGCGGCTACCCCCTGGACGTCGACGTGGAGGTCGATGCGGTCGAGGAGCGGCCCGGAAACCCGAGCCTGGTAGTCGGCGGCGCAGCGCGGCGCGCGGCTGCAGGCAAGCGACGGGTCGCCAAGGTGCCCGCACCGGCACGGGTTCATCGCCGCCACCAGCTGGACGCGCGCTGGAAAAGTGACATGCGTGTTTGCGCGCGCGACGCTGACGCTGCCGGTCTCGAGCGGCTGGCGAAGCGAATCCAGCACCTGGCGCTGGAATTCGGGGAGCTCGTCGAGGAAGAGGACGCCGAGGTGCGCGAGGCTGATCTCGCCTGGCCGCACGCGCAGCCCGCCGCCGACCAGCGCCGGCATCGAGGCCGAATGGTGCGGGGCACGGAACGGGCGGCGACGCCGGATCTTCCCGCCGTTCAGCTCGCCCGCCACCGAGGCGACCATCGATACTTCCAGCGCCTCGGCGGGCTCCAGCGGCGGAAGGATTCCGGGCAGGCAGGCGGCAAGCAGCGACTTTCCTGCGCCCGGTGGCCCACTCATCAACAAATTGTGTCCGCCGGCCGCTGCGATCTCGAGCGCACGCTTGGCGACTTCCTGGCCCTTGACCTGGGCGAGGTCGGGGCCGCCGTGCGCCGGCTCGATATCCGCGGGCGCAGGCGAAGGCAGCAGGCTGCTGCCCTTCAGATGTGCAAGTAGTGCGAGAAGATCCGGAGCCGCGATCACATCGAGCTCGCCCGCCCAGCTCGCCTCGCTCCCCTGCGACGCCGGGCAGATCAGCCCCTTGTCCTCGCCAGAGGCGTGAAGGGCGGCGAGCAGCACGCCCGGAGAACCCGCGATTCGCCCGTCGAGGCTGAGCTCGCCGACCGCGACATAGTGAGACAGCGCCTCGGCATCCGCGGCGCCGATCGCCGCCAGCAGGCAAAGCGCGATGGGAAGGTCGTAGTGCGAGCCTTCCTTCGGCAGGTCCGCCGGGCTCAGGTTGACGGTGATCCGCTTCGGGGGAAGCGCAAGGCCGATGGCGGCAAGCGCCGCGCGCACGCGTTCTCGGCTCTCGGCGACCGCCTTGTCCGGGAGCCCGACGATGATGAAGGCGGGAACGCCCGAGGAGAGCTGGACCTGGACCTCGACGGCGCGCGCCTCAAGCCCGAGATAGGCGACAGTGGCGACGGTGGCAGCCATCAGGCCAACCCCCGCTTGGCCAGCATTACGCGAACACGCAAACTTCCCCCTAGCTCGGCGGCAATGAGCTAGCCCGCCGCAGCGCGTCCGCGCAAGCGCTCTTGCGAGCGAGCCTTTCGCACTCCAAATGCCCGGCCATGATCACCCGGCGGCAATGGCGGCGTTTCATCGACCATCCGGTCGTTGAGTGGACGATTTTCGGTCTCGGAGTCGTGCTGCTCCTGCTTGCGCCGGTGGTCGGCGCCCTTCCGGGCCCGGGCGGGATCATCATTGCCGGGCTTGGGCTCGCAATGGTCCTGAAGACCAGCATGTGGGCCAGGCGGCGCTATGTGAAATTCAAGAAATGGCAGCCGAAGGCCGGCCGCTGGACCGACTGGGCGTTGCGGCGTCCAAGCGCGCGCCGGCGCGAGGCGAAGCGCAAGGCCGAAAAGGCGCAGCGCCAGTCGATCGGAAGTGACGGCGGCAATTGACTTTGGGAAGGCCCTCCACTATCGGCGCGCCCAACGAAGGCTGCCCCCACGGCAGCCGTTTTTCATTATATTCGAGGCATGAGCGATGAAGCGCACCTTCCAGCCGAGCAATCTCGTCCGCAAGCGCCGGCACGGCTTTCGCGCGCGCATGGCAACCCCGGGCGGGCGCAAGGTGCTGAACGCGCGCCGGTCGCGCGGCCGCAAGAAGCTCAGCGCCTAGCAGTCCTGAAGAAGCGCTCGGACTTCCTCGCGGCGAACGCCGGACGGCGCGCCGCGACCCCCGGCTTCGTCCTTCTCGTCCGCGACCGCCGCGACGACGATCCGCAAAAGCGCGTCGGCTTCACCGTCACCAGGAAGGTCGGCAACGCCGTCACCCGCAACCGGATGCGGCGGCGTTTCCGCGAGCTTGCGCGGGCTGTTTTGCCGGAACACGGCTACGCCGGCGCAGACCACGTCATGATCGGCCGCGCGAGCGGCATCGAGCGCGATTTCGCCCTCCTGAAGCAGGATCTCCAGAGTGCGCTGAGGCGCGCCGCGCCATGATTGCGAGGGCCCTGATCCTGCTTTGCCGGGGCTGGCAGTTGGGGCCGTCCAGGGTGCTTCCGCCAAGCTGCCGCTACACGCCGAGCTGCTCGGCCTATGCGATCACTGCCTTGTCGCGCTATGGCGCGCTCCGCGGGAGCTGGCTTGCAATCAAGCGGATCAGCCGCTGCCATCCCTGGGGCGGCCAGGGTCACGACCCTGTTCCATGACGATGCGAGGAATTGAGTGAACGAAAACAGGAACATGATCCTCGCGATCGTCCTGAGCCTGCTGGTGCTGCTCGGCTGGGGGATGATTTCGGACAAACTGATGCCGGCGCCCGAGCCGCAGGCGCAGAAAGCGGAAGGAAACGTTGCCGCTCCGGCGCCCGCCCCCCAGGCGGGACCGGCGGCAAGCCAGCCGCAACGGGTCCGGCCACGCGAAGCGGTGCTTGCTGAGAGCCCGCGCGTGCAGATCCGGACGCCGAGCCTGCAGGGTTCGATCAACCTCAAGGGCGCGCGCTTCGACGACCTCGTGCTGGTCAAGGAACGGCAGACGATCGCCAAGGATTCGCCGCCCGTGCGGCTGCTTTCTCCGGCAGGTTCGCCCGGCGCCTATTTCTCGTCGTTCGGATGGACCGGCGAAGGAGTCGAGGTGCCCGGAGCCGACACGTTGTGGACCGCGAGCTCGCCCGTGCTTCAGCCCGGCCGCCCGGTGACCCTGAGCTGGACCAACGGCAGCGGCCAGACCTTCCAGCTCCTCGTCAGCGTCGATGACAATTATTTGTTCACGGTGCGCCAGCGGGTCGAAAACCGCGGGCCAGGAGCGGTCGCGGTCAGGCCTTACGGGCTGATCAACCGCGCGCAGAAATCGTCCGACCCCAGCAGCTGGACCGTCCATGTCGGCCCCATCGCCTTCCTCGACGGTGCGGCCGATTACGGGATTGACTGGGAAACGCTCGACGGCGGCAAGTCGGAGAGGTTCGATAGCCCCGGCGGCTGGCTCGGCTTCACCGACAGTCACTGGCTGACCGCGCTCGCGCCCGCGGGCAACGCGCCGATCGCCGCCAGCTTCACCGGCACTCCCGGAGGCGGCTACCAGGCCGATTACGCCGCGCAGCCGCAGCTCGTTGCCCCCGGCGCGGTCGCGCAGTCGGAGACCCGCCTTTTCGCAGGCGCCAAGGAAAAGGCGCTTCTCGACGAATATGAGGCGCTCGGGATCCCGAAGCTTTCAAAGTCGATCGACTGGGGCTGGTTCGAATGGTTCATGAGGCCGATCTTCGACCTCCTGAACTGGCTGTTCGAGCTGACCGGCAATTTCGGGGTCGCGATCATCTGCCTGACGATCATCGTCCGCCTGATCATGTTCCCGATCGCCCAGAAGCAGTTCAAGTCGTTCGCGGCGATGCGCAAGGTCCAGCCCAAGCTGAAGGCGCTCCAGGAGAAGTACAAGAACGACAAGACGAAGCTGCAGCAGGCGATGCTGAAGCTCTACCAGGAGGAGAAGATCAACCCGGCTGCCGGCTGTCTTCCGATCCTTCTCCAGATCCCGATCTTCTACGCGCTCTACAAGGTGCTGCTGGTGTCGGTCGAAATGCGCCACCAGCCCTTCATGCTGTGGATCAAGGACCTGTCGGCGCCCGACCCGCTGACCCCGGTCAACCTGTTCGGGCTGCTCGACTTCACCCCGCCCGGCTTCCTTCTGATCGGCATCCTCCCGATCCTGCTCGGGATCACCATGTGGCTGCAGTTCAAGCTCAACCCGCAGCAGATGGACCCGACGCAGCAGGCGATCTTCGCCTGGATGCCGTGGATCATGATGGTGGTGCTGGCGCCCTTCGCGGCGGGCCTCGTCCTCTACTGGGTCACCTCGAACATCCTGACCATCGCCCAGCAATGGTGGCTGTACAGACGGTTCGGCCTGCACCTGTCGGACACCCACCCGGTCGAGGCCTGATGGCCGAGGAGCCCGACCTTTCAGAGGCTGCCCGCAAGCTCTTTTGCGGGCCGGTCGAGTTCCTGAAGTCGGCGCCGGGCCTCAAGTTCCTGCCCGACCCGGACTATCCGGAGATCGCGTTCGCCGGGCGCTCGAACGTCGGCAAGAGCTCGCTCCTCAACGCGCTCACCAACCGCAAGGCGCTCGCGCGGACGTCGAACACGCCTGGGCGGACCCAGGAGCTCAACTTCTTCGACGTCGGCCAGCCCATCCTGCTGCGCCTCGTCGACATGCCCGGCTATGGCTTCGCGGACGCGCCCAAAGACCTCGTCAAACGCTGGCGCCACCTGGTCAACGATTACCTGCGCGGCCGCGCGGTGCTGAAGCGCGCCCTCCTGCTCGTCGATTCGCGCCACGGGCTGAAGCCCGTCGACCGCGAGGTGATGACGATGCTCGACGATGCCGCCGTCAGCTATCACCTCGTCCTCACCAAGGTCGACAAGGTGAAGCCGTCCGCCCTCGGCGCTTTGTTCGAGGCGACCGCAGCCGAGGCGTCGAAACATCCGGCCGCGCATCCGGACATCTTCACCACGTCGAGCGAAACAGGTAGCGGGATCGCCGGGCTGAGGACCGCGATCCTCGAAGCCGCCACCGGATAGGAGCCGCACTTGCTCAAGCTCATCATCGGCAACCGCGCCTATTCCAGCTGGTCGATGCGCGGCTGGCTCGCCTGCAAGCAATCCGACCTCGAGTTCGAGGAATATGTCGTGCCTTTGTTCGGCGAGGACTGGGAAAAGCAGCGCGAGGGTGACGAGTTCAAGCCGTCTCTCGGCAAGGTGCCGATCCTGTGGGACGGCGAATGCGTCGTCTGGGACAGCCTGGCGATCATCGAGTTCCTCGCCGACCGGGTGGGTCGCGAGAAATTCTGGCCGGCCGACGAATCGGCGCGCGGAATGGCCCGCTCGATGGCCGCGGAGATGCACTCGGGCTTCGCCAACCTGCGCCGCGAGCTGCCGATGAACGTCAGGCGCACCTACCCGCCCGTCGACCTGTCGGACGAGGTGCGCGAGGAGATCAACCGGATCCTTCAGCTCTGGGCGCAGGCGCGCGCCCGCTTCGGTGGGTCGAGCGGCAACTTCCTGTTCGGCGAATGGTGCGCGGCCGACATCATGTACGCGCCGGTCGTGACCCGCTTTATCACCTACGGGGTCCCAGTGCCGCCCTTCGCCGCTCTCTACATGAAGGCAGTGCTCTCCCATCCGGATGTGTCGGACTGGATCGACAAGGCCCAGGACGAGCCCTGGGTGATCGACCAGTATGAAGGCAAGGACAAGGCCGCCTAGTAAGGCGTGCCGTCCTTGCGCGTGTAGCGCTGGGCCGAATTGTCCCAGTGCAGGTCGACGTCCGGGTAATGGCAGTCGCCTTCGGACAGCCGGCTGTCGATCGCCAGGAACACGCACGGCCTGTCGCCGCGGTTGACCAGCTGGTGCCCATTGGGACGGTCCTTCGGGAAGGCGGCGCAATCGCCCGCGCGCATCAATGTCTCGCCCTCGTCCTCGATCAGCACGGCCTCGCCTTCCAGGACCACGACGAACTCGTCGATCCCCTTGTGCCAGTGGCGCTGGCTCGACACGCCGCCGGGCTCCAGCACGACCTGGCTGATGCCGATGTCGGTCAAGCCGCCGGCGGGACCGAGCCGGCGATAGCTGCGGCGCGACATCTCCGCGGCGAAGGGCATGGGATAGGTCGTCCGGTTCGTCAGCTCGATGGACTCCAGATCCAGCTTCGGCATGTCCTTCCTTTCCGTCATCCCGGCGAAGGCCAGGCTCCAAGCGCCGCCTGGATTCCAGCTTTCTCTGGAATGACAATTACTGTCTGCTAGGCCACTCGGATGACCGCTTCAATCGACCCGGTCGAGCTGGCCCAAGCGCTCGTCCGCTGCCCTAGCGTCACGCCCGCGCGCGGGGAGGTCTTCGACCTGCTCGAAAACGCCCTGAGGCCGCTCGGCTTCACGGTCCATCGCTGGGTGATGGGGGAGCTGCCCGACGGTCCGACCGAGAACATGGTGGCGGTCCGCGGGGAAGGCTCGCCGCATTTCGGCTTCGCCGGCCACCTCGACGTCGTCCCTCCGGGCGAAGGCTGGGACTGCGACCCGTTCGAGGGAAAAATCGAGGGAGGCGTCCTGACCGGGCGCGGCGCCAATGACATGAAAAGCGCGATCGCGGCCTTCGTCGCCGCGGTCGCCGGATTCGCGCAGAAGCGCGGCACCTTGTCCCTGCTGATCACCGGCGACGAGGAAGGCTATGCCACCTACGGAACGCCGCGGATCATCGACTGGCTCGAGGAGCGGCAAATCCGCCCCGACATGATCCTGATCGGGGAGCCGACATCGGTCGAAAGGCTCGGCGACACGGTGAAGATCGGACGGCGCGGCTCGGTCAACATGTGGATCGAGGTTCCGGGCCACCAGGGCCACGTCGCCTACCCCCACCGCGCCGACAACCCGGTGCCGAAGCTCGCGAGGATCATCGCCGCGCTCGATTCGCTCGAGCTCGACCAGGGCACGGAGGCCTTCCCGCCCTCGAACCTTGAGTTCACCGGGATCGAGACCCCGACCTACGCAAGCAATGTCATTCCGGGCTCGGCTACGGCCCAGCTCAACATCCGCTTCAACGATCTGCAGAAAGGCGAGGCGCTGGTCCGGCTGGTCGAGGACATCGCCCGGCGCGAGGCCCCTGGCGCGACGGTCCGCGCCCGCATTTCAGGCGAGGCGTTCCTCACTCCACCCGGGCCCCTATACGACGTGGTCGTCGCAGCGATCCGGGAGGAAACGGGAATGGAGCCGGAGCTGTCGACCAGCGGCGGGACCTCGGACGGCCGCTTCCTGATCAAGCTGTGCCCCGTCGTCGATTTCGGCCTGCCGAACGCCAGCATGCACAAGGTCGGAGAGCACGCCGCCATCGAGGACATTCGGGCGCTGGCGCGGATTTACGGGCGGGTGCTCGAAAAGGCGTTCGCCTAGCCTTTCTTGCAACCAGGCTTGCCGTTGCCCACCCAACCGGCGATGAAGACCGGCGGCGGTGGGCAAGAGGCAATGGGGGCGTTGCCATGGCGACCATAGCGTACAACCGGTTTTTCTCGGAGCGGCCCGACATCTTGTCCGGGACTCCGCGAGCGCATTCGATCGACCGCTGGATCTTCGTGATGATGGCGGTCTGGTTCATCGCGATCGTGCTGGCGGGCTTCATCCCCGATTCGCTGATGAAGATCGAAATGGTCAGGGCCGGCCTGCGCCCGCCTTTCCCGCTGATCCTTCACGTTCACGCCGTGGTGATGGGCGCCTTCATGCTGATCCTGCTGGCGCAGACCACTCTTATGGCGACCGGCCGCAAGGACTACCACATGCAGCTGGGCCTGGTCGGCTATGCGCTTGCGGCGCTTCTGGTGGTCGTGGGCTTCATCCTCGTGCCGACCATGTATCACCAGGTCTGGCAGGGCGCGCAGGCAGCGCCGCCGGACGCCCAAGAGCAGGCGCAGGCGGTGCTCAGCAGGGTCGAGAACATCTTGCTTCTGCAGCTCCGCATCGGCCTGCTGTTCCCGCTGTTCCTCGCGATTGCGTTCAGGGCGCGCGGACGCAACGCGGGCATGCACAAGCGGATGATGTTCCTTGGCACGGCAATGGCCTTGCCGGCTGGCATCGATCGCATTCCCTGGCTCACACACACCTTGCCGGGGAGCCCGCTTTCGGTGGACCTCTATACGCTTGCGGCGGTCGCGCCGATGTTCATTTGGGACGTCGCCCGCAACCGATCTGTGCACCCGGCCTATTTGATCTGGCTGGCGGTCAACCTCCCGTTCGCGCTCGCCTTGAACCTGCTCTGGAACACCGAATGGTGGCATCAGACCGCGAAGCAGATCATGGGGGTGTAAGACCGTTCCAGTCTTGTAATGACCATTAAAGAGGGCGTATCAGCAGCCCAGCGCCGCCACTTGCGTCGGCATGACGGCGCCAGAGAGACAGAATTGGGGCTCCCGCTAGTGCAGGAGCTTTCGAATGTCCAAGCTGCGATACTTTCGGATCTATTTCCTGGACGGCGCGAAACATATCGTCCGCGTCGAAGAATTCCGCGCAAGAAGCGAGCAGGAGGCGGTCGCGGCGGCCCAAGAGGCTAGTCCGTTCATGCAATGCGAGGTCTGGGAAGGCAACCAGCTGATCGCCCAGGTAGGAGACTGAAGGCTCGGACTCGGGCTCGGGCTCGGGCTCGGGTTCGGGACGCGATTCAGGCGACCGACTGCTCGCTCTCTGCGCCCCCGCGGCTTGCCCACTTGCGATAGTCTTCCTCGAACATCGGCTCCGCGAACACGAATCCCTGGACCGTGTCGCAGCCCATGGTGCGGAGAATCTCGGCCTGCGTGCAATTCTCCACGGCCTCGGCGACGATCTCGCAGTCCACGCCCTTGATCAGCTGGACGACCGCCTGGACGATCACCCGCGCTTTCTCGCAAGTGTCGATGTCCGCAATCAGCGACGGGTCGAGCTTCACCCGGTCGATCGGCATCGAGCGCAGCCGCGCAAGGTTGGAATAGCCGGTCCCGAAGTCGTCGATCGCGATCCGGGCCCCGTCGTCGCGAAGCGCCGCGATCTCCTCGAGCACGGCTTCGCTCGCCTCCATCGCCGCCGTCTCGGTGAACTCAAGCTCGACCATCGATAGCGGGACTCCCTGCTCGGCAAACGCCTGGCGAAGCCGGATGAAGAAGTCGATGCGGTCGAGCTGGCGCGGGCTGACGTTGAACGACACCCGCTGGTGGAATCCCTCGCGGTGCCATGAGCCGAGCATCAGCGCGACCTCGCCGATCACCCACTCGCCGATTTCGGCGATCAGCCCGGTACGCTCGGCGACAGGCACGAAGGTGGCCGGCATTCGCAAGCCATCGCGGGGGTGGTTCCAGCGCAGCAGCGCCTCGGTGCCGACGATTTCGCCGGTGGCCAGGCTCAGCTGCGGCTGAAGCGCGAGCTGGAACTCGCCGCGCTGGATGGCCTCGGTCAGGGCCTTTTCGGTCTCGACCTTTTCGTGGTGCTCGGCCGCAAGCTCGTCGTTGAACACGCAATGCTGCCCGCCGCCGCGCGCCTTGGCCCGATACATGGCGATATCGGCCGCGCGCATCAGCGATTCGATGCTTGTCCCATGGTCGGGGCTGACCGCGACTCCGACCGATGCGCCGATATCGATGCTGTGACCGTAAAGCTCGAAGGGCTCGGCGACGGCGAGCGCGACCCGCCGCGCGACCCGCTCGACCTGCGCGACCGAGTCGATCTGCGGGAAGAAGATCGTGAACTCGTCACCTGCCAGTCGCGCAAGCAAGGGCCGGCGGGCGATGGTGTCGCTGATCTCGGCTGTGACCACGACGCGCAGCCGGTTCGCGACCATCACGAGCAGCTGGTCGCCGCGCGCATGGCCAAGGCTGTCGTTGACATTCTTGAAGCGGTCGAGATCGACGAACAGCATTGCCGCCTTCGAGCCCTCGGGGACTTGGCCGAGCAGCTTGTCGGCCTCGGAGCGGAAATGCAGCCGGTTCGGAAGCGAGGTGACGGGGTCATACATGCCGAGCGCATGGGCGTTCTCGATCGAGGCCCGGACCTCCGCGAACAGGGTATCGACCGCCGCCGCGACCTTCGGCATCACCTTGCGGACGATGGGCGGCGCCGGACTGACGAGGTCGCCGTCTTCGACCGCCAGCAGCCGCTCACCAAGGGCGGATAGCGCACGGGCGCTTTCGCTGTTGGGCCGCTCCGACGCGATATAGCTGATCAGCAGGCAGAAGGCGCCGGCGACGAGCGCAGCGAGGATCTTCTCGTCGAGCTCGGTCAGGTAGAGCAATGCGCTGAGCGAAAAGATGAAGGACGCAAAGCCGGCCGCGCCCGAAAGGATCGCGTTGCTGACCTTTTGGGCCGTTGCTGCCTGCATCGGAAATTCCGCGCCTCGAACGGCGGATTTATCCGCCCTTGGCTGTCGGATTAAATCGGCAGGGTTAAGAAACGGTGGACTTCGGCCGCTCGCGCCGCAAAATAATGTAGAGGCTTCCGCCGCCTCCGTGGCGCTTGTGAGCCGGCCTGACGGCGGCGATTTTCGGCGCGTGTCTAGAGACTTGCAGCCAATCGTTCACAACTGATCTTATCTTGCCCCGCTGCACGTGCGGTCCGCCGGACCGTTCGTGGCCGGTGACCAGGAGCAAGATTCTCGCGCCTTTCGCGGCCGCGCGGTCCAGGCCGCGGTCGATCGCGTTCCACGCCTGGTCCAGGTTCAGGCCGTGCAGATCGAGCATTTCGTCGGGCTCGACCTCGCCGGAGCGGAGCCGCCGGTCCCAGTGGGAATCCAGGGTCGTTCCCGGGCCTCGCTTCGGCGCATCGGCCGTCGGGGCGGGCCGGTGCGATGGCCCGCGGAAAGCGAGCACAGGCGGCTTTGGCTTGGCTGGCGATTGGGCCTGCCGTTCGCGGCTAAGCGGGCGGATGGTCTCGGCCACCTTGGCCCAGAGCGCCGCCTCCTCAGGGCTTAACGAGCGCACGGGCCGCCGCGCCCTTGGGAATGAGGATCAGCGCTTGGCCCTTCGCAGCCATTCCGCCGGCGATCCTCCGCGCTTCCTCGCCAGCCCCCCAGAAGGTGTCGACCCGGTTCGCGCCCTTGATCGCCCCGCCCGTGTCCTGGGCAACCCAGATGCCCCATGCCTCGGGGCGATCGAGCGCGAGGTGCACCGGCGCCCCCAATGGGATGAACTTGGGATCCGAAGCCACGGTCGCCTTCGCGGTGACCGGCAGGCCGAGCGCCCCCAGAGGGCCCGGCCCGGTTAGCACCTTGAAGAAAATGTAGGACGGGTTGGCGCGCATCAGCTCGACCGCCTGGTCCGGATTGGCGCGCATCCAGGCGACGATCGCGTCCATCGACGCGCCTCCGGGCGGGAGGATTCCGCGCTCGCGAAGCAGCCGCCCGATGGCCACATATTCGCGCCCGTTCTGGTTGTCGTAGCCGATTCGGACGACGCGCCCGTCCGGGTAGCGAAGCCGGCCCGAGCCCTGGATGTGAAGGAAGAACAGCTCGATCGGGTCAGCCGCCCAGGCGATCTCCAGGCCCTTGCCGGCAAGCGCTCCCTGCTCGATCTCGGCGCGCGCGTGGTAATAGACGCACTGGCCGGTCTCATCGATGCGGCCGCGCCCCGTCTTTCCGTCGGGTAGCTGGCAGCGCGTGAGGTCAGGCGGAGTGCGGTAGATCGGCAACTGGTAGCCGGGCGCGGGGACCGGCGAAGCGGCGATCTCGGGCTCGAAATAACCGGTTGCGAACGCCTGTCCGTTGCCGACCCGCACCCAGTCAAAGCGGTCGCGGAAGAACGCTGCCGCGGCTCCCGGCTGGACCAGCGCGGCCTCGGCGCACACCCCGGCCCAGTCGGCCGGCGTCGTCAGCCCTGACGGGTCGGGGCGGCGGGTCACTGCCGGGCAGCTGATACGGAAGGCCGCGAGCGCCTCGGCGGCGTCGGCCTCGTACATGAAGGCCGGCTGGGCAAGCGCGATTCCCGCCTCCAGGGCGGTCGCCGGCGGGGGAGGCTGCGGCAGCGGATGCGGCAGCGGCTGCGGGATCGGCGGAGGCGGCGGTGGCGGCGGCGGTTCGGCCGGCCTGCTCACGCACGCTGAAAGCAGGAAAAGGGATGCGAGGGCGAGCCCTCGAAGCGACAGCCTCACTCTTCTTCGTCAGTTTCGACGAGAAGCCAGTTGGGATCGCGCGAGCGGATCTCGCGGCGGAAAGTCCACAGGTCGCGCGTCTGGACCGCGTCGCTCATGGAGCCAGCGACCACCTCGCCGTCCTTGTTGCGGGTGACGGCGGCAATGTCGGCCTCGAAGCGGACGGTCACAAAGCCCACGTCATGTTCGATTGTCGCCGCCGAAATCACGGCCTGCTCGATCGCCACCAACCGGTTATCGAGGACCAGGCCCTCCTTGGAGCGCTGCTCAATCGCAGCGGCGAACGACTTGTACACATTGTCATCGACATGGGGCCGGAGCGTATCGAGGTCGCCCTTCCAGAACGCCTCGAGGATCATTCGGTACGCGGCCTGCGCGCCCTCGAGGAACCGGGCGACGTCGAAGGCCGGGTCAGCGGCTAGGAGCGCTCGCACGCCGGGGCCGGCCGTCGGGAGGTAGGACAGGTCGGAGCCGTCCGTCGCTGGCTGCTGCGCCGGAGTGGGAGGAGCCGGGCGAGGCTCGACCAGCGCATCGGGATCGGCGGGCTTCAGGATCGGCTGCTGCTCATGGCCCGTGCGCTCGCCGAGCACGCTGTAGAGCCTCAGGCCGATGAAGAGCGCCACGAGAGCGAGGATGATGATGACGGTCAACGCTTGCGATTCCAGGTCCCTAGAGTTCGTCCAAACATAATGCGCGCGCGCCGCGGATTCAAAGGGCGGCGTCAGCGTTTGCCGCCATTGCACGCCATTTGAGCGCCTGCTAGGCGCTTGCCCGAAACGCGCCCCGCCTTTTCCGGGTCCGCGCCCATCCCATTTCGAGGCACTGAAAAAAATGGCTGACCAGGATTCAAAGCCCGCCGGAAACGGCTCCGACGGCGCCGGCGACGAGCCGCAGGCGGCGACTCTCGCGCAATATATCAAGGACCTTTCGGTCGAGAGCCCGAGCGCTCCCAGCGTCTTTCAGTGGCAGGATCAGCCGTCGCTCGACGTCGCCTTCAACCTCAACGTCGAGAGGGTCTCCGAAGAGGTCAACGAGGTCATCCTGAAGATCGAGGTCCGCGCCCATTCGCAGAGCGGCGTGCATTTCCTCGTCGACCTGAGCTTCGCCGGTCTGTTCGGGCTGCGCAACTTCCCGGAAGAAGCGGTCGGCCCGTTCCTGCTGATCGAGGCTCCGCGGCTGCTGTTCCCGTTCGCGAGGCAGATCATCTGCGAATCGGTCCAGAACATGGGCTTCCCGCCGCTGCTTCTCGAGCCGATCGACTTCGCCGCCGCCTATGTCGCGCAGGTCCAGGCCGCCCAGCAGCAGCAACAGCAGCAGCAGGGCGAACAGGGCGCGAGCGGCGCCGGTGCCGACAAGCCCGCCGGGGAAGGCGCCGGCGAGGCTTGACCCTGGCCGCGCCGCTTGAACGGTTAGGCGCATGAACCTCGTCAAGGCGGGAGGGACGATTGGCGGGCTGACGCTCGTCAGCCGCGTGCTCGGTTTCGTCCGGGAGATGATCTTCGCGCGGGTAATGGGCGCCGGGATGGCGGCCGACGCCTTCGCGCTCGCCTTCCTGATCCCCAACCTGTTCCGCCGTCTGTTCGGCGAGGGCGCGTTCAGCCAAGGCTTCGTTCCGCTGTTCGCGCGCCGCCTCGACGGCGAAGGCGGGATGGAGGAGGCCAAGCGCTTCGCCGAGGAAGTGCAGGCGGTCTTCCTTCCGATCCTGATCCTGATCACCGCGGTCTTCATGATCTTCATGCCCGCCTTCGTCGGCCTGATCGGCGCGGGCTGGAAGGACGATCCGCCCAAGTTCGCGTTGGCGATTGAGCTGACGAGGATCACCTTTCCCTATCTCATCTTCATCAGCATGGTGTCGCTGTTCAGCGGCATCCTTAATTCGCTGACCCGCTTCGCCGCTGCGGCCTTCGCGCCGGCCCTTCTCAACCTCGCGCTGATCGTCGCCCTGCTCGTCGTCCCGAGCGGAGGGCCCGCGACGGCGAGGGCGATGGCCTGGGCCGTGATCGTCGGGGGAATTGTCCAGCTCGCGCTGTTGATGATCGCGACCAAGCGCGCGGGCCTGACCCTAAGGCTGCTGCCGCCGAGGATGACTCCGCGGGTGAAGGAGCTGTTCATCCTGATCCTGCCGGCGACGCTCGGTGCGGGCGGTTATTACATAAGCCAGCTCTTCTACGCCTATTTCGCGACCAGCCTGCCGCAGGGCAGCCTCGTCTATCTCGGGCAGGCCGACCGGTTGAACCAGCTTCCGCTTGCGCTGGTCGGCTCGGCACTCGGGACGGCCATCCTTCCGGCGATCAGCCGCCACATCGGCGCGGGCGAGGACCGGCAGGCGGCCAACATCCAGGCTCGCGCGACCGAGCTCGCGATGCTGCTGACGATTCCCGCGGCCGTCGCGCTGTCCGTCGCCGCAGCGCCGATCATGACGGTCCTGTTCGAAGGCGGGCGGTTCACCGAGGCCGACGCCCGGGTCTCCGCGCTCGTCCTGTCGATCATCGTCGCCGGCCTTCCAGCCTATGTGATGATCAAGGTGCTCGCGCCCGGCTTCTTCGGCCGCAAGGACATGTGGACCCCGCTGTGGATCACGGCCGCGTCTCTCGCTCTCGGCGTCGCGGCCAATTTCGTGCTGGTGCCGGTCTATGGGATATCAGCCCTCGCCGCGAGCACCGCGGGCGCTGCCTGGGTGAACGCGATCGCGCTCTACGCCATCCTGGCGATGCGCGGCCATTTCCGGCTCGAAGGCTGGCTCCTGGTGCGCCTCGGAAAGCAGATCGTGGCCGCAGCGCTAATGGGCGGCGCGATCCTGCTCGTCCAGGCGCAGTTCGCCGGCTTTTTCGCGGGGTCCGCGGGCCAGCGCCTGCTGGCGACCGCGGCGCTGGTCGCGACTGGAGCCGCGGCCTATTTCGCGCTCGCCTGGTTCGGCGGTGCAATGGACAAGGAGGATCTGCTGATCCTGCTTCGGCGCAAGAAGGTGAAGTGATGGCCGAGACCATGCGTGTCGTTTCCGGAATCCAGCCGACGGGTGACCTGCACCTGGGGAATTTGCTCGGAGCGATCCTGCGCTGGGTGAGGATGCAGGACGAGGCCGAGTGCCTGTTCTTCCTCGCCGACCTTCACGCGCTCACCGTCGATGTCGACCCCCCCAAGCTCTATGCGAGCATCCGGGAAATGGCCGCCGCTCTGATCGCGAGCGGAATCGATCCGGAAAAATCCATCCTCTTCCGTCAAAGCGCCGTGCCGGCGCATTCCGAACTCTGCTGGATCCTGCAGGGGACAGCGCGCATCGGCTGGCTCAACCGGATGACGCAGTTCAAGGAAAAGTCCGGGAAGAACAAGGAGGGCTCTTCTGTCGGGCTGTTCACCTATCCCGTCCTGCAGGCCGCCGACATCCTCCTCTACAAGGCGACGCACGTCCCTGTGGGCGAGGACCAGAAGCAGCATATCGAGCTCACGCGGGATATCGCACTGAAGTTCAATACCGACTTCGACGTCGACCTGTTCATTCCGCCCGAGCCCTACATCGGCGGCGGCGCGGCGGCGCGAGTCATGAGCCTTCGCGACGGCCGCTCGAAGATGTCGAAGACCGACACGTCGGACATGAGCCGGATCAACCTGACCGACAGCGACGACGCGATCTCCCAGAAGATCCGCAAGGCGAAGACCGATCCCGAGCCGCTCCCGGATTCGCCGCAAGGGCTAGAGCACAGGCCGGAAGCCAGGAACCTGGTTGGGATCTATGGCGCCATCACCGGTGAAAGCGTCGAGCAGGTGCTCGCCCGGTTCGCTGGCCAGGGCTTCGGGCAGTTCAAGCCGGCACTTGCCGACGCGCTTGTCGCGCTGATCGCGCCCATCCGAGCGCGGCTCGAGGAGCTTCGCGGCGACCCGGCCGAGCTCGACCGGATCCTCGAAAGCGGTGCCGAGCGGGCGATAGAGTTCGGCGCCCCGGTCCTCGCCGGCGCCAAGGCGGCGGTCGGCCTGACGCACTAGCAGCACGCTTCATCGACGGTTCACGGCCACTGTGGTAAGGCCGCGCAACCAGGGGAATTCGAGGATCCCGAGTCGGAGCGTATGAACGTTTTGAAGAAATTCGGCGCGGCGGTGCTGCTCGGCGTGGCGGCTGCGCTTGTATCGGGCTGCGCGACCGGCCTTCCAACGAAAGTCACCCGCTATTCGGCCATGCCGGTTCCGGCCGGCCAGACCTTCTACGTCGTGCCTACGTCGGGTCAGCCGGCAGGGCTCGAGTTCGGCACCTACGCCGCAATGATCGCGCAGCAGCTCCAGGCCCAGGGCTACAAGCCCGCTGGCGCTCCCGAGCTCGCCGAGATGCTGGTGAAGGTCGACTTCGGTGTCGACGAGGGCAAGACCGAATATATGGTCGACCGGCCGTTCGGGCCGCGCCGCTGGGGCCCCTATGGCTGGGGTTACCGCGACCCGTTCTTCGATTCCCACTGGCGGGTCTATCCCGGCTATCCTTATTGGTCGCCCTGGTCGCCCGATCCCTTCTACTACGGGTGGGACGACCCCTTCTGGTACATGTCGCCTTATGCCGGCTACGGCGCTTTCGGCCCGCGCGTGCGCGCTTACACGCGCTACGAGAGCCATCTCGACATCCAGATCGTCCGGCGCGCGGACAACGCGCCGCTGTTCGAGGGCCACGTGAAGGCCCGTTCCCAGACGGATGAGCTCAACCGGCTGCTGCCGAACCTGATCCAGGCGATGTTCACCGGGTTTCCGGGGCGTAACGGGGAGACCGTGAAGATCACGGTCCCAGCCCGAAAGCGGGGCTGACCCCTCCCGGGGGGTGTGGAGAAGGAGCCCGTCCGGAAATTCCGGGCGGGCTCTTTTTCTGTGAGCAATGCCCTTTGCGCAGCCTCTCCGGAGGTGTAAGTAACTGACCGGTCAGTTAGGAGCGGGCGGTGAAGCCACCCAGATGGCAAAGACGCGCGGAAGACCGGCCGCGCGAGATTTGCTCCGCGGCGCTCGAAGTGTTCGCGGAGAAGGGCTTCGCCGCGGCGAAGGTCGACGACATCGCCCGCCGCGCGGGCGTTTCCAAGGGCACGCTCTACCTCTACTTCAAGGACAAGGAGGACGTATTCCGCGCCGTGGTGCGCGACACGGTCGCACCCAATATCGAAACCGTGAGCAAGGCGGTGATCGCCGGCGACCTGCCCTTCGCCCAAGTCGTTCCACTACTGCTCCAGCGCTTCGCCGAGGTCGAACAGCGCCTCCCGATCGGTGCCGTGGCCAAGATGGTCATCGGCGAGTCGCGCAATTTCCCCGAGCTCGCAAAGGTCTGGCACGACCAGGTCGCCTCGCGCGCACTGGCCGTGGTCGGCGAAGCGATCGCGCGCGCCCAAGCCAAGGGCGAAGTTCGGCCGGGCGACCCGCGACTCTTCGCTTATTCGTTGCTCGGCCCGATGCTGATGGGCGCCCTTTGGCGCGCCACGCTCCAGCCCGTCGGGGGCGCTCCGCTCGATCTGCACGCGCTCGCGAAACAGCACGCGGCGACCATACTCTCGGGCCTTTTGGCGGAGGGTGCGAAATGACGCGCCAGGGCGCCCTGCTCGCATTGCTTCTCGGCGGCTGCACGACCGTCGGCCCCGACTATAGCCGGCCGGCCGTGCCCGCTCCCGAGCGTTTCGCGGAGGCCGGGACACGGGCAGGGCCAAGCGATCCCGAGATCGCGAGCTGGTGGCAGGTCTTCGGCGACGAGCAATTGGCGCAACTCGTCCAGCGGGCGCTTTCGCGAAACCTGGACGTCCAGATCGCGGCGGCCCGCATCCGCGAGGCGCGCGCGCGCGAAGTGGTTGCGGGCGCTTCAACGAAGCCGCAGCTGAGCCCCGAAGCTTCCGCCACGCGCCAGCGGATCAGCGAGAACGCGATTCCCATCCCTCCAGGCGCAGGGAACGAGGGTGGACTCCTCGGCCTGCCGGGCAGCGAGTTCAACAGCTTTCGGATCGGTTTCGACGCGAGCTGGGAAATCGACCTGTTCGGACGCACGCGACGGAGCATCGAAGCCGCCAGGGCGCGAACCGGCGCGGCGGTCTGGAACCGGCGCGACGTCGAGGTCAGCGTCGCCGCCGAGGTCGCACGCGCCTACCTGACCCTGCGGGAGCTGCAGGAGCGGATCGCGCTCGCCCAGTCGGACCTTGATCGACGCCGACGCTTCGAGCGGCTGGTCGAAGCGCGCGCCCGCGGCGGGCTCGTCACCCGCCAGGACCTCGAGCAGCAGCGCTCCGAGCGAGCGGCGGCGGAGGCGGCAATTCCCGCGCTTCGGGCCCAGGCGGATGCGCAGGTCCATGCGCTCGGCGTACTGAGCGGAGAGATGCCGCAAGCGCTGGTCGCGGAGTTGTCGCAGGCGAGAGCAATGCCTTCGGCGCCACCGGAAATCCCGCCGGGAATCCCATCCGACCTGCTGCGCCGGCGTCCGGATATCCGCGCCTCCGAGCGGGAGCTGGCGGCAGCCACCGCCGACATCGGGGTCGCGGTCGCCGACCTCTATCCGCGCTTCTCGCTGACCGCCACCCCGGCCCTCGTCAGCACCGCGCTTGCAAGCCTGCTCGAATGGGGCAGCCGCAGCTTTACCGCCGGCGCTGGCCTCGTCTGGCCGTTGCTCGACGGCGGCCGGTCGCGCGCCAATGTCGAAATGGCGAACGCCCGGCAGGAACAGGCCCTGATCGCCTATCGCAAGGTGGTCCTCGTTGCACTGCAGGACGTCGAGGATTCGCTGAGCCGGACCGACGCCGGCCGCGGGCAACTTGCAAGCCTTCACCAGGCGCTTGCCAACGCCCAGCGGGCGGAGGCTATCGCGCTCGCCCGCTACCGCGGCGGCCTCGTCACTTATTCCAACGTCCTGATCGCACAGGCGCGTCGGCTCGAACTGGAGGAGCAGATGATCCAGGCCAAAGGCGCCCTTGCGCGCGACAGCGTGGCCCTGTTCAAGGCGCTTGGCGGCGGCTGGCCGGAGCTTGCCCAAGCAGGAGCGCAGCAATGAGCCGCGCCCGGCCCTTCCTCGCGCTCGCGCTCCTGATCGTCGCAGCGGTCGCCGCCTGGCTGCTGCTGGGACGATCCGACCGCGGGCGCTTTCTGTCCGGCTACATCGAAGGCGAGAACCTGTACCTTGCGGCACCCGTCGCGGGCACGGTCGCGTCGATTACCGCCGTCGAAGGCGAACGTGTTGCTCCGGGGCAACCGCTGTTCGCCATCGATCCGGCGACGCTGACCGCCCAGGGGGAGCAGGCGCAGGCGAGCGCGGCCGCCGCCCGGACCCAAATCGCGTCGGCCCAGGCGCTTGCGCGCGAGGCCGAGGCCGAAGTCGCCGCCGCGGCCGCTGAGGCGGAGCGGGCGCGCGCGGACCTCGCTCGGCTGCTGTCGGTGCGCCGTGACGACGCCGCCGCGGTTGCAGGCAAGGATATTGACGCGGCCAGCGCCGCACTGCGCCAGGCGAACGCGCGGGTCGCGGCCGCGCGCCGGGCGGCCGATGCGCGGCGGGCCCAGGTCGCCGCCGCCCGGGCCCAGGCCGCGGAGGCGTTGGGCGGTGAGCGCGAGGTGCGGATCCGGGTCGACCAGCTTTCGCCGGCCTCACCCGCCGCGGCGCGCGTGGAGGAAGTTTATTACCAGCCCGGCGAGTGGGTGTCGGCAAACCAGCCGATCGTCGCACTCTTGCCCGACTCCAAGGTCAAGGTCCGCTTCTTCGTGCCCGAGAAGGAGATCGCGCGCTACCGGCCCGGCCGGACGGTTCGTTTTTCCTGCGACGGATGCCCGGACGGACTTGCCGCCACCATCCGCTACGTCAGTCCGCGCCCCGAGTTCACTCCGCCGATCATCTACAGCCGGGACAGCCGCGACCGGCTGGTCTTCATGGTCGAAGCCTATCCCAGGCGCCCGGCCGGGCTTCAGCCGGGCCTTCCGGTCGACGTCGAGCCGCTGCCGTGACGCTGGCGATCGACGTCCACGATCTCAGCAAGAGCTTCGGCCCGATCCGGGCCGTCAACCATGTCTCGATCCAGATCGAAAAGGGCCATATCACCGGCTTCCTCGGCCCGAACGGGTCGGGCAAGACCACGACGCTTCGAATGCTCTGCGGGCTGCTGACCCCCGACAGCGGATACGGCCAGGTGCTCGGGCTCGATTTCCCGCGCGAGGCGGCGGCGATCAAGCGTCAGACCGGCTACATGACCCAGCGCTTCTCGCTCTACGAGGACCTGACGATCGAGGAGAATCTCGCGTTCATCGCCCGCGTCTACGGCCTCGACGACATTCCCAGGCGAATCAACGAAACGCTCGACAAGCTCGGCCTCGCCAACCGCCGGAACCAGCTCGCAAGGTCCCTGTCGGGCGGCTGGAAACAGCGCCTCGCGCTTGCCGCGGCGACGATGCACGATCCCAAGCTCCTTCTGCTTGACGAGCCGACCGCCGGCGTGGACCCGCAGGCGCGGCGCGACTTCTGGGACGAGATCCACGGCCTTGCAGACCGGGGAATCACCGTGCTCGTGTCCACCCATTACATGGACGAGGCCGAGCGCTGCCATGAGATCGCCTACATCTTCAACGGCGAGCTCATCGCCCGCGGCACCGCCGACGAGGTGATTAGGGACAGCCGGCTCGTGACCTTCGAGGGAGAGGGCCCGCGCGCCGACCGGCTGGCACGTGAGCTCGCCGGCAAGCACGGCGTCTGCTCGGTCGCGCCGTTCGGCCAGACCCTCCACGTCAGCGGGACCGATCGCGCCGAGCTCGAGCGGCTGATCGCCCCCTACCGGCACGCCCCCTATCGCTGGAAAGAGGTCGAGCCGACGCTCGAGGACGTCTTCATCCGGCTGCTGCATTCGCAGAAAGAGCGCCAGGATCAGGCGGCGTGACGGGACTGTCGCTCAGCCGCATCCTCGCGATCCTCTCCAAGGAATTCACGCAGCTCGTCCGCGACCGCCTTACCTACGCGATGATCATCGGCATTCCGGTGATCCAGCTGCTTCTGTTCGGCTATGCGATCAATTCCGATCCCAAGCACCTGCCGACCGCGGTGCTGGTGCAGGACCAAGGGCCGATGGCGCGCTCGGTGCTGGGAGCTCTCCAGCGCAGCGAATATTTCCACATTCGCTACGCGGCCCGCTCGCCGGCGGAAATGGACCGGCTGATCGAGCGCGGCTCGGTCCAATTCGCCGTGACGATCCCCGGCGACTTCTCTCGGCGCGTCGTGCGGCAGGACAACCCGCAAGTTCTCGTCGAGGCGGACGCGTCCGACCCGGCCGCCACTGGACCGGCAGTCGGCGCTCTGTCTGCGCTCCCTCGCTATGCGCTGATGCACGACCTTAAGGGCCCCCTGGCTTCAATAGCGGCGCCCGAGAAGGCACGGCCTTTCGAGGTGGTCGTCCAGCGGCGCTACAACCCGGAAAGCGTCACCGCCTACAATATCGTGCCCGGCCTGGTTGCGACGATCCTGTCGATGACGCTCGTCATCATGACCGCGATTGCCATGACTCGCGAGGTCGAACGCGGGACGATGGAGACCCTGCTCTCGACCCCCGTGCGTCCGGTCGAGGTGATGATCGGAAAGCTCGGACCCTATGTCATGGTCGGGGTAATCCAGGCGACCGTGATCCTCACGATGGCGCGCTTGTTGTTCGGGGTTCCCATGGCCGGCGGCTGGCCAGCCTTGATTCTGGGCCTGCTGCTGTTCATCGTCGGCAGCCTGTCGCTCGGCTTCCTCGTCTCGACGGTCGCGCGCAACCAGCTGCAGGCGATGCAGATGGGCTTCTTCTACTTCCTGCCCTCGATCCTGCTTTCGGGCTTCCTGTTCCCGTTCCGGGGAATGCCCGACTGGGCGCAGTGGCTGGGAAGCATCCTTCCCGTCACCCACATGCTTCGCGTCGTTCGCGGCTCGATGCTCAAGGGGGTCGGGATCGTCGAGGCCGCGCCGAGTCTGGCCGCGCTGGCCCTATTCATGGTCATCGTCGCTTCGCTCGCAATCCAGCAGTACCGGACGACGCTCGACTGACGCCTAATCAGCTTTCGTGATCAGTCCCGCAAATCCGGTCCTGCACCCGGTGCAGCGCATCGACCAGCTCGCATTCTGAAACCGGCTTGGCGATGATGCCGAGCGAGAGATGGTCGAACGCGCGCGCAAGTTCGTCCTGGCCGGTAATGAACAAGGTCGCTCGGCCGCGGTCAGTAAGCCATTCGGCGATGTCCCCACCGGTCCTGCCGTCGGCGAGGTCAATGTCGACCAGGGCCAAGTCAAAATCCCGCCGCTCGAAAAGGTCTCGAACTTCGCTGAAGCTCGTCGCCGAGCCGGCGAAGCGATGGCCGGCTTCCTCGATCAGCAGCTGGAGATGGGTGGCCAGCAAGGGATTGTCTTCGACGCATATGACGGAGAGCGGACGCGGCGTACGGGGCATTGCGCGCAAGAACCGGCCAAGGTTGCCTAACGTTCCCGGCAAAGCCGGATGAGCGCCCCCGATACCGTTAACCGGAGGCCAGATGCTTCGAACTCGATCTCCGGCTCGCTTCCCAAGAGCCCGGTAAGCGCCGCGCGCAGATAGCGGGTCCCGTAGCCGGTCCGCTCCGGAACCTTCACCGGCGGTCCGCCCTGCTCCACCCACTCCATCTGGAAGCGGGCATCGGCGCCGGAGCCGTCCACGCGCCAGCGCAGCGTCACGGACCCTTCCGTAACCGAGAGCGCGCCATATTTGAGCGCGTTGGTGACCAGCTCGTGAAGGCTGAGCGCGATCGTCGTCCCCGCCTCGCGACTGACCGTGAGCGATGGACCGTCGACATGAACCCGGGTTGCTCCTGTCCCATTGCGATACGGAGCCAGAGTGAGTTCAACCACGTCGAACAGGTCGACCGTCTCTCCGCCGGCCCGGAAGACGGCCGAGTGAACGTCAGCCAATGCCTGCAGCCGGCCGGTGAAGTCGGCCGCCAGCTGGTCCACCGTCGCGGCCCCGCGCCTCGTGAGCTGCAGGATCGAAAGGACGCTCGCCAGGATGTTCTTGACGCGGTGGTTGAGCTCGCGCCGAAGCTCGGCCTCGCGCTCCAGGTGCTCGCGCACCTCGCGCTGGCGAAGCCGGGCAAGAAGCAGCGACTGGATTCCGCTGAGCAGCTCGAGAGTCGCGACCGGGCGGCGATAGAGCATCAGCCGCGAACGCGCCCAGCTCGTCCGCAACGCGGCGTGGATTTTCGACGTCGGCGCCGACTTGTCGAGCAGGACGATGATCGGCAGTTCCGACCAGTCGGGTTGTTCGGCAAGATGGTCGGCGACGACGTCGACTATTCCGTTCCCCAGCGCCTCATGAGTCGTGATGAGAAGGCCTGGGGGATCGCGCAGCGCGGCGCGAAGCTCTTCTGAATCCCGGCAAACCTGCGCCGGGAGCGCATTCCGCGCCAGTAGTTCGGCCAGATATTCCGCGTCCTTGCGCAGCGGCGCGAGGATCAGGGTCCGGCTGAGGTCCGGCGCAGGTATCGCAAGTTGCTCAGCCGGCATTAGGGGGAGGGTTGAACGGCAACACCTGAACGCCCGAACTGTCGATGATCAGTTCGTGGACGTGGAGCTGGTGCGGGCCGTGCCGCTTCTTCGCAACCGTGATCGTCCGTCGCAGCGTGTTTTCGCACTCGGTAAGCCTGAGCAAGAGCACCGTGTCCCCAAGGAAGCTGACATCGATGTCGGTACCCATGTTGTCGCCCAGGAGGCCGTGCTGGGCAACGATCAGCATGGTGAGCACGCCCGCGCGCGCGAGATACTTCAGCAGCGACTGGATGTCCTGGACCGCCTTGTGGCGCTGCGGGAGCGAATTGATGTAGCCCGTGAAGCTGTCGATCACCACGACTCGGGTTTTGCCTTCGGCGATAATCCCCTGGACGATCTGCGCGAATTCGCCTGGCGAGACCTCGTTGGGGTTGAAGTCGCGAAGCAGCAGCCGGCCGTTCTCGTGATATTCGCGAAGGTTCATTCCGAGACCCTCGGACCGCCTCAGGAATGTTTCCTGACGCTCCTCGAAAAGGAACAGGGCGACGTCCTCGCCACGCTCAAGCGCCGCGGTGGCATAGAGCGACGCCATGGTCGACTTGCCCGTTCCGGACTGGCCTATGACCAGGGTCGTGGTGCCGGATTCCTGCCCACCACCGAACATTTCGTCGAGCGCTTCGACCCCCGACTTGATCAGCTCGGGCCTGCCCTCCTCGGCCTGCGTCCTGGGAACGATTCGTGGATAAACGACGATTCCGTCCGCCTCGCGGATCGCCATGTCGTGAAATCCGTCCGCGACCGCCACGCCGCGCATCTTGCTGACCTCGACCCGTCGCCGGGTGGTGCCATAATCCTCGATCGACTTCGAAAAGCAGATCACGCCATGCGCCAGCGCCTCGATGTCGGCATTGGTCGAATCGGAGGAAATCGTGTCGAGAAGGAGCGCGACGATATGCCGCTTGGCGAGAAATGCCTTAAGACCGATGAGTTCGCGGCGGAAGGTCGGCGCGTCCCCGCTCAGCAGCCGGATCTCAAGCAGCGAATCATAGACGATTCGTTGGGGCTTGTGCTCCTCGATCGCCTGCTCGACCGCCTGCCGGGTTTCGTCGAGACGCAGGTCGGCGGTCTGGAATATGGTCTGGTCGGCGGCGCTGACGACGGCGTCCGACGTCGCTAGCTCCTCGATTCGAATGCCGTCGAGCGACCAGCCATGGGACCTGGCGATCCCTTCGAGCTCGGCCTTGGTCTGCGACAGCGTCACATAGAGACAGCGCTCGTCCCGCCTTGCTCCCTCGATGAGGAACTGGAGGGCCGCCGTGGTCTTCCCGGCGCCTGGTTCCCCTTGGAGCAGGTAGAGGTTGGGTGTCGGCAAGCCGCCGCGAAGGATTTCATCCAGACCAGGAATTCCCGTCGACACGGGCGAAGATGCAACGTGCGCCATCAATCACATTACTCCGGAAAATGGGCAATCCCGTCCATTACGGGTGCGAATCGGTGCAACGCGGACGGCATCGCGAAGTTGCATCGATTTCTCGAACGCCGCTCGAGAGCAGCGATTGGCGTGCTGTGATCTGGGACCTAGCCCTCGAGCTGGCGGGTCAGCAGCCGGATGTCGGCGTCGAGCTCGGAATCACTGGCGCGAAGCTTCTCGATCTGCCGGACCGCATGGATCACGGTCGTGTGGTCGCGCCCCCCGAAACGGCGGCCGATGTCCGGAAGCGACTTCGGAGTCAGCTGTTTCGACAGGTACATCGCGACCTGGCGCGGTCGGGCGACTTCGCGGGCCCGCCGGGCCGAGGTCATCTCAGCCTTGCGGATCCGGTAATGCTCGGCGACCTGCGTCTGGATCTCGTCGATCGAAATGCGCCGCTGGTTGGCACGGAGCACGTTGGCGAGCACTTCCTCGACGAAGGCGATGTCGATCTCGCGGCCCGTCATCATCGCATAGGCGGCGATGCGGTTGAGCGCGCCCTCGAGTTCGCGCACGCTCGATGTGACCCGGCGAGCGAGGAACTCGATCACCGACTTCGGCATCTCCACCGCGGGAAGCAGCGCGAGCTTGGCGACGATGATGTTGTAGCGCAGCTCGAAGTCAGCCGAGTTGATGTCCGCGACCAGGCCCCAGGACAGGCGCGACAGGATTCTAGGCGCGATCCCGTCCAGGTCCTGCGGAGCGCGGTCGGACGTGATCACCAGCCGCTTACCCGCGCCGATGATCTCGTTCATCGTGTGGAAGAATTCTTCCTGCGTGGAATCCTTGCCGGCGATGAACTGGACGTCGTCGATCAGAAGCAGGTCGGCGCTGCGCAGCCTGCTCTTGAAGCCGATCGTGTCGTTTTCCTTCAGCGCACGGATGAACTCGACCATGAACTTTTCGGCCGACATGGATTCGATCCGGCGGCCGGGGAAGCGGTCTCCGAACGTATGGCCGATGGCGTGCAGGAGGTGCGTCTTGCCGCGCCCGGTGCCGCCGTGGATGAACAGCGGGTTGAAGCTCACCTGTTCGGCGGTCGCGAGCGTCCGGGCCGCGGTTGCGGCAACCTCGTTCGCCTTGCCGACGACGAAGCTTTCGAACCGGTAGCGCGGATCGAAATTCGGGGCCGCCGGGTCCCGCTCGGCAGCCGTCGCCGCCGGCGTTTCCTCGAGGATCAGAAGCGGGGTGGGCCGCGGCGCGTCGGCAGCCGCAATGACCCGGATGTCGCGGACGATCGGCAGGGTCGTCTTCCAGGCCAGCGTCAGCCGCTCGCCGAAGTGCGAGCGCACCCAGTCTGCCATGAACTGGCTGGGCATCACGATCTCAAGGGTGCCGGTATCGGGGTCGAGCTGACCCAGCGCCGCGGGCTTCAGCCAGCCATCGAAGGTCCTGACGCCAAGATCCCGGCGAAGACCGGTTCGGATCGATTCCCAGGCCGCCTCGAGTGGTGCTGCCACCCTGCTCTCATCGAGCTGGCATGAGTCCGTCCGTCCGCCTTGCACTGGCTCGCGCCTCCGTCAGCTAGCCCCCTGGCCACGAGACAAAAGAACGATGTCGCCCGCGATGCGAGTCGCGTGCCCAACGGTCTTTTTCTCTCTTGCCCCCGGCGCGGATTCGCGCCTCGGAAGATCGTTTTTGCGAGTCTCGGAGACACCTTTCAAGACCCCATTTTTCACGAAAGTGAAATAAAGAGTCTTGACAGGGAAAATTGCCGGAAACGCGTTAGATACGCAGAAAAGTGCGGTTTTTCCAGCGTGTTAACTTTTGGCTTACCGCGCGAATCGCGGTATTTCCTGCATTTTTTCCAAGGCCGAATAACGAAGGCCGCCGGAACCCGGCGGCCTCGATTTAGACGCGGCTTTTGCCAGCCCTTATTAGCCGAGCGCGGCAACCCGCTTGGACAGGCGGGACAATTTCCGCGACGCCGTGTTCTTGTGAAGCACGCCGCGCGCGACTCCGCGCGCGAGCTCCGGCTGTGCCATTTTGAGAGCTTCCGCGGCTTCCTTCTTCTTGCCGGACTCGATTGCCGACTCGACCCGCTTGATGAACGTGCGAATCCGGCTGATTCGCGCGTGGTTGATATCGGCCCGCCGGGCATTGCGGCGGATTCGCTTCTTGGCTTGCGGCGTGTTCGCCATTCGAAAGAATTCCTCGACTCGATGCAAAAGCGGCGCCGGAGGGCAGCCCCCGCGCCGATCAGGCCGCTCCCCTACTCGCGGAGACGATTCGGGTCAATGCTGGCAGCTCGGGCAGTAGAATGTCGACCGCCCGGCTTGCACGAGTCGGCGAACGGTCCCGCCGCAGGCGCACCGCCTCCCCTCCCGGTCATACACGGAGAATCGCGCGGAGAAATAGCCGAGCTCGCCGTCGGGCTGCACATAATCGCGGAGCGTCGAGCCGCCCACTTCGATCGCTTCGCGGATCACCGCGCGGATGGCCTCGACCAGCCGCTCGACTCGCTGTGGCGACAATCGTCCGCCCGCCGTTCGCGGGTTGATCCCGGAGCGATGGAGCGCCTCGCAAACGTAGATGTTGCCGAGGCCCGCGACGATTCGCTGGTCGAGCAGGAGAGCCTTGATCGGCGCACTTCGGCCGCGCAGCCGCGTTCGAAGCTCGCCCGCCTCCAACTCGGTCGGCTCCGGCCCCATCGACTCGAGAGGTCCCCAGCTTTCCAGCTCGCGGGTGGGCATCAGGTCGATCGAGCCGAATCGCCGCGGATCGTTGAGCGCCACCACCCGCCCCTCGTCCGTTTCCAGAATCAGATGGTCGTGCGGGTGCGTCTCCGCCGGGTCCAGCCGCCATTTGCCCGACATCCCCAAATGGAAGACGAGCGTGTCGCCGCGGTCGGTGTCGATGAGGCCGAACTTGCCGCGCCGCCCGAGCCCGGTCACTTTCGCTCCGGTCAGTCGCTGGCCCAGATCCTGGGGGAACGCGCGCCGAAGATCGGCTCGGCGCATCTCGACGCGCTCTATCCGGCGGCCTTCCAGCACCTTTTGCAGGCCCCGGACCGTTGTCTCGACTTCGGGAAGCTCCGGCATCCGGGGGCATATGGCGAAGGCGGACACAGCCAGCTAGAGGCGACAGGCGATGAGCGATCAGGTGAACTTCGGCGACAAGCTGGTCAGCCCCGAGGAGAAGACGCGCCGCGTCGGCAAGGTCTTCAGCTCGGTCGCGCGCCGCTACGACTTGATGAACGACTTGATGTCAGGCGGCCTCCACCGCCTGTGGAAGGACCGTTTCGTCGCGCGGGTGAAGCCCAGGCCGGGCGAGCAGATCCTCGACATGGCCGGAGGGACTGGCGACGTCGCCTTCCGGATGGCCCGGCGCGGAGCCTTCGTCACGGTGGCCGACATCAACGCCGACATGCTCGCGGTCGGCATGCAGCGAGCCGTGCGGCGCGGCCTTAAAGGCCTCGCATGGAAGCAGGAAAACGCGGAATCCCTGAGCTTCGACGACCGCAGCTTCGACGCCTATACGATCGCCTTCGGAATCAGGAACGTCACCGATATTCAGGCTGCGCTGAAAGAGGCACACCGCGTGCTCAAGCACGGCGGGCGTTTCTTCTGCCTCGAATTCTCGACCAGCGAATGGCCCGGCTTCGCCGACGCCTATGAGCTTTATGCCGACAAGGTGATCCCGCGCCTTGGCAAGGCGGTCGCCGGCGACGAGGAAAGCTACCGCTACCTCGTGGAATCGATCCGCCGCTTTCCGAACCCGGAGCGGTTCCGCCGAATGATCGCCGAGGCCGGATTCGCGCAGGCGAAGGTGGAGACCATCTTCGGCGGGCTCGTGTGCATCTGGTCCGGCTGGAAGATCTAGCTTGACCGGCACGGTGACCCATCTTGCCCGGCTGATGAAGTGGGGGCGCACGCTCGCCCGCCACGGCGCCCTGACGGGAATCGAGGGCGACCCGGCAACCCCGGCGCAAGTGCGGCGGATCGCCCGGATCGCCCGTTTCGGTACGCGAATCCCGGAAACGCCCGATTACGCCGCGGCGCTGCAGGAGATCGGGCCGCCCGCGATCAAGCTCGGCCAGACATTGTCGACCCGCCCTGACCTCATCGGGATGGCCGCGGCCGAAAACCTGTCGAAGCTTCAGGACAACCTTCCGCCCTCGCCGTTCCCCGCGATCAGGCGGGCGATCGAAACCGCGTTCGGAGCGCCGCTGGAATCGCTCTATCGCTCGTTCGATCCCGTGCCCATCGGGGCTGCCTCCATCGCGCAGGTCCACAAGGCGGTGACGCCCGACGGTCGCGACGTCGCGGTCAAGGTGCTGAGGCCGGGAATCGAGGAGGAGTTCGCGCGGGCAATCGAGACCTACGAATGGGCTGCCGCGCAGGTCGAAACCATGGGCTCCGAACCCGCCCGGCTCAGGCCCAGGCTCGTTGTCGCGCAGTTCAAGCAATGGACCGCGCGCGAGCTGGACCTCCAGCGCGAGGCGGCTTCCGCCTCCGAGCTCAAGGAGAACATGGTCGCCGAGCCCGGCTATTACGTGCCGGAGATCGACTGGCGGCTGACCGCACGCCGGGTCCTGACCCTTGAATGGCTGGACGGGATCAAGCTCGATGACCGCGAGGCGCTGATCGCTGCAGGCCACGACTGCAAGAAGCTCGCGGCGATCCTCGTCCGCGCCTTCCTTCGGCAGGCCATCGTCGACGGTTTTTTCCACGCGGACCTTCACCACGGGAACCTGTTCGCGCTTCCCGACGGGCGGATCGCGGCCATCGACTTCGGGATCATGGGCCGAGTCGACCGCCGCGCCCGGGTATGGCTGGCCGAAATCCTCTATGGCCTCATCACCGGCGACTACCGGCGAGTCGCCGAGATCCATTTCGAGGCGCAATATGTGCCCGCTCACCACAGTGTCGACGAGTTCGCGACCGCGCTTCGCGCGGCGGGCGAGCCGATCCGGGGCCTCCCGGTCAAGGACATCTCCGTCGGCCGCATGCTGGAAAGCCTGTTCGCGATCACCCGCGACTTCGACATGCCTACGCAGCCTCACCTGCTGCTTCTGCAGAAATCGATGGTGATGAACGAAGGCGTCGCGACCAGGCTCGATCCCGATATCAACATGTGGGAGACGGCCGAGCCATTCCTTCGCGAGTGGATGCGCGCCGAGCTTGGGCCCGAGGCTTATTATGCCGATCGCATCGTGGAGACGGTGCGTGCCTTCAAGAAGATTCCCGATCTCATCAAACGGCTCGACTATTATTATCCGCCCCCTGGAGCGGCTCCTCCGCCGCCCCCGCTTCCGGAGGTCGCGGTGATCGAGCGCCGGCACTGGTGGGCCTATGCGTTCGCGGCGATGATCGGGGCGGCAGTGGCCGCGCTCGCCGTCTTTCTGCTAGTCTGAAGCCATGGCGCGCGTGCTTCTCATCGTCGGCGGCGGTATCGCGGCTTACAAGAGCCTCGAGCTCGTCCGGCTTCTCAAGAAGGCGGGTCACGAAGTGACGCCGGTGCTGACCAGCGGCGGAGAGCATTTCGTCACCGCGATGAGCCTCGGAACGCTTGCAGAAAGCGCGGTCTACACTTCGCTCTGGGAATTGAAGGACGAGGTCGAAATCGGCCACATTCAGTTGTCGCGCTCCGCCGATTTGGTGCTCGTCTGCCCGGCGACGGCCGACCTCCTAGCGAAGATGGCGGCGGGGATCGCCGATGACCTCGCGACCACGCTCCTGCTGGCGACGGACAGGCCCGTCGTTGTCGCCCCGGCGATGAACGTCAGAATGTGGGAGCATGCGGCCACCCGGCGAAACGTCGCCCAGCTCAAGGCCGACGGGGTGCGCGTGATCGACCCCGCGGAGGGCGAGATGGCCTGCGGCGAGTTCGGTCCCGGGCGCCTGCCTGAGCCGCAGAATATCATGGACAGCCTGAGCGACCTGCTGAAGTGAGCCTGCGCGGCAAGCACATCCTCGTCACGGCCGGCCCCACGCACGAGCCGATCGACCCGGTGCGCGTGATCGCCAACCGCTCGTCCGGGCGGCAGGGATTCGCCATCGCGGCTGCGGCGGCCGAGGCCAGCGCGAGAGTGACGCTGGTCGCTGGGCCCGTAGCGCTTGAAACTCCGCGCTCCGTCGAACGATTCGATGTCGAGACCGCGCGGGAGATGCGCGATGCCGTCATGGCGGCGCTCCCGGCCGACGCGGCGGTCCTGGTTGCGGCGGTGGCCGACTGGCGGGTCGCCCCTTCCCCAACCAAGCTGAAGAAATCCGACGGCCCGCCGAAGCTGAAGTTCCTTCCCAATCCCGACATCCTGGCCGAACTGGCGGCGAGCCCGGAACGCCCGCGGCTTCTGATCGGATTTGCCGCCGAGACCGACAGGGTCGTGGAGAACGCGATTGCAAAGCAGGTCGGAAAAGCTGCCGACTGGATCCTCGCCAACGACGTTTCCGGCGAGGTGATGGGCGGCAGGCGCAACCGCGTCCATCTTGTTACCCGCGATGGGGTGGAGGATTGGCCTGAGATGGGCAAGGAGGAGGTCGCCCGGCAGCTGCGTCTGCGCGACCTCGCCGGCCTGATCGTCATCGACTTCATCGACATGGAACAGTCGGGCCATGTCCGGAAGGTCGAGAAGGCGATGAAGGAGGCGCTGAAGAACGACCGCGCCCGGATCCAGGTCGGCCGAATCTCGAGCTTCGGACTGATGGAGATGAGCCGGCAGCGGCTCCGCACCGGAGTCCTCGAGGCGTCCACGCGGCCCTGCCCGCATTGCGAGGGCACCGGCCTGATGCGAACCGCCGCTTCGGCCGGCCTTTCCGCGCTGCGGATGATCGAGGACGAGGCGACCCGCGGCCGCGGCGAGAAAATCCTGCTTCGTGCCGGGCGCGACGCCGCCGTCTATGTCCTCAACCGCAAGCGCGCCGAGCTTGCCGAGATCGAGGCCCGCTATGGCGTGTTGGTCGAGATCGCCATCGAGGAGAGCTTCGAGGGCGCGAAGATGACGGTCGAGAGCTCCGGCCCGCGGCCGGTCGCGCCGGAGCGGCCACGCGAGCCGACCCCGATCGAGGAGGATTTGGAGGAGATCGAGGCCCTGGGCGCCGACGAAGAGGAAGAAGAGGGCGAGGAGCAGGCCGAGGAAGCGCGCGACGAAGAAGAGCGGCCGGGCCGCCGCCGCCGCCGTCGCCGCGGAGGCCGCGGAAGGCGCCGTGGCCACGAGCGCGACGAGGCGCGCGAGGGCGAAGAGCCCATGAGCGAAGAGGCGCCTGCCCGCGAGGAGCTGGAGGCCGAGCCGGGCGAGACGGTCGAGGCCGAAGCCGAACCCGAGGAGGTGCCGAAGAAGCCGCGCCGCCGCCGCAGGAAGGCCGAGGAGGCCGTGGAAGTCGAGCCCGACAGCTCGCCCATGGTCGAGCGCCCGATCGCCGAGGAGCCGCCGATCGCCGAGACCGAGGCGCCGGGGGAAGCCAAGCCCAAGCCAAGGCGCGGTCGTAGGAAAAAGGCCGAGGCCCCCGAAGCTGAAGGCGCGCCCGCGGAGGAAACCCGTCCCGAAGAGGCTGCTCCCGAGCAGGCACCGGCGGAAGCCGAGGCCAAGCCGAAGCGCCGCACCCGCAAGAAAGCGGCCGAACCCGCGGAAGCTTCCGAAGCTCCGGCCGCGCCGGCGCTGGTTCCCGCCGCCGACAATGACTCGAACGGCAACGAGGCCGGCGAGGCGCCGCGCAGGGGATGGTGGCAGCGCACGTTCGGCTAGGCGCAAGCAGGGTGGACCGCCGGTTTCATCCCGCGTTCAGGCCCCCGGTGGGAAGGGCGGGCCATGACTGACGCGCTGTCGCGCCTCGCGCGCATGCTGATGATCGCGCTGATCCTCGCGACGTCGCTGGTGCGCCCGGCGGCGGCGGCCGAGGAAGAAACCGCGCCCTCGATCCTTCGCGATGCCGAAACGGAGCTGCTGTTCCGCGAGGTTTCCGCGCCCCTGATCCGCGCCGCGAAGCTCGACCCGGCAAACGTCCGGGTCGTGCTTCTCAACAGCGGGGAGATCAACGCCTTCGTTTCGAGCGGACAGAACGTCTACATCTACTCGGGGCTGCTGCTGTCGGCCGACAGCGTCAACCAGCTCCAGGGCGTGATCGCGCACGAGCTCGGGCACGTCGCGGGAGGCCATTCGATCCGCATGGCTCAAGGCACGAAGGAAGCGACGGGGATAACCCTTGCGACCCTGATCCTCGGCGCGCTCGCGGTCGCCGCGGGCGCAGGCGACGCGGGCCTCGGGATCATGATGGCCGGGCAGCGCGCGGCGCTCGGCCGGCTGCTCGCCTTTTCGCGCACGCAGGAAAGCAGCGCCGATGCCGCCGGCGCCGCCTATCTTTCGGCCGCCGGGGTAAGCGGGAAGGGGCTGCTCGACATGTACAGCCTGTTCCAGAACCGGGAGTACCGGCTCGCCATCTATGCCGAGGACAGCTACGACCGCACCCACCCGCTTTCGAGGGAGCGCATCCAGACCCTCGAGGAGACGCTGAGGCGCGATCCCGCCTGGGCGCGCGCGCCCGACCCCAGGCTCGAGGAGCGCTTCCAGCGCGTGAAGGCGAAGCTGTTCGGCTTCGTCAACCCGAAGCAGGCGGTCGTCAAGTATCCGGAAAGCGACCAGAGCGTCCCCGGCCACTATGCGCGGGCCTATGCCTATCACCTGGGTGGCTACCCGGAAAAAGCGCTGGCCGAGGCGGAAGCGCTTCTCGCGATCGATCCGCACGACCCCTTCTTCCTGGAGCTGAAAGGACAGATCCTTCTGGAATCGGGGCGCCCGGCGGACGCGATCGCCCCGCTTCGCGAGGCGACCGAGCGCTCCGGCAACAGCCCGCTGATCGCCTCGATGCTCGGCCATGCGCTGATCTCGACCGAGAAGCCGGCCAATTTCGCCGAGGCCAAGCAGGTGCTCAAGACCGCGGTCGGGCGCGACAACCAGAACCCGTTCGCCTGGTACCAGCTCGGGATCATCTACGACCGGGAGGGCGACGTCGCCCGAGCCGCGCTGGCGACGGCCGAGCGCAACAGCCTCCAGGGCGATCCGAAGCTTGCCCTTGCGAGCGCGGAAATGGCGATGAAGGGAATCCCGGCCGGAACTCCCGACTATCTTCGCGCCCAGGATATTGCCATGGTGGCGCGTGCCGAGTTGAAGAAAACCGACAAGAAATTCCGCGACCGCGAAGAAAGACGAGAGAAAAGAGAGCAGTGAGCGAGGCACGAGAGGCGCCGCGGAGGAGCAGTTTTCCGGCCGCGGTGGCGGGGGGATTGATCGGGGCAGCGGCCATGGCCGCCATCCTGGTTTTCGCGGTCCCGGAGCTGGTCGCCGGCCGGCTGGTCCGGACCGGAATGCTGGCCGACCCGGAAATCCTGGTCGATGCGAGCAACGCGCTTCGCGACCGCCAGTACGCGCCGGTCCTCGCCCAGCACCGCGCGTCGATCGAAACACCGTTCGGGACCTCGTGGAAAGGCGCGAGCAAGCCCGATGTCGTGCTCGTCGAATTCTACGATTACGCCTGCCCGTATTGCAAAGCGAGCAACCCCGCGCTCGACCGCCTGATCAAGGAGGACCCGGGCCTTCGAGTCGTGTTTCGTGAGCTTCCGATCCTGGGGCCGGACAGCGTCGCGGCGGCGCGCCTGTCCCTCGCCGCGTCGAAGGCAGGACGCTTCGCTCAGTTCCACGACGCCCTTTGGGCCACGGGAAAGCCCGGGCCGCAGACGATCGCCCAGGCGGCCGCTGCTGCGGGTGTCGCGGCCAATGCGGCATCAAACCCGGAGATCGAGGCGGAACTCAGGAAGAACTTCCAGCTCGCCGGAGCGCTCGGCGTGCGAGGCACTCCCGTCTTCGTCGTTGGCGACCGCGTGCTCGACAGCGCGGTCGGCTACGACAAGCTCAAGGAAGCGATCGCCGACGCGCGGGAGAGGGGCTGAGCGCTACCATGCGATCTCGGTGAGCTAACCTCTGTCGTACGGAGCAGGCACGTCGCGGGCGTCGAGGCGATCAAACCAGTCACGAAAGTCGCGCGAATACCAGTGGCGGCGCAGTTTCCACGCCGCCTTGAGGCCCGGAAGATGGCCGAAGCTCACCGCCTGTTTCTCGATCGTATGCCAGTGCTCGGCATCCAGGCGGCCCTTCTGCCACTGCACGCGCGACGTTTCGTACTGGCGGAACAGGGCGCTCGCATAGGCGACGAAGCGCACCCACTCCTCTTCCTGCAGCGCCTTCGGATCGTTCAGGCCGATCGACCAGATCCGCGCAAAGTCGGCACTGTCGATTATGCTGTCGACAAGCTCGGTGTAGAGCGCTGCGTGCGCTTCGGAAGAAGAGCCGCGAATCGCGGCCGTGGCTTGCCTCAGCTGCACCCCGACGAAAATCAGCGAGGCGATGACAGCTATCGCAGATACGATCTGCGCCACCAGCGATGCTTGCTCGAGCGTCATGATAAGCCTCCGAGTCAGCTCATCATGGTGGAGACAAGCAGAGATCGCACGCGAATTCAGCCGCTCGCGCCAGGCGCGGTGCCCTTGAAGCCTTGGGCAACGACATACCATTCCGATGAGTCTTTTCGGCTGGCGGGGGGCTTGGCGTGCTTCACGCTCGCGAAATGCCGCTTGAGCTCCGCGACAAGATTGTTGTCGGCGCCGCCGGCGAGCACCTTGGCGACATAGGCCCCGCCCGGGCGAAGCACTTCCGTCGCGAATTCCAGCCCCGCCTCGACCAACGCCATGGTGCGCAGATGATCGGTCTGGGGATGGCCGACGGTGTTCGCCGCCATGTCGGACAGGACGAGGTCGGCCGGCCCTCCGAGCGCCTCCTTCAGCCGCTCCGGCGCGGCTTCGTCCATGAAATCCATCTGCAGGATGGTGACGCCCTCGATCGGATCGGTGGGGAGGAGGTCGATGCCGACGACATTTGCGGACGGGCAGCGACGGCGGACCACCTGGCTCCAGCCGCCCGGCGCAATGCCGAGGTCAACCACCGCCTTTGCGCCCTTCAGAAGCCCGAATCGCTCGTCGAGCTCGAGCAGCTTGTAGGCGGCGCGGCTGCGGTAATTCTCGGCCTTGGCGCGGCGGACGTAGGGGTCGTTGAGCTGCCGCTCCAGCCAGCGGGTCGAAGAGGCGGTGCGACCTCGGGCAGTCCGGACTCGCTGGCGCGGCCCGCGGCCGCCCCTCACAACTTGTACCCGTCGCGGGCCATCAGCGAGCGCAATATGCCTTCGCGGATGCCGCGGTCGGCGACGCCGAGCTTCTCCGCTGGCCAGATTTCCAGGATCGCTTCCAGGATCGCGCAGCCGGCGACGACCAGGTCGGCGCGCTCCGAGCCAATGCAGGGCAGGGCGGAACGCTCCTCATAATCCATCTCCGCGATCATGGCGCTGATCGCGCGCATCGAATCGCACGGCACGTGCAGGCCGTCGACCGCGCGCCGGTCATAGCTCGGAAGCGCGAGGTGGACGCTGGCGAGCGTCGTCACCGTGCCGCTGGTGCCGAGCAGGCGTATCCCCTTGCGGTTCTTCGGAAGCATCGCTTCAAACTGGTCGAAGGAACGCCGAACGCGCTCGCGCATCCGCTCATAGGCGCGGACCCGGTCCTTGCCCTCGATCGCCTCGCGGCCTTCGCTCTCGGTCAGCGAGACCACGCCCCAGGGCGAGCTCCACCAGCTGCGGATCATCGGGACGCCGCCGACCTGGTCGATGAGCACGAGCTCGGTCGAGCCGCCGCCGATGTCGAAGATCAGCGCCGGCCCGTCGCCCGGTTCCAGCAGCTTGTGGCAGCCGAGCATCGCCAGGCGCGCTTCTTCGGCGGGCTCGATGATCTCAAGCACGATCCCGGTTTCATCGCGGACCCGCTCCAGGAACTTGCGGCCGTTGGCGGCGCGGCGGCAGGCTTCGGTGGCGACGGAGCGCGACAGCGACACGTTGCGGCGGCGAAGTTTGTCGGCGCAGATCGAGAGAGCGGCGACCGCGCGGTCCATCGCGGCATCGGACAGGCGCCCGGTCTGGGACAGGCCCTCGCCGAGCCGGACAATCCGGGAAAAGGCGTCGATGACCGTGAACCCGTCCTCGGTCGGGCGGGCGATCAGCAGGCGGCAGTTGTTGGTGCCGAGGTCGAGCGCCCCGTAGGTATGGCGATTGGCGTGTGGGTCCCGCGGCCTCCGCTCCGGGAGGCTCGCCGATTCCGGTTCCTGCCGCATCTGCGGCGCCGGCGTGCTGGCGACGTCCTGCGCCATGACCAAAGCCCGATCTTATCCTGCACCGCGGGGAGATACCCGCGGCTGACTTGATCAAAGTCTATGCTCGAATCAGTCAAAGAGGGCAAGATTGCGCGGATTTTCGCCCTCGCGCGTTGACAGGGACAGGGCCGATTTCTATCTCGCCCGCTCGCCAGCAACCCGGCGCTGCCCCGTCGTCTAATGGTAAGACTACGGACTCTGACTCCGTCAATCGTGGTTCGAATCCACGCGGGGCATCCAGCCGCTCGCATCAGATCCTACTGATCGCCAGCGTACCCTCCGTGGTCCTCGCGGCGCGGCTCCGACCTTCGTAGTTTCCCAGATTGATCCCGGTGCTCGGCCGGTAAAAAAGCCCCGATGGCTGGCGATCAAGACAGCGTGGCGTGGCATTCGCTCTCGCGCGGGAAATGCATGGAAAAGCTCGGCACCTCGCCGGAGGGGCTTTCCGCGGAAGAAGCCCGGCGCCGCCTGGCCGTCTATGGGCGCAACAGCCTCCCGCAACGTAAGAGGCGGTCTCTTGCCGCTCTGTTTCTCGGCCAATTTCGAAGCCCGCTGATCTACCTCTTGTTGGCCGCGACGCTAATCTCGCTCGGGCTCGGGCACGTGACCGATGCGGGTTTCATCGCCGTAGTGCTCCTGCTCAACGCGATTATCGGCTCTTTCCAGGAAGGCCGTGCCGAGGCCAGCATGGACGCCTTGGGCCGGCTTATCCGACATCGCGCCAGGGTCAGGCGTGAGGGCCTAGTCCACGAGCTTGAGGCGCCGCTGGTTGTTCCCGGCGACATCGTCGAGATCGAGAGCGGCATGGCGGTCCCGGCCGACATTCGGCTGTTGTCCAGCAGCGGACTGTTCGCGGACGAGTCGCTGCTCAGCGGCGAATCGCTGCCCGTCCTGAAGGACGCTACGGCACGATTGGCGCGGACGACTGGACTGGCCGACCGAACAACCATGGTTCACGCGGGATCGACGATCGCGGAAGGTCGCGGTGTCGGGGTTGCGGTCGCGACCGGGCTGCGGACCCAACTCGGCCAGATCCAGGCGTCGCTAGACCAATCGACAGCCGAGCCGCCGCCGCTTCTTCTCCAGCTTCGCGGACTCGCGCGGCAGATTGCGATCGCGGCGGTCGGGTTGATCGGCGTACTGTCTCTGTTCCTCGCCCTGGAGGGACACCCAGCGGGGCAAATCCTTCTGCTGGCGGTCGCTCTTGCGGTGTCGGCCATCCCGGAAGGCCTGCCGATAGCAGTGACCGTCGCCCTTGCCGCGGCAACCCAGCGGATGGCCGCCCGGAACGTCATCATCCGCGCTCTCCCCGCTGTCGAAGGCCTCGGTTCATGCACCCTCATCGCCAGCGACAAGACGGGGACATTGACGATGAATCGCCTGTCGCTGGAGCGCATCCTGCTTGCGGATGGGCGCCTGCTCGATCCCGCCGATTGGCTGGATGGTGCCAACCCGGATGTGATTAGGCTCGCCGCAGCCGCCGCGCATTGCAACGAAGTGGCGATCGGACCCGGCAACCAGCTGATCGGCGACACCGTGGACGTGGCGCTGGCCCATTATGCGCGCTCGGCCGGAATCGATCTCCACCGCGCGATCGGCGCGCCGCGCTCATTCCAGATCGCCTATGAACCGGCCAACCGCTTCTCGGCGGTGGCGATCCGCGAGAAAACCGGGCAAACGCTTTACGTAAAGGGGGCTCCCGACGCGGTCCTGGCAATGTGCGGACCGGTCCCAGCCTCGCTAATTCAACAGGCCGAAAGAATCGCGCACGACGGTTACCGTGTGCTCGCGCTTGCGTGGAAGGAGGTGCCGAAAGGTGCGGGCATCGATCGCAGCAAACTCGCCGACATGAATTTGCTCGGCTGGGTGGGATTGCTCGATCCCTTGCGGCCCGAAGCTCCCGAGGCCATCGCCCGATGCGCCGAGGCGGGGATTTCGGTCCGAATGGTGACGGGCGACCATCCGGCAACCGCCCGCACGATTGCCGGCCAGCTCGGTCTTCCGAACTCCTCGAGGCAGCTCGTCACTGGTTTCGAAATGCAGCGGCTCGCGGATGATGAAACCGCGCTCGCCGATCTCGTTTCAGAAGGACGCGTCTTCGCGCGCATCGACCCGGCCCAGAAGTTGAAGATCGTCCAACTGCTCGCCGCAGAGGGAGAGATCGTCGCGGTCACCGGTGACGGGGCAAACGACGCTCCGGCGCTGCAGGCCGCGCATATCGGCGTTGCGATGGGGCAGGGCGGAACCGATGTCGCGCGCTCGTCCGCCGACCTGGTTCTTGCCGACGATAATTTTGCCTCGATCGTGGCCGGAATTGAAGAGGGCCGGATCACCTATGCGAACATTCGCAAGATCGTGATTTTCCTGCTTGCAACCGGGATAGCGGAGATCGCGATGTTCCTTGGAGCGGTGGCCTTCGGCCTGCCCATGCCGCTTACCGCGGTCCAGCTCCTGTGGCTGAACCTCGTCACAAACGGCATCCAGGATGTGATGCTTGGCTTGGGCCGCGGCGAAGGCGACGAGCTTCGCCAGCCGCCGCGACCGCCGGACGAGCCGATCCTCAACCGCAGCGCACTTGTGTTAATGGTTCCGCCGGCGCTGGCGATGACCGCGCTTGCGCTCGCGATGATCGGCTGGGCCGAAGCCCGGTCATTCTCGACTGAGGAGATTCGGAACGCCGTCCTCCTTCTCGTCGTCATTTTCCAGAACGCCTACGTGCTTTGCATGCGCAGCGAGCGGCGGCCGCTATGGCGGGAGCCACTGTTGTCGAACCCTTGGCTCCTCCTGGGAGTCGCGGCGGCGCTTGGGCTGCAGGTGCTGGCGATGAACTGGGCCCCGCTCCAGCAAGTCCTGGGCACTGGGCCGGTCGACGATTTCGTGCTCGCGATCTGCTTGGCCGGGGCGGCAATCACGATCCTGGTCACCGAGATGACGAAATGGTTACTGCGGAGCCGGCATGGTTCAGGTCCGACGGTCGCTAACGCTCAGGCGGCGTTGGCATCCAGCGAATAGCCTTCCGAGCGGACGGTGCGGATGATGTTCTGTCCCCCCGTCCGGTCGAGCGCTTGGCGGAGCCGTCGAATGTGGACGTCAACGGTCCTCAGCTCGATATCCTCGTTGTGCGGCCACACCAGCTCCAGCAGCTGCTGCCGCGAAAAGACCTTTTCCGGGTTCTGCAGGAAGAGCCGGAGCAACCGGTACTCGGTCGGCCCAAGGGAAACCGGCTTTCCGTCGCGCCGCACCCGGTGCGCCGCGACGTCCATTTCCAGGCCCGCATAACCCAGGCGCTCCGCGACCAGGTTCGGGCTCGAACGGCGAAGCAGCGCCTTGGCGCGGGCAACCAGCTCCTTGGGGCTGAAAGGCTTGGTGACGAAATCGTCGGCGCCGGTCTCCAGACCGCGGATCCTATCCTCCTCTTCGCCCCGCGCGGTCAGCATCATGATCGGAAGCGCCGCATTGCCGCTGCTTCGCCTCAGGCGGCGGCACACCTCGATCCCGCTGACGTCCTCGATCATCCAGTCGAGCACGACCAGCGCCGGGCGGATTTCCTCGACCAGGATCAACGCTTCCTCGCCCGAGGGCGTGCTCGTGACGGTGAAGCCTTCCTTCGAAAAATGATGCCGCACGAGCTCGGCGATCGCCGGGTCGTCTTCAACCAGTAGCACCCGACGCGTGCCGTTGAGCGCCATCTCCTTTAGATCCTGTCTTCTTCAGGACGCTCGGCCATGTGCCGGCCGGTCGCCGCATAATAGACCATCTCGGCGATGTTGGTCGCATGGTCGCCGACCCGCTCCAGGTTCTTGGCAACGAACAGAAGGTGCGCCGACTGACCGATGTTGTGGGGGTTTTCCATCATGAAAGTGAGCAGGGTGCGGAAGATCGAATCGTAGAAGTCGTCGACGGCCTTGTCGCGCTCGGCGACGCGGACGGCGGCCTCGGCGTCGCGGTTGACGAATGCGTCAAGCACATCGTGCACCATCTCCGTCGCGATCCGAGCCATTTCCGGGAGCAGGGAAACGGGCTCGATCTGGCCCGCATTTTCGAGCTGGGGGACACGACGCGCGATGTTCTTCGCATAATCGCCGATGCGCTCGACAACTCCGGAGATCTTGAGCGCAGCGACGGCATCCCGAAGGTCCCCAGCCATCGGCGCGCGAAGGGCGATGAGCTGGACGACCCGGCGCTCGGTCTCGATCTCCAGTGCATCGAGCTTTTTGTCTTCTTCGACGATCCGCTTGGCGCCGTCGACGTCGCGCTGGATGAGGCAGCGCATTGCCTCTCCGATCGCATGCTCGGCCAGCCCGCCCATCTCGCTGATCAGGGCGCGAAGCCGGTCGAGGTCCTGGTCGAAGGCCTTGAGCGTATGTTCTCGCGACTGCTGCATCAAACCTCTCCGATCAGCCGTAACGGCCGGTGATATAGTCCTGGGTCCGCTGCTCGCGCGGGTTGGTGAAGATCTCGCTTGTCTTGCCGTATTCGACCATCTCGCCGAGGTGGAAGAAAGCGGTGCGCTGCGACACGCGCGCAGCCTGCTGCATGTTATGGGTGACTATGGCGATCGCATAGCGTCCGCGAAGCTCGTGTATCAGCTCCTCGATCTTTGCCGTCGCGATCGGATCGAGCGCCGAACAGGGCTCGTCCATCAGGATGACTTCGGGGTCGACGGCAATCGCGCGCGCGATGCACAGCCGCTGCTGCTGGCCGCCCGACAAGGCGGTGCCGCTCTCGTTCAGCCGGTCCTTGACCTCGTCCCACAGGCCCGCGCGCTTCAAGGACCGCTCGACGATCTCCTCGAGCTCCGTCTTGCCCGAAGCGAGGCCGTGGATTCGCGGCCCGTAGGCGACATTCTCGAAAATCGACTTTGGGAAAGGATTGGGCTTCTGGAATACCATCCCGACGCGCGCTCGCAGTTGAACCACGTCCATGCGCGGCGAATAGATGTCCTCGCCGTCGAGCGCGATGTCGCCGGTCACCCGGGCCGAAGGGATCGTGTCGTTCATCCGGTTCAGGCAGCGAAGGAAGGTCGACTTGCCGCATCCCGACGGGCCGATGAAGGCGGTGACACGGTCGTCGTGGATATCGATCGAAACGTCCTTTAGCGCCTGCTTGTCTCCGTAGAAGACGCTGACGTTGCGAGCGCTCATCTTCGCGCGCGCGGACGAGGCGGCTGCCACGGTTTCCTGCGAGACGTCCGGAGAGAGGGCGACTGTCGAATGATTGGGTGTCACGGTTAAATACCTACCAGCGGCGCTCGAAGCGGTTGCGAAGATAGATTGCGAGGCCGTTCATCAGCAGCATGAAGGCCAGAAGGACGATGATGGCCGCGCTCGTCTTCTCGACGAACGCCCGGTCGACTTCGTCCGACCAGAGGAAGATCTGCACCGGAAGCACGGTGGCCGGCTGGGTGATTCCGCCGGGCGGAGTGGCGATGAAGGCGCGCATCCCGATCATCAGCAGCGGCGCCGTTTCGCCGAGAGCGCGCGCCATTCCGATGATGGTCCCGGTGAGAATCCCCGGAAGCGCGAGCGGAAGCACATGGTGAAGAACGACCTGCATTTGCGACGCGCCGACGCCCAGCGCCGCGTCACGGATTGACGGTGGCACCGACTTGATCGCGTTGCGCCCGGCAATGACGATCACGGGCATGGTCATCAGGGCCAGGGTCAGGCCGCCGACCAGCGGCGCCGAACGGGGCAGGTGCATGAAATTCAGGAACACCGCGAGGCCGAGAAGTCCAAAGATGATCGACGGGACCGCCGCGAGATTATTGATCGAAACCTCGATCGCGTCGGTCCAGCGATTCCGCGGCGCGAACTCTTCCAGGTAGACCGCTGCAAGCACACCGATCGGGAAAGCGAGGGCCATCGTCACGAGGATGGTAAGGAAACTGCCCTTGAGCGCACCCCACACACCGGCCGCGGTCGGATCCGTGGCGTCGGCATTGGTCAGGAAACCCCAGTCGAATGCCCGCCTTAGGCCGTCCCTGGCCTCGATCTTGGCGACCAGGCGTTCCGCTTCCGGCGAGCCTTCGTCTGTGGCCGCGATCCCGACCCTGCTGGACACCGGGAGCCACAGCTGCGCGCTGCGATTGAGGAGGCCCGGGTCGGCTACGAGCTTCGCGCCGAGCGCCTCGACCGAACCGGCGCCGAAGAGATCTTCCGCCTGCTCGCCGTAATTGGCCACGGCGGCTTGCGACAAAAGACCTTCGAGCCCCGCCGAGGCAAGAGCCTCCTGAGCCTGTGCGCCGCGAAGCGCGGCCGGGTCGAGCATCAGGTCGGAGCGCGGAAAGTCGATCGTGACCCGCACCTCGACCTGGGTGAAGCCGCCGATGCCCTTCCACGCCATGGTGACGAGCAGGAAGGCGAGGAAGGCAACCGACAGTCCCACTGCAAAGAGGCCGGCAAGGCGGAACCGGCGCTCGGCCGCGTAGCGCCGGCGCACGCGCGCCTCCATCGACCCATCGGTCCAACGCGAGGAGGCGGTGGTCCTATTCATAAGCCTCCCGGTAGCGCCGGACGACAGTCAGCGCGATCAGGTTAAGCACAAGCGTGATCAGGAACAGCACCAGCCCAAGGGCGAAAGCAGCCAAGGTCTTGGCGCTGTCGAATTCCTGGTCGCCTGTCAGGAGCTGGACGATCTGGGTGGTCACGGTGGTGACGCTTTCGAACGGGTTCAGCGTCAGGTTGGCTGCAAGGCCGGCGGCCATGACGACGATCATCGTCTCGCCGATCGCCCGGCTTACCGCCAGAAGGATTCCGCCGACAACCCCGGGAAGGGCGGCAGGAAGAACGACCTTGCGGATGGTTTCCGACTTTGTTGCTCCGAGCGCGAGCGAACCGTCGCGCATCGCCTGGGGGACTGCTGCGATCGAATCGTCCGACATCGAGCTGACGAACGGGATGATCATGATTCCCATGACGAGGCCCGCGGCGAGCGCGCTCTCGCTGCTTGCACTGGCGATTCCGAGCGAAAGGCCGAGGTCGCGGACAAGCGGCGCGACCGTGAGCGCCGCGAAATAGCCGTAAACGACGGTCGGGATCCCGGCCAGGATCTCGAGCATCGGCTTCATCCAGGAGCGCAGCCGGGCCGGCGCATATTGGGTGAGAAAGATCGCGCTCATCAGGCCGAGGGGAATCGCGACGATCATGGCGATGACGGCGCCGATGAAGATCGTCCCCCAGAACAGCGGGATCGATCCGAAGGCGCCCGATGAGCCGGCCTGGTCGGCGCGGATCGCGGTCTGCGGGCTCCACTGGGTCCCAAACAGGAACTCGACGGGCGAGACCATGCCGAAAAAGCGAAGGCTTTCGAACAGCAGCGACAGCAGGATTCCGACGGTGGTCAGGATCGCGATCAGCGAGGCTGCGAGCAGCAGCGCCATGGTCCAGCGCTCGACCGCGTTACGCGCGCGGAACTCCACTCCGATCCGACGCAGGGCCCAAAAGGCGCCGAGCAACGCGACGAGGATCGCTGCCATTCCGCCAGCGACGGAATAGCGGGCACTGGCCGACGCATAGACCGGCGCGATGTCGCTCGACTGCGGATTGAACCCGGCCTCGCGAAGCCCCGAGGCGATTTCGCGCGCTTCCTGGAGAATGACGTCGCGCTGCATGCCGGGCTCCGGCAGGACCTTGGCCTCGGGGCTTGCGATGACCGCCGCTTCCACGAGCTGCGACTGGACCGGGCCCCAGATTGCCAGAAGGACAAGCGCCGGGACCGCCGCCCACAGCGCGACATAGAAAGCGTGGTATGCGGGAAGCGAATGCAGGCGCCCAGCCGAGCGAAGGCGCTTCGCTCGCGAAAAACCGAACCAGCCGGCGGCGGCCGCAATCGTCAGGATTGCGGCGAGCGCAAGACCAAGGGACATCGCGCCCGCCGCCCCTGCTTTACTTCAGCCCCGCAGGGTCGAGCGGCTTCAGTTCGCCCGACTGCTTGGTAGAGGCCGCAAGGTCGGCTTCGCCGAGGGGCACCAGTCCGCGCTGCTCGAGCGGCCCGCCCTTGCCCCACATCCGCGCATAGGTCTGGACGAAGTCGCGGATCGCCGGCTTCGCCGCCAGATGGTGGCCCTTGATGTAAATGAAGAGCTTGCGTGCCCCAGGGTAGGAGAGGTTGCTGATCGTCTCCTCTGTCGGGGCGACGCCATTGACGCTGACCGGTTTCACCCTGTCGGCATTCTCTTCAAGGAAGCTGTAGCCCAGGATTCCGAGCGAGCCCGGGTCCTGCGAGACCTTCTGGACGATCAGGTTGTCGTTCTCACCGGCCTCGACGAACAGGCCGTCCTCGCGGACTTTGGTGCAGATGTCCTTGTACTTGGCTTCGTCGCTTTCCTTGAGCGCCTTCATCGCCGGGTCGGCTGTGCAGCCTTTTTCAAGGTACAGCTCGACAAGGCTGTCGCGCGTGCCGGACGTGGGCGGCGGGCCAAGGACCCGGATCTTGATCGCCGGGAGCGACGGGTTGACGTCCTTCCAGGTCTGCGCCGTGTTAGGGCCCTTGCCGTAGGGGTTCGCGGCCAGCGCCTTGTAAATGTCCTCCTGGGTGAGGTTCATCGACTCGGAGCCGCTTGCGGTTATGAACGTAAGGCCGTCGATCCCGACGGGAACCTCGATGACCTCGGTCACGCCGGCCGCGGCGCATGAATCGTACTCGCTCTTCTTCATCGGCCGCGAAGCATTGACGATGTCGGGGGTCTCGGCGCCGACGCCCGAGCAGAACAGCTTGATGCCGGAGCCGGTACCCGTCGACTCGACGACGACGTTGATTCCCGGGTTCGCCCGTTGGAACTGTTCGGCGACCGCGGTCGTGAACGGATAGACGGTCGAGGAGCCGACGATCTTGAGGCCGCCGCTCTGGCCACCATCAGTGCCGCCGCTATTGCTTCCGCAAGCAGCGAGCAACGCTGCGAGGGAAAGCGCGAATGCCAGTTTCTTCATGAAATCTCCCTGTCGGGCGTGCATGCCCGCGACAACGCCTTAGTCGCCCTTGCGGACGCGCATATTGCGGGGATTTTACAGTTTCGTGACAACAGCCGCGTTCAGCGGCCGACCGGCAGGCGAATCGTCACGGTCGTGCCTTCTCCAACCACGCTGTCGATCGACAGGGTTCCGCGGTGGCGCTCGACGATATGCTTGACAATGGCCAGGCCGAGCCCGGTCCCCCCGGTGTCGCGGCTGCGGGCCGCGTCTATCCGGTAAAAGCGGCGGGTAAGGAAAGGCAGGTGCTCGCGCGCAATTCCGGGCCCCGTGTCACTGACCGAGATTCGTACCGATTGCCCCTCAAAAGTCGCGGTGATTCGGACCTTGCAGTCGGGGACCACGCAGCCGTAGCGGACCGCATTGCTGAGCAGGTTATCGAGCACCTGTACAAGCTGGGGAAGGTCCCCCTGCACCGGTGGCAGATTGTCCTGCAGATCCGCTTCGACCGTGCAGCCGCACTTGGCCGCGACCGACCGGACGGTCTCCATCGCACTTCGAACAATTGACTCGATCGAAACCTTGTCGGTCGGAACAACGAAGCGGTCGGCCTCGATCCGGGACAGGCTCATCAAATCCTCGATGATCCGGAGCATGCGCTTTGCCTCGCTTCGGATCGTCCCGGCGAACTTCGCGGAAAGCTTGGGGTCGAGGTCTTCGTCCTCGAGGCTCTCGGCATAGCCAAGCACCGCGGTCAAAGGTGTGCGCAGCTCGTGGCTGGCATTGGCGACGAAATCGACCCGGAGCTTCTCTGCAGAATGGATCGCGGACCGGTCGATGAGCCTCAGGAGCAATGCGCCGTCTCCCGCCGGCCGGACGGACAGTCGCCAGGGACGGCCGACCGCTCCTACTCCGGTAAAGTCGACGTCGCCTGTTCGTCCCGAAAGGACGAATTCGAGCGCCTGCGGGTGGCGGATCGCAAGTCGCACGTCACCGCCTTCGATGGCTCTGCCAAGGAGCGCCCTGGCCGGCTCGTTGGCGAGGCGCACCACCCGCCCTTCGACGATCATCGCCGGCTCGTCGATGGCTTCGAGAAGCGCTCGGATTGCCTGGTTGGAATTCGGCATAGGCTGAAGAGTAGCGGAAATTCCCGCTCGCGTTCCAGTTCGGGGCAAAGCAGTCATTGCGTCACCCGATGCAAAACTCCCCCGCTCGTGGCCGAGCGGGGGAGCAGCCCATTCGTCGGGGAGGGGGACGAAGAGGCGATTCGATCCCGATGATCAAAAGTCGACCTGGCTGCGCAGGCCGGCGACATTGACGCTGTAGTCGCGGTCGCCGTCGACGGCGATCGCGGCATCGCGATAGACGATGTGGGCGACGTTGAAGCCAAACAGCACGTAATCAATCGGTTTCCAGTTCAGCGAAAGCTGGAACGCGTTCTGCTTGCCGCCGACGATTCCCGCATCGCTGAGGTCGAGGTAATCCCAGCGAAGGTTCGCCCCGAACGATCCCCAGCCGCCCTTGTCGAACGGATGCTTGACCTTCACGCGGTCGAACTTCCCGCCCTTGTAGCCGCGGGATTCGCCTGTGAAGAAGTAGCCGGCGTCGACATAGGCGCCGAAGAAAGTCGGGTCCGAAACGCCTTCGCGAGACACCTTCTGCCAGAAGGCCTCGCTCGCGACGTAGAAGGGGCCAAAGATCCCGGCCGCTTCCACCCCGTAACCCGTCTCGGCCTTGGCGCCGGCCATCGAACCCGTGTCGATGAACCGCACATCGGTGAAGTGGACCGCCGGGCGCTGACGGTAGCGGACGCTGGTCGCCGCGTCCTGAAGGTCGCGCCAGTGGAACGAGCCGCCGAAGTGGAGCTGCTTGGAGCCGACGACGGGCGAGTAAACGAGGCGCGTGTCAAAGCTATAGCTGTTGTTGTCGTCACCGACGGAGTTCAGGTCAGCGATGCTGTCCGTGAAAACGCCGGCCTGGGCGAGCAGCGCGCCTTTCGAATATTGCGCGGAAGCGCCGACGCGCCGCTCGAAATTGAACGCGTCGGTGAACGCTGCGCGCTCGATGAAAGAGCTGTTGAGCGAGCTGGTCAGCTCTTCGAGCGACTGGAAATTGTTGTGCTGGCCGAGGATGAACTCCCACGCGCCGACAGCCTTCGACAAGTAGGCGTCGGCGAATTCGACCTCGCCACCGGCGAAATCCAGCTCGAACTTGTAGCCGAAGTCGCCCGGGAGCGTGCCTTCGACGCCGAGGCGCGCGCGGCGGATCTCGTTACCGAAGCCCAGCCCCTTGTTTTCGTAGCCGTCGGGGTGGCCGACATAGCCGACGTCGTACTGGAGCCGGCCACGCGGCTTGAACGACCAGCCGCCTTCCTTGTCGGCAAACTGGGGCGCGCCCTTCCATGTCGGCGTACTCGCAGCCACCTGCTTCTTCAGCGCCTCCAGCGACTCCTGCAGCGCCTCGACCTGCGCCTGGAGAAGCTCGATCTGGGCTTTGTCGTCAGCTACTGGTGTGGCGGCCGCGATCTGGGCGTCGGCGGTTGAGTCGGATGAGTCGAGGACCTCCGGCGCGGGCGCCTGGTCCTGCGCGAACGCCGGAGTCGCGACGATTAGCGCGGTGCCGCTCAGCAGCGCGGCAGCCAATTTGTACGTGTTCATTTGTGTTCCCTTTCCCCGCCTCGATTGAGGCCCATTTCGATGTCCCGCGGAAAAACCGGGCACGGGTTGGACGGTTAAAATCTGCACCTGCAAGTCTATTTGAGGCTCGCCAGGTTGAGCGGCGTCAGCGACCGGGCGGCCGTCTGGCTGCGAGCGCGAACGTTGGTCGGCGATGCGATCAGACCCGCGCGCCGAAGATATCCATTGGGACCAAAGGCGCTTTCCTTGGTGAACTCGGCAACGAAGGCCTTTACCGCCGGGACAGCCGCGACGTGCGCGTTTTTCACGTAAACATAAAGCGGTCGGGCGCCCGGATATTTGAAGGAGCTGATCGCGTCGTAGGTCGGCGCGACGCCGTTGATCGACAGCCCTTTGAGCTTGTCGGCATTCTCCTCGAGGTAGGAGTAGCCGAAGATTCCAACCGTTCCGCGGTTCGCTTCGAGCTTCTGGACGATGAGGTTATCATTTTCGCCCGCTTCGATGAAAGCGCCGTCCTCGCGCATCGCGGTGCAGACCGCCTTGTGCTTCTTCTCATCGCTCTTCTTGAGCGCGGCCATGCCGGCATTGGTTTCACACCCGGCGGTCATGATCAGTTCGACCAGAGCGTCCCGGGTGCCGCTGGTGGGCGGCGGGCCGTAGACCCGGATCGGGATCGCCGGGAGTTTGGCGTTTACGTCCCTCCAGGTCTTGGCGCGGTTGGGTTTACCGAACGGGGTCTTGGCGAGCGCCATGTAGATTTCGCGGGTTGTCAGCCCCGCGAGTGGAGTTGCCTTCGATGTCGCAAAGGCGATCCCGTCGATGCCGACCTGAATCTCGGTGATCTTGGTCACCCCATTGGCGGCGCAGGTCTTGGCCTCGCTGGCCTTCATCCGGCGGGATGCATTGGCGACGTCCGGGAAGCGGGCGCCGACCCCGGCGCAGAACAGCTTGATTCCCCCGCCGGTACCGGTCGATTCGATGATCGGCGTGCCAAGCCGCGGATTGGCGCGAGCGACCCGCTCCGCGACCATTTTCGCGAACGGATAGACGGTCGACGACCCGACGGCGCGCATCTGGCCGCGGGCCTCGGCGATCGTCGGGGTGGAAATCGCCGCGAGGAACGCGGCCGCGCAAAGGAATTTGGTCTGTCCCATGTGAGTCCCCTTCGGACGGCCCAAGTGCCGCCCCGGTGACTCGCCATCTAGGGAATGACTGCTACGCGGCAGTGACTCGATTGTTACAGGATCATGACGGGCGCTGGTGGGCCGCGATCCAGTGGCCGAGGCGCGTCCAGAGCGATGGGCGCGATGGAATGAACCCGCGCACCTCCATCGTCTCTTCGGGCTCGTCATAGACCATCAGGTTCACCGGGAGCTTCATCCGAAGGGCTTCGCGGCCGCGGAGCTTGTCCTCGGCCAGCGCGAGCGCGCGGTGGACGTCTTCGGCGGTGAAGGGCTTCATCAGGCAGCCGAGCGCGAGGTCGGGCATCGCGAAGCTTGGCGCCTTGCCGCTGACGAACAGGCAAGGGACGTCGAAATCGTTGAGCCGGACCGCGGCGGCGAAGCCGGTCGTTCCATGGGCAAGGTGAAGGTCGACGAGCGCCAGATGCGGCTGATGCTCCTCGGCGGCCGCGACGGCGCTGTCGACGTCGTCCGCGATTGCGACGACCCGGTAACGGGGATTGTCTTCGACGAGGTACTTGACCGTCGTCGCAAGCTGCCTGTCGTCCTCGACCACCAGAATCTTCAGCAACTTAACCTCCCCCGAGGCTCGAGCCGTTATCGGAAGCGAGCCTGTGCGGAAAGACGGCCGACGCGAATCCCCGATGAACGCGGTTAACGACGAAGCGAGGCGGATATGAGTCGGGCCGAGCCTTTCGGCCCGGCCCGATACCGCTCCCCGAATGAAACGCTTACGCGCGGTAGAAAATGTGGGTGCCGATCTTTTCCACCCGGGTCAGCCGGCGGCCCCACGAGGGCGCGACATAGTCGGCGTGGTACCAGAGGACGTCACCGGAAAGCGACGGCACCGCGTTGCTGATCGCGAGGCGGGTGATCGCCACCGCCTTGCGCCAGGCGAGCGAGCTCGTGTCCGTATAGGGGAACTGGTAGTTGCGGACGAACGAGAACTGCCACGGTTGCTTGACCGTCCCGCACCAGGTCGACGGATATTTGCCCGACGCGGCGCGGTTCATGATCACCCGCGCGACCGCGAGCTGGCCTTCGAGCGATTCCCCGCGCGCTTCGTGATAGACAGCGACAGCGATGCAATTGGCTTCCTCGTCGAGCGCCGGGCCTTCCGAGGCGCTGTAGCGGTCGACCAGGGCGTAGAGCGGCCAGCCGTTCTTGTGCAGCCAGGCGGCCTCACGGGCGATACGGTTCGCCTCGTCAATAGACGGCGTCGCTCCGAAGACCGAGCCGACCGCCCTGGTGAAGATATTGGTGGTCGACGACAGCGCGCGCTCGGCCACCGAGGCGACCGGAGCACGGACATTTGCCGTAGCCCCGCTCGTCGAATAGCCGGCAGCGTGGACCGTCTGGGCGGCTGCGTTGCCCGACCCCAGAAGCAGCATGAACGACCCCACAACCGCGGCAATGCCGCGGTTCCGCAGATACTTCTTCAATTCTTTTTCTAGCCCTTGGCGGCCGACCGGTCACAGGGGCGCTTCCTCAAAAGGAAGAAGCGCACTCGCGTCGCGCGTTGTGAAGGGTCTTCCGTCTTGCCGAGGAAGCGGCGCCTGCGCGCTGCGGAACCCCGCTCTCGTTAACCGATGAGCGGCAAATACGGATTGAGCGGGGGATTCCAACCCACCGGACGATGAGTCGAGCCCGTGCCGGGATGAAATGCGGAACGTTCTGATTTCTCTAGAAAAACTGCGGAACCTTGGATTTTCCGTTGGCGGCGCTAGGCGGGACGAGAGGAGACGAAGTGGCATATTGGCTGATGAAATCGGAGCCTGGCACCTACAGCTGGGCCGACCTCGAGCGCGACGGCGCGACCGAATGGGACGGGGTGCGCAACAACGCCGCGCGGCTTCACCTCAAGGCGATGAGAGAAGGGGACGAAGCCTTTTTCTATCATAGCGGCGACGAGCGGGCCGTGGTCGGGATCATGCGAATCACGCGCGAGGCGGCGCCGGATCCGGGCGATCCCGCCTGGGTGTCAGTGCGGGTCGAGCCGGTCCGGGCGCTGGCGAGGCCCGTGACCCTGAAGGCGATCAAGGCCGACCCGAGGCTCGCGAAGATGGAGCTGATCCGCCAGTCGCGGCTGTCGGTCTCGCCGGTCCGCGACGAGGAGTGGGCGGCGATCGTGGAGATGGGGCGCTAGGTTCCCGCCTCCGCCGGAACGGCGGACGAGACTACAGCAAGCCGAGTTGGCGGAAGCTGGTGCAGTCCTTCCCGCCGAACACCAGGTGATCGACGACGGTGCAGTCGAGGGCCTCTGCCGCGCAGGCGAGCCGCCGCGTGGCGCGCTTGTCGCCTTCACTGGGCGTCGGGTCCCCGCTCGGGTGGTTGTGGGCAAGTACGATCCCGGCGCTTCCGTGCAGGGCGGCGTCGGCGACGATCGCGCGCAATGGGAAGTCCGTGCCGCTCTCATCACCCGCATGGCGCGTGAGATGCAGGCAGTACGCCTGGTCGTCGAGGTGCGCCACCCACAGGCTTTCCCGCGTCGGATCGGAATCGGCGATGCAACCTGCGAAGAAAGCGCGGGCCGCGGGGAGCCCGTCGAGCTTCAGCGGAAGTTCGGCACGCTGGTATCGCATTGCCAAACCCTAATCGAAAAGCGCCGCGGCCGCGCCCGGAATCGGGCCCGCTTTGACTAGGGATTTCTCCAAAACGGGTCAGATCGTAGGGAGGGATAAAAAACCTATTTGGAACAAAAAGTCTTGACATCGTCACGCTCATTCGGTACACGGCAAGCACAGTGAGAAAAACCGAGTCGGGTCCGTCGACACGCTCAGATGAGCGGGTCGGCGGGCCCGATTTGCTTTTGGGAGCGGGCGAGTGGCGAGGACGAATGCAAAGGCAAAGGCGGGCAAGGGGCGGGGCGAGCTGACCCTGGTCGGCGGCGCCGGGCCAAAGCTGCGCCGGCCGCGCCGCCACGAATGGACCAGGACCAAGGTCGAGGCGTTCATGGGCGCGCTCGCCGAGACGTGCAACGTGACGCTCGCGGCCGAGGCGGCGGGGATGTCACTCACCAGCGCCTATGCCAAGCGCAAGAAGGACGCGGCCTTCCGCGCGAGCTGGGCCGAAGCGATCGCGAGCGCATACCAGCGGCTGGAGATGGCCCTGCTCGAGCGCGCGCTCAACGGCACGGAGAAAGTGGTGACGCGCCGCGACGGCTCCGAGGAGCGGATGCGCGAATATTCGAACACGGTGGCGCTGACACTGCTCAGGATGCACCGAGACACGGCGAACGAAGTGATCGAGCAGCCGTCGGAAGAGGACGCTGACGAGATTCGCGAGCGGCTGGTCCAGAAGTTGGAGCGCCTGCGTGAGCGGTACGAGGCCGAAAATATCCGCTGATGCACATCGATTTGTCGGAGCGGCAGATGTGCCGACTCGCCACTGCCTCGCTCGAGGAGAAGTGGCGCATTCTGCGCGGCGCGACCGCGAGCGACCTGTTGAAATTCGACGCCAAGTTCGAGAACTGGGCGCATCGGGCCCAGTTGCCTCCAGGAGGAGAGGGCTGGCGCACCTGGCTGATGCTCGCGGGCCGCGGCTTCGGCAAGACCAGGGCGGGGGCCGAATGGGTCGAGAAGCAGGCGCGCAGCCGCCCGGGTGTGCGGATCGCGCTCGTCGGAGCGACAATCGACGAGGCCCGGCGGGTAATGGTCGAGGGCCTGAGCGGGATCCTAAGCGTCGCCGCCAACTGCCGCAGGAAAGTGAGCTGGGAGCCGAGCCTGGGGCGGCTGAAATGGCCGAACGGGAGCCAGGCGCAGCTGTTTTCGGGCGACAATCCGGAAGGTCTGAGGGGCCCGGAACATGATTTCGCCTGGTGCGACGAGCTCGCCAAATGGCGAGATGCGGACCAGGCGTGGATGAATTTGCAGATGGGCCTGAGGCGCGGGCGGCGGCCTCGGGCGCTGGTGACGACGACGCCGCGGCCGATCGACCTGTTGAAGCGGATTCGCGAGGAGAAGTGGACGGTGACGACCACCGGCCGCACCGACGAGAACGTCAACCTCGACCCGCATTTCGTCGAGGTGATGCTGGCGACCTATGGCGGGACGAGGATCGGGCGGCAGGAGCTGGACGGGGAGCTGATCGAGGAGATCGAGGGCGCGCTGTGGAGCCGGGAGTTGATCGAGCGGTCGCGGTCCTTCGATATGCCGCTTCGACCGGGCTCAGCGGCTACTCAGGATGAGCGGACATTTGAACGCATCGTCGTCGGGGTCGACCCGCCGGCGGGGGTTGGCGAGGGCTGCGACGCGTGCGGGATCGTGGTTTGCGGGAGGCGCGGCGACGATCTCTACGTAATCGCCGACGAAAGCGTCGAGGGACTGAGCCCGGAAGGCTGGGCGAACCGCGTCGCGGCAGCGGCCGCCAGGTGGAAGGCGTCGATCATTGTCGCCGAGGCCAACAACGGCGGGGCAATGGTCGGAAGCGTGCTCAAGGCCGCGGGCTGCGAGCGCAAGGTGAAGCTGGTGCACGCGTCGAAGGGCAAGTCGGCGCGGGCCGAGCCGGTCGCGCTGCGCTTCGAGGCGGGCAGGGCGTTCCTGTGCGGGAGCCTGCCGAAGCTCGAGGACCAGATGGCCGGGATGATCGCCGGCGGCGGCTATGAAGGGCCGGGCCGGTCGCCGGACCGCGCCGACGCGATGGTGTGGGCGATGACGGAGCTGGGCGAGACGAGAAGCGGGCTGCCGAGGGTGCGGCGACTTTAGATCAGAGGAATTCACATGGCATGGTGGTTCGGCCGAAAGGCCGCGAGCGAGCCGGCGCGTC
>JBKHXB010000001.1:0-81193 GCA_046566245.1 Alphaproteobacteria bacterium | reverse complement strand
TCTCGCGACCGACGAGTGCATCACGCAAAGGCTCGACGAAATCGCTTCCTACGTCGAGGCGAGCTCGACCGGCGGTCCAAAAAAAAGGCCGACCTGGGTCGGAAGGCCGCAGGTCTGGAACATGCAGACCAGCGCGGTTGACTCGGCCCGCTCCTACGGCTCGCTGACGGTAATGCCGCGGGGGGAGCAGATGGCCATCTCCTCGACCTACGCGAGCATGGCCCGCTTCGCCGAATGGCAGGAGGAGGAGCAGCTCGCCTGGTCGCGTCTCCGCTCGATCACCGAGGACCGCGACCTGACCGACAGCGACCTTTCCGACCTTCGCCACGCGATCCAGCGGGCGCGCTACACGGCCTGGAGCCTGCGCGCGGACGCGGTCCAGGCGCTTAAGGACGCGGCCCCTCTCCACGTCGTCCCCGACAAGGTCACGAATGGCTCGCAATCGGTTTGCGTGCCGATGGACACGCCCTTCGAGGAGGCGGTCCGCAAGTCAGGCACTGCGGATATCGGCGAACCGCGTTAGCCGAACCGCGTAAGTCCCAGCCGCTCGCGCAAGGTCCAGCGCCACAACATCAGCGTCGCGACGGTCGCAAGGCCAGCCGCGAGCCCTGCCCAGATGCCGACGCCCTCCCAGCCGCGGACGAAGGCGAGCCACGCCCCAAGTCCGATTCCGAGTACCCAGTAGCCGACGAAGGCGAATTGCATCGGCACGCGCGTGTCATGCAGGCCGCGGAGCATCCCGGCGCCGACGACCTGCGCGCCATCGAAGATCTGGAACAGCGCGGCGATGAGCAGGAATTGAACGGCGAGCATCGCTACGCGCCCGTCACGCGCCTCGGGCTCGAGAAACAGGCCAACCAGCTCGCGCGGGAAGCTCCACATGATGACCGCCGCCGCAGTCATGAACGCGACGCCGAGCAGCCATGCGGTCCAGCCGGCGCGCGCGATCCCGGGTTTGTCGCGCGCTCCGAGCGCCCGGCCGACCCGCACCGTCGCCGCCTGGCTGATCCCCCAGGGCACCATGAAGGTCACAGCCGCGATCTGGAGCGCGATCGCATGGCCGGCGACACTGGCAGCGTCGATCAAGCCCATCAGATAGGCCGCGGCCGCGAAAACCAGCCCTTCGAACGCGAAGGCGAAACCGATTGGCGCGCCGAGCTTCACCATCCTGGTCAGCCTCGGCCAGTCGGGCCGCCACCAGTGGCCGAACAGGTGGAAGCGGCGGAACTGGCGGTCCCGCAGGATCACCGCAACCAGCGCCACGACCATGGCGGTCCACACGATGGAGCTTGCAAGGCCGCCGCCGAAAATGCCGAGCGCGGGCAGGCCCAGGTGGCCGAAAATCAGGCTCCAGCCCAGCAGCGCGTTCAGCGGTATCGCAATGCCGCTGATTGCCAGGATCGTCTTCGGTCGTTCGAGCGCGGCGACGAAATTGCGCATCGCCTGGAACAGAAGCCAGGGGAAGAGGGTCCACATGTAGCCCTTGAGGAACAGCGCGCCGTCACGCGCGAGCTCGGGCTGCTGGCCCAGCGCCAGCATGACGCTTTCGGCGTTCCACAGAAGCAGCCAGAGGGGGATCGTCATCGCCGCGCACAGCCACAGCGACTGCCGGAAGCTTCGGCGAACCTCGTGCACCGAACGCAGCCTCGCGCCCAGCGCGGAAGCCATCATCGGGGAGGCGGCGGTGATCAGGCCGAACGCAGCGAAGCCGAGCGGCCAGGTCAGGTTAATCCCGAGCGCCGAGGCAGCCAGCTGCCGCGGGCCTAACCATCCCATCAGCACCACGTCGGTTGCCTGGATAAGAGCGAAGGTCAGGTTGGACAGGATCAGGGGCCACGCAAGGCCCAGCGTGGCGCGCAGCTCCCGCTTCCAGGCGTCTGTCTCGCCGCCGATGATCCCTGCCGCCCGCATCGCCGAGCGCGACTAGCCGCCTGCCGGCCCGTCGAAAAGGTTTGGCGGCGGGAGTGCGCCTCGGCTAACCCCACCCCAAGGGGTAACAAGATGAAATTTGCACGCGCGATTTGGAGGCTGCTGGTCGGGATCAAGGACGGCCTCGTCCTGATCTTCATGCTTCTGTTCTTCGGTTTCCTGTACGTCGCGCTGGCGGCTCGGCCGGAGAGTGTGGGCGAGGGCGTCCTTGCCTTCGACCTCAACGGTTCCGTTGTCGAGCAGCCGAGCACGCCGACATTCGCGGAGCTTGCCGGGGGCGGCTCCCCGGTGCGCGAATATCGCCTTCGCGACCTCGTCGCTGCTCTGGACGCCGCGCGCGACGATGATCGGGTGAAGGCGGTCGCTCTCGACCTCGAGAGCTTCACGGGCGGAGGCCAGGCCGCGATGACCGACCTTGCCGACGCCGTCCGCCGCGTCCGGGAATCGGGCAAGGAGGTTATCGCCTACGCGCCCGCCTATGGCGACGATGCCTATCTGCTGGCCTCGGCGGCATCCGAAATCTGGCTCGATCCGCTGGGCGGCGTGGCGATCGCGGGCCCCGGCGGAAGCAATCTCTATTTCAGGGGCCTGCTCGACAAGCTGGGTATCACTCCCAACGTCTATCGCGTCGGCACCTACAAGGCCGCCGTCGAACCCTTCACACGCAGCGACATGTCCGACGAGGCCCGCCAGAACGCGCAGGCGCTCGGCGGGGCGCTTCTCGAAAGCTGGCGGGAGGCGGTGCTCAAGAACCGGCCGAAAGCGCGGGTTGACGCCTATATGCGCGATCCGGTCGCGGCGCTCCAGTCGAGCGGAGGCGATCTCGCCAGGGCTGCGCTGGCCAACGGCCTCGTCGACAAGATCGCCCCCAGGGAAGCTTTCGAGGCGCGGCTCGCCGAGCTCGGGGGCAAAGACGTCAAGCACGGCTTCAAGACGATCAAGCTCCCCGCCTATATGGCCGCCGAGGTCGAGGACAATGCGAACGGCTCGATCGGGGTCGTCACCGTTGCCGGAATCATCGTCGACGGAAAGGCGCCGGCGGGGACCGCCGGAGGCGACAGCATCGCCAAGATCATCGACGAAGCGGTCCGCGAGGGCGGGCTGAAAGCACTCGTCGTGCGCGTCGACAGCCCCGGCGGCTCGGTCCTCGCATCGGAGCGGATCCGGCAGGCAATCCTGAACGCCAAGGCAAAGGACATGCCGGTGGTCGTGTCGATGGGCAGTGTGGCGGCTTCGGGCGGCTACTGGGTCTCGACGCCCGCCGACTTCATCTATGCCGAACCGTCGACCATCACTGGTTCAATCGGCGTGTTCGGGATCCTCCCCAGCTTCGAAGGCACGCTCCAGAAGCTCGGACTAGGAGCCGACGGGATCAAGACGACCCCGCTTTCCGGCGAGCCCGACCTGCTCAAGGGCCCGTCCGAGGAGGCCGACCAGATCATCCAGGCGAGCATCGAGTCCATTTACCGGCGGTTCCTTTCGATCGTCGCCCAGTCGCGGAAGCGTTCCCCGGCCGACATCGACCGGATCGCGCAGGGCCGCGTGTGGGACGGCGGAACGGCCCGGCAGCTCGGTCTCATCGACGGCTTCGGCGGCCTGGAAGAGGCGGTCGCCAAGGCAGGCGCGCTGGCCAAGATTGACAACCCGGCGAGCGAGGTTCGCTACCTGGAGCGGCCGGTTAGCTTCGAGGAGCAGCTGCTGGAGCTTCTGGCCGACGACCAGTCCGGCCAGGAGCAGGAAGAAGATGCTTTCGCGGCGCTCGCGCCCGACCGGGGCATCGTCCAGGCGCTCGCCGATCTGCGCTCGGTGCTTTCTGGGCCGCGCATCCAGGTGCGCTGCCTGGAATGCCCGGCCGTCGCTCCGGCCCGCATCACTGCCGAGGACAGGAGCTTCCTGGCCGCGCTTCGCGACTGGCTGTTCTAATTTAGGGACTTAGCCGAAGCGCTCGAGGCACTTGCGCATCACGGCGACCGGCGGCCCGGCCTTGGCCATCGCCGCAAGCGCCTTGCTCCGGCGGTCCGGATCGGCCCCGCCTGCAAGGACCGGATCGAGCCTGTTGCTGAGCTGACGATATTCGCCGAGCTCGTTCATATATTCGTCCTGCGCCTCGAGCGAGGAGCGCAGGAAGTCGCCGAGCTCGTCACAGCCGAGCTGCGCCTCGAAGCGGCCTTCCGGAAGGCTGACTTCCTCTACAGCCGTGGCCGGAAAGGCTTCGCGGCAGGCCGGCACAAGCTCCTGCCACTTGCTCTCCACTACCCGGTCCTGGAGCTCGGCCATGCGCTGCTGCACCTTCGCCGCGGTGTCGGGCGAGTAGGTTTCGCCGGAAGACGCCGCCAGCAGCGGATAATGGAGGACGCCGCCGATCTTCTCCAGCGGCAACGGCGAGTTGATGTCGGTCTTGGACCGAGCGGACGCGGCTGCGACTGCTCCGCACATCGCTGCCCGTTCGAGCGGATCTTCCGGAAGCGCCAAGGCCTTGGGCCCGCAGGAGGCGATAAGGAGGGCGCAGAGGCCGGAAGCGGTGATGGAGCGGCTCAGCATCCGCTGTTCCTAGACCGGGATCGACCGGTCCGCCACCGAAATGGATGGAGCAGCCCGAGGGGCGTCGATCAGATGTGGATCGGCTTGCCCGTCACCGCCATCGCCGCTTCCTTGAGCGCTTCCGAATGGGTCGGGTGCGCATGGCAGGTGTAGGCGATGTCCTCGCTGGTCGCTCCAAACTCCATCGCTTGCGCCGCCTGGGCGATCATTGTGCCCGCGACCGAGCTGATCATCCACACGCCCAGCACACGGTCCGTCTTGGCGTCGGCGATGACCTTGACGAAACCGTCAGGCTCGCGGTTGGTCTTGGCGCGGCTGTTGGCGAGCATCGGGAACTTGCCGACCTTCACTTCGCCGTCCTTCTTCGCCTCTTCCTCGGTGAGGCCGACCCCGGCGATCTCCGGCATCGTGTAGACGACGCTCGGGATCACTTCGTGATTCACGATTCCCGTGAGGCCCGCGATGTTCTCCGCGACCGCGATCCCCTCGTCCTCGGCCTTGTGGGCGAGCATTGGACCCGGAGTGACGTCGCCGATCGCCCAGACGCCGGGAACGGAGGTGCGGAACTCGTGATCGACCTCAATCTGCCCGCGCGCGTTGGTCTTCAGCCCGATTTTATCCAGGCCGAGTCCATCGGTGTTCGGGCGCCGTCCGATGGATACCAGCACAACATCGGCTTCGATCGTCTGGGCATCGCCCCCCTTGGCGGGTTCGACGGTGAGCGTGACCGTGTCGCCCTTCACCTCGGCCTTGGTGACCTTGGTGCCGGTGCGGATGTCGAAGCCCTGCTTCTTGAAGATCTTGTGCGCTTCCTTACGCACCTCGCCGTCCATTCCGGGAAGGATCTCGTCGAGGAACTCGACGACGATCACGTTCGCGCCCAGCCGGCGCCAGACGGACCCAAGCTCTAGGCCGATCACGCCGCCGCCGATGACGACCATTGTCTTGGGAACGGCGGGCAGAGCCAGCGCGCCCGTCGAATCCACGATCCTGTGCTTGGAGTTGTCGACCTCGACCCCTGGAAGCGGAGTCACCGACGAGCCGGTGGCGATGACGATGTTCTTCGCCGACACCGTCCTGTCCCCAACCGTGACCTTGTTGGCCCCCTCGAACGTCGCCTGGCCCTTGAGCCACTCGATCTTGTTCTTCTTGAACAGGAACTCGATGCCGCCGGTCAGCTCCTTGACCGCTTTGGCCTTCTCACCGTGCATCGTGTCGAGATCGACCTCCACGCCGCTCGCCTTGACGCCCCACTTGGCCAGCGTCCCATGGGCCGCTTCCTCGAACAGCTCGGACGCATGGAGGAGCGCCTTTGACGGGATGCAGCCGACGTTGAGGCAGGTGCCGCCAAGCGTCTCGCGACTCTCGGCGCAAGCGGTCTTGAGGCCGAGCTGCGCGGCTCGGATCGCGGCGACGTAGCCGCCGGGGCCGGCGCCGATCACCAGGACGTCGAAATCGTATTGCTCTACCATGTTCTTACCTTCGTCATCCCGGCGGAAGCCGGAATCCAGTTCAGAGGTCGTCTGGATCCCGGCCTTCGCCGGGATGACGACTAAAGATCAATCAACAATCGCGTCGGGTCTTCGATCGCTTCCTTGACCCGGACCAGGAAAGTCACCGCCTCGCGGCCGTCGATCAGCCGATGATCGTAGGTCAGCGCGAGGTACATCATCGGCCGGGCGACGATCTGGCCGTCGCGGACGACCGGCCGCTCCTCGATCCGGTGCATGCCGAGCACCGCCGACTGCGGCGGATTGACGATCGGCGTCGAAAGCAGGCTGCCGAAGACCCCGCCGTTGGAAATGGTGAAGGTCCCGCCCTGCATCTCCTCGACGCTCAACGTGCCTTCCTTGGCCTTGCGTCCGAACTCGGCGATCGACTTCTCGATCTCGGCGAAGCTCATCGCCTGGGCGTTACGGATGACGGGGACGACGAGCCCCTTGGGCGCGGACACGGCGATCGAGACGTCGAGATAGTCGTGATAGACGATCTCGTCGCCTTCGATGGAGGCGTTGACCGCGGGCACGTCGCGGGCAGCGAGCGCGCACGCCTTCACGAAGAAGCTCATGAACCCGAGCCGGATGCCATGCTTCTTCTCGAACATGTCCTTGTAGCGGTTACGCGCCTCGAGCACGGCCGACATGTCAACATCGTTGAACGTGGTCAGCAGCGCGGCCTCGTTCTGCGCTTCCTTCAACCGCTTCGCGACGGTCTGGCGCAGCCGCGACATGCGGACGCGTTCTTCATTCCTGTTGCCCGGCGCAGGCCGGGGCCCAGGAGCCGAAGGCTGCTTCACTTCGGGCGCCGGCGAAGGTGTCGAAGGAGGCGCTTTGGCCTCTGCCTTCGCAGGCGCATCTGCCGCCGCCTTCATCGCCTGGGCCGCGGCGATGACGTCGTCCTTCGTCAGCCGGCCGTCCTTGCCGGTGCCCTTAATCTTGGTTGGGTCGACATGATATTCGAGGACCGCGCGCCGAACCGCGGGCGACATCGTCATGATATGGTCCGGCTCACCGGCCGCCGCTTCGCCGGCCTCCGCGGGCTCCGGCTCGGGCGCGTGCTCGGAACCGCGGATCGCCGGGCTCTCGCCGGCTCCGGCGGGGTTCGTGGGGGAGCTTTGCGCGCCCTGCTCGGCAGGCGTTGCCGCCTTGCCGCTCTCGTCGATCCGGGCGATGACCGCTCCGACCTCGACTGTCTCCCCTTCGGCAACGAGAGTTTCCGACAGGACCCCCGCGGCAGGCGAGGGCACCTCGACCGTGACCTTGTCGGTCTCCAGGCTCGCGATCGGCTCGTCGGCCGCGACCGCGTCGCCGGCCTTTTTCAGCCATTGGGCGAGCGTGCCCTCCGTGATCGATTCCCCAAGCGCCGGGACTTTCACGTCGGTGGCCATGTTTCTCCCTTGTGTTGTCAGGCGCTGCGGGCCGCTGGGGCCTCAGCGGGGCTGCTATGACCCAGAGCGTCCGCGATCAAGGCCGCCTGTTCGGCTGCATGGCGCTTGGCAAGCCCGGTCGCAGGCGAGGCGGACGGCGGCCGTCCGGAATAATGCGGCCGAAGCGAGCCGAACCCCGCTTCCTTGAGACAGGCTTCAAGCAGGGGCTCAACGAAGAACCAGGCGCCGTTGTTCTGCGGTTCCTCCTGCGCCCAGACCAGTCTCTCGAGCTTGGGCATCGCTTTCAGGCGCTTGACCAGCGGCTCGGACGGGAAGGGGTACAGCTGCTCGATGCGGACGATTTCGGTCTCGCGATTTCCGGCCGCGTCCCGCGCCTCCATCAGCTCATAGGCAACCTTGCCCGAGCATAGCACCAGCCGCTTCGTTTCCCCCTCGGCTGGCGGGTTGAGGTCGCTGACGATCCGGCGGAAATGGCTGTCGCCGATGAAATCGTCGATTTTCGAAACCGCAAGCTTGTGCCGGAGCAGCGACTTGGGCGTCATCACCACCAGCGGCTTGCGGAACGGCCGAAGCAGTTGGCGGCGCAGGATGTGGAAGTAATTGGCCGGGGTCGTGCAGTTCGCGACCTGCATATTGTCCTCGGCGCAAAGCTGCAGGTAGCGCTCGAGCCGCGCCGAGCTGTGCTCCGGGCCCTGGCCTTCGAAGCCGTGCGGCAGAAGGACGACGAGGCCGCTCGCGCGAAGCCACTTGGCCTCGCCGCTGGCGATGAACTGGTCGAAGATCGTCTGGGCGCCGTTGGCGAAATCGCCGAACTGCGCTTCCCAGCAGACCAGCGTCTTCGGGTCGGCGAGCGAATAGCCATATTCGAAGCCGAGAACCCCGAACTCGCTCAAGGGTGAATCGCGAACCTCGAAGCGGCCGCCTTCGATCGTTGTCAGCGGGATGTATTTCTCGCCCGTCTGCTGGTCGACCCAGACCGCGTGGCGCTGGCTGAACGTGCCTCGCCCGCTGTCTTGGCCGGACAGGCGGACGCTGTGCTTCTCCGCGATCAGAGTCCCGAAGGCCAACGCCTCCGCCGTCGCCCAGTCGAAGCCCTCGCCGCTTTCGAACATCGCCTTCTTGGCGTCGAGGATGCGCTGCAGCGTCTTGTGGATGCTGAAGTCCTGCGGAACGGTGGTCAGGACCTTGCCAACTTCCCGAAGCGTCTCTTCCGAAACGGCGGTGGCGATGTTGCGCCGCGCCAGCACCGGCTCGGCCGGGCGGCCCAGGCCGCTCCAGCGGCCTTCGAACCAGTCCGCCTTGTTGGGGAGATAGCTGGGCGCCGCGTCGAACTCCTCGTTGAGGTGCGCGACGTAAGACTTGCGGTGGCCGTCGATCCATTCCTGGTCGACGACTCCTTCCTCGATCAGCCGCTTTCCGTAGATTTCACTGATCGGCGGATGCTTGCGGATCGCCGCGTACATCTGCGGCTGGGTGAAGCTCGGCTCGTCGCCCTCGTTGTGGCCGAAGCGCCGATAGCACCACATGTCGATGACGATGTCGCGGCCGAACGTCTGCCGGAACTCGATCGCCAGCTTGCAGCAATAAGTGACTGCCTCCGGGTCGTCGGCGTTGACGTGGAGAATCGGCGCCTGGACCGACTTGGCGATGTCGGACGGATAGGGCGAAGAGCGGGCGAACTGCGGGCTTGTGGTGAACCCGACCTGGTTGTTGATGATGAAGTGCAGGGTCCCGCCGGTGCCATAGCCAGGCAGTCCTGACAGGCTGAGGCACTCGGCCACGACCCCCTGTCCCGCGAAGGCCGCGTCGCCGTGAAGGAGCAGCGGCAGGACCTTCTTGCCGTGCTTGTCGCCCAGGTAGGTCATAGTCGCCCGGGCCTTGCCGAGGACGACCGGGTCGACCGCTTCAAGGTGCGAAGGGTTAGGCAGGAGCGCGAGGTGGACCCTCACTCCGTCGAACTCCCGGTCCGAAGACGTGCCCAGGTGATATTTGACGTCGCCGGAGCCGCCGACGTCCGCGGGGTTCGTCGCTCCGCCCGCGAACTCGTGGAAAATGGCGCGATACGGCTTGCCCATGACGTTGGACAGGACATTGAGCCGGCCGCGATGGGCCATCCCGATAGCGATCTCTTCGACCCCCATCAGCCCGCCGTACTTGATCACCGCCTCGAGCGCGGGGACCGCGCTTTCGCCGCCGTCGAGCCCGAAGCGCTTGGTGCCGACATATTTGCGGGCCAGGAACTTTTCCCATTCCTCGGCCTCGATCACCTTCGCCAGGATCGCCTGCTTGCCCTCGGCCGTGAACTGGACCGTGTCGTCCTGGCTCTCGATCCGCTCCTGGATGAAGCGGCGCTCCTCCAGGTCGTTGATGTGCATGTATTCGACGCCGATCGTGCCGCAATAATCGGCCCGGAGCGCAGCGACGATCTGCCGGACCGTCGCCTTGTCATATCCCAGCGCTCCGCCGATCCAGATCGGCCGGTCGAGGTCAGCATCGGAGAAGCCGTGATAGGCTGGCGTCAGGTCGGCCGGGATTTCGCTCTTGTGCAGCCCCAGGGGATCGAGGTTCGCCGCGAGATGACCGCGCACGCGATAGGTGCGGATCAACATCATCGCGCGGATCGAGTCCTCGGCGGCGCGGCGGATCGCGCTCTCGTCGGTGACTGTCGCGGACGCTTCCTCGCGCGCCGCCTTGCGCACGGCCTCGATTGTCGCCTGGGTCGGATCGAGCCCGAGGTTGATCTCGTCGAGTTCCGAGACGGGCCAGTTCGGCCGCGCCCAGCTTGGGCCCGGCTTCGGGTCGAAAAGGATCGGTTGGTCGTCGGCCATGGGGCTAAGCCGCAAGCAGCTCCTTGAGCGTTTTCCCGAGCTCAGATGGGCTTGGGCTGACCGTGATTCCAGCCGCCTCCATCGCCGCGATCTTGCTTTCCGCGTCGCCCTTGCCGCCCGCAACGATCGCGCCGGCGTGGCCCATCCGGCGTCCCGGCGGGGCAGTGCGCCCGGCGATGAAGCCGACGACCGGCTTCTTGCGCCCGCGCTTCGCCTCATCGGCAAGGAACTGGGCGGCATCCTCTTCCGCCGTGCCGCCGATCTCCCCGATCATGATGATCGATTCCGTCTTGTCGTCGGCAAGGAACATCTCGAGTACTTCGATGAACTCGGTGCCCTTGACCGGGTCGCCGCCGATGCCGACCGCGGTCGATTGGCCGAGACCCTCGTTCGTCGTCTGGAACACGGCCTCATAGGTGAGGGTGCCTGACCGGCTGACCACGCCGACGCTCCCGGGCTTGAAGATGTTGCCGGGCATGATTCCGATCTTGCACTCGTTCGGGGTGAGGACGCCCGGGCAATTGGGACCGATCAGGCGCGACTTCGACCCGCACAGCGCGCGCTTGACCCCGACCATGTCGAGCACCGGGATCCCCTCGGTAATGCAGACGATCAGCGGCACCTCTGCGTCGATTGCCTCGAGGATCGAATCCGCGGCGAAGGGCGGCGGAACGTAGATGACGGAAGCCGTCGCGCCGGTCGCTTCAACGGCCTCGCGCACCGTGTCGAACACTGGTAGGCCGAGGTGCGTGGTCCCGCCTTTGCCGGGGGTCACGCCGGCGACCATCTTGGTGCCGTAATCGAGCGCCTGGCGCGTGTGGAACGTGCCGGTCTCGCCGGTCATGCCCTGCGTGATGACCTTTGTATTGCTGTCGACGAGGATGCTCACTGCCGCTCCTTACGCGAGGGCGCTGTCGATGTTCCGGCAGGCGACGAGCAGCTCTTTCACCGCATCGACGCTGACCTGGAAGTTGGCGCGGGCGTCGCCCTGGAGGTCGATCTCGACAATCCGCTCCACTCCGCGGGCGCCGATCACGCACGGGACTCCGACGTAGAGGTCGTCGACGCCATACTGGCCGGTGAGGTGCGCCGCGCAGGGAAGCACGCGCTTCTTGTCCTTCAGATAGCTCTCGGCCATCGCGATCGCGCTGGTCGCCGGCGCGTAATAGGCGGACCCCGTCTTCAGGAGGGCGACGATCTCGCCGCCGCCGCCCCGGGTGCGCTTGACGATCGCGTCGATCCGCTCCTGAGTCGACCAGCCCATCTTGATGAGGTCGGGGATCGGGATCCCGGCAACCGTCGAATATTCGACGACCGGGACCATCGTGTCGCCGTGCCCGCCGAGCACGAAGGCGGTGACGTCCTCGACGCTCACCTGGAATTCCTCCGCCAGGAAATGGCGGAAGCGCGCGCTGTCGAGCACCCCGGCCATTCCAACGACCATGTTGTGCGGCTGGCCCGAATATTCGCGAAGCGCCCAGACCATCGCGTCGAGCGGATTGGTGATGCAGATGACGAAGCTGTCGGGCGCATGGGCCTTGATGCCGTCGCCGACCGCCTTCATCACCTTGAGGTTGATGCCGAGCAGGTCGTCGCGGCTCATGCCCGGCTTGCGCGGCACTCCGGCGGTGACGATGCACACGTCGGCGCCCTCGATGTCGGCATAATCCGACGTGCCTTTGAGCTTGGCGTCGAAGTCGTCGATCGGACCGGCCTGGGCGATGTCGAGCGCCTTGCCCTCGGGAACCCCCTCGGCGATGTCGAACAGGACGATGTCGCCCATCTCCCGCATAGCGGCGAGGTGAGCGAGTGTGCCGCCGATCATTCCGGCGCCGATCAGTGCGATCTTCTTCCGAGCCATGAGGCCTGCTTGCTTCCTTTTGAACCGGGGCGCGCCGGGACCGGCGCGGACGCGGGGCCTCTAGACCGGAGCGGGGGTTCGGGCAACCGGCTTGGACCCGCCGCCTGCCTGGTAACGAAAGCGGTCAACAGGCGTTCAGGCATGGCCCACTATCGAGGTTCGCCATGAAAAAGCTCATCCTTCTCGCGGGCGCGGCAGCGCTCCTCTCCAACGCGCCAGCGCTTGCGAAGCCCGGCAAGGGCCACGGCAATGGACATAAAGGTCATGGTGCCGCGGCGATCGTTCCGGTCACTCCGGTCGGCTACGGCGTCGGCGGCTGCCCTCCCGGTCTCGCGAAGAAGGGCTGCATCCCGCCCGGACAGGCGAAGAGGCTGTTCAATGTCGGCCAGCGCGTGCCGCTCGGATATAATGGCCTGCTCGGCTACAACGCGTTACCTGGTGATCTGCGGGGCTATTATGGCGCGCAGCTCGATCCGCGCTCGAGCTACATTTACGACAATGCCTATCTGTACCGGGTCGATCCCGCGACGATGATTGTCCAGCAGGTGCTCAACGCGGTTCTTCGCCGCTAGGCTGGGGATCCTCCGCCGGGCTGGCGTCGCCCAGCGCGTTTTCGTCGATACCCGACAGGTCGGCCGGCGCTTCATTCAGCATCTGCTCCGCCCGGTCGAGCTCGGCTTTCTGCTCTTCGGTCGGAGCCCCGCTGTCGCCACTGCAGGCCGCAAGCGAGAGCAGCGCCAAAAGAAAAGGGCCGCACGCCAGCGCTGGCATGCGGCCCTTCCTCATTGGCTTGGAACGCCCTTAGTTGGTGGCGTTTTCGGCCGCGTTCTCGACGGCCTCGCCAGCGTTCTCGACGGCTTCGCCGGCGTTCTCGATGGCGTTGGTCGCCGCGTCGAGCGCGTTACCGGCCGCGTTCTCGGCGTCGAGCGACGCATTCAGGTCGGCGGCAGCCTCATTCTCGACGGCCGCTTCGTTGGCGGCCATGTTCGCATCCTCGCTCTTCGCGCAGGCGGCAAGGCCGAGCGCGAGGACCGCAACGGTCACTGCAATCTTCTTCATGATCGTTCCACTCCCTTTACTGCCCCTTCTATGGGCCGTGGGCTCGGCCTGGCGCGCGAATCGCGCAGGCCAGCGCGGGCCATTACAGGCGCGCGATGGGGCACGCAATCCGGTGATGATAGGCCCCGGGTCGGCGCGATCCGGTCCGACGCCGATTTCGGGGCCAGGCCCTGATTTCCGGTTTGACCATATAAAGAATTCTTTATATCTTCTTCAGGATCGTGCGCACGCTTCCTCTTGCCGACCTGTTCCAGGCCGTTTCCGACCCGACCCGGCTGAGGATCCTGGCGCTCCTCGCGCGGATGGAATTGTCGGTGGGCGAGCTCGCGCAATTGCTCGACCAGAGCCAGCCACGTGTCTCGCGGCACGTCCGGATCCTCGCCGACGCCGGCATTCTTGAGCGGCGCAAGGAGGGCAGCTGGGTGTTCCTCGCGATCGCTTCGGCGGAACGCACTGGTCCACTGCTCGCGCTGATCGAGGCGTGGACCGACCCGGACACCAGGGCTGTGTTCGAAGAGGATTCCGCCCGCCTCGACGCAGTCCGCGCCGACCGCGCCGAGGCCGCGCAGCGCTATTTCCAGGCCCAGGCGGAAGTGTGGGATTCCATCCGGTCGCTGCACGTTTCCGAGGCGGAGGTGGAGCGCGCCATCGACCGGGCGCTGGGCGGCCGCGGCTTTGGAACGCTGGTCGACATCGGTACCGGTACGGGCCGAATGATCGAGCTGTTCGGACCGCGCGCGAACCAGGCGATCGGTATCGACCGCTCATCGGAGATGCTCCGTCTCGCCCGAGTAAAACTGGAATCGGCCGGCGTCCGCTCCAGCCTTCGCCAGGGCGACATGTACGCGCTGCCGCTTGCCGACGAGTTCGCCGACTGCGTCATTATCCACCAGGTGCTCCATTACGCGCACGACCCGGCGGCCGCGATCGGGGAGGCCGCGCGGGTGCTCGCTCCGGGCGGGACGCTGCTGGTCGTGGACTTCGCGGCGCATGACCGCGAGGAACTTCGGGCCAGGGACGCGCACTTGCGCCTCGGATTCGCCGACGAGGTGATGGCGGGCTGGTTCACCGCGGCGGGATTGAAAGTCGACCATGTCGAGCACCTCGAGGGCGGGGAGCTGACCGTCACGCTCTGGCGCGGAGCGAAGAGCGGCGAGCGCCGGCGGAGGGCGGCATGAACCGCCACCCGATCGAGGAGCTCAAGAACCATGAGCCGCTGTTCGCCCAGGCGCGCGGCGACATCGAGGTCAGCTTCGAATTCTTCCCGCCCAAGACGGAAAAGATGGCCGAGACCCTGTGGGAGTCGATCCAGACTCTGCAGCCACTTCATCCGCGCTTCGTCTCCGTCACCTACGGGGCCGGCGGCTCGACGCGCGAGCGCACGCATGCGACCGTCGAGCGGATCCTCAAGGAAACCAAGCTGACTCCGGCCGCGCATTTGACCTGCGTCGCAGCCTCCAAGGACGATATCGACGCAATCGCCCGCGATTACTGGAACATGGGCGTCCGGCACATCGTCGCGCTGCGCGGCGATCCGCCCGAGCAGGGGGCAAAGTACCAGCCGCACCCCGAAGGCTATCGGGACGCGGCAGAGCTGGTCGCCGGCCTCAAGGCCGTCGCACCGTTCGACATCTCGGTCGCCGCCTATCCCGAAGTCCATCCGGAATCCGTCTCGCGCGCGTTCGACCTCGAAAATCTGAAGCGCAAGATCGACGCCGGCGCCGACCGGGCGATCACGCAATTCTTCTTCTCGGCCGAATGTTTCCTGCGCTTTCGCGACGAGGCTGCCGCGGCCGGCATCGACATCGAGATCGTTCCGGGAATCCTGCCCGTATCGAACGTGGCGACCACGCGGCGCTTCGCGGCAAGCTGCGGCGCGACCATCCCGGACTGGCTCGACCGGCTGTTCGAAGGGCTCGACGACCTGCCGGCGGCGCGGCAGCTGATCGCTGCGACGGTCGCGGCGGAGCTGTGCGGCCAGCTCTACGCGGGCGGGGTCCGGCACTTCCATTTCTACACGTTGAACCGGGCGGAGCTCAGCTACGCCATCTGCCACCTGCTCGGAGTGCGCGCGAAGTGAGCCCGGCCGAATCCTTCCGGGCCGAAGCCGCCAGGCGAATCCTCGTCAAGGACGGCGCCTATGGCACCATGATCCAGGCGGAGCGGCTGCCGTCGGAGGCCTATTGCGGGGGCCTGGACCTGATGAAGGACCAGCGCGGCAACAACGACCTGCTGAACCTGACGCAGCCCGGCGTCGTCCGCGGGATTTGCGAGCGTTTCGCCGCGGCGGGCGCGGACGTGCTCGCCACCAACACCTTCAACGCCAACCGCATCAGCCTCTCGGACTATGGCGCCGAGGCGCTGGCGGCCGAGATCAATCGCGCCGCCGCCGGGATCACTCGCGCCGTGGCCGACGCTTTCACGGTCAGGGACGGGCGTCCGCGCTGGGTGGCCGGAGCAATCGGCCCGACCAACAAGACGCTGTCGCTCTCGCCCGACGTCAACGACCCCGCCTATCGCGAAGTCGATTTCGACACTGTCAAGCAGGTCTACCGGGAACAGGTTGACGGCCTGGTCGACGGCGGGGTCGATTTCATCCTCGTCGAGACGGTGTTCGACACTCTGAACGCCAAGGCCGCGGTGATGGCGACCCTGGAGGCGGAGCAGGACCTTGGACGCGCCCTTCCGCTGATGATCTCGATGACCCTCACCGACCTGTCGGGCCGCAACCTGTCCGGCCATACGGTCGAGGCCTTCTGGGCAAGCGTCCGGCACGCCAAGCCGCTCACGATCGGCCTCAACTGCTCGTTTGGGGCCGCGCAGCTGCGCCCGCACCTCGCCGCGCTATCCGCGATCGCCGACACGCTGGTCATGGCCTACCCGAACGCCGGGCTGCCGAACGAGCTCGGCGAATATGACGAAGCCGCCGCCGAGACCGCGGCGCAGGTGGCCGAATGGGTCCATGACGGGCTGGTGAACGTCGTCGGGGGTTGCTGCGGGACCACTCCGGAGCACATCCGCGCGATTGCCGAGGTCGTGCTCGGCAAGGCGCCGCGCCGCGTTCCCGCGCCACGGCAGGACACTTTGCTCGCCGGGCTTGAGCCGATGGTGATCGCGGCCTGATGGAAGAATCCGACGTCAGGCAGGCGGCCGCCGGCGCGCGCTTCGTCAACATCGGCGAACGAACGAACGTCACGGGCTCGGCCAGGTTCAAGAAACTGATCCTCGCCGGGGATTATGATTCCGCGGTCGAGGTCGCTCGCCAGCAGGTCGAGAACGGCGCGCAGATCATCGACGTCAACATGGACGAGGCGCTGCTCGATTCCGAGCAGGCGATGACCACCTTCCTGAAGCGGATCGCGGCCGAGCCGGACATCGCGAGGGTGCCGGTGATGATCGACAGCTCGAAGTGGAGCGTGATCGAGGCGGGACTCAAGTGCGTGTCCGGCAAGCCCATCGTCAATTCGATCAGCCTGAAGGAAGGCGAGCAAGCGTTCCTCGAGCTTGCGCGCAAGTGCCGTGCATACGGCGCCGCGGTCGTGGTCATGGCCTTCGACGAACAGGGGCAGGCCGATACCGCCGAGCGCAAGGTCGCAATCTGCGAGCGCGCCTACCGGCTTCTCGTCGCCGACGGTTTCGAGCCGCAGGACATCATCTTCGACCCCAACATTTTCGCGGTCGCGACGGGAATCGAGGAGCATCGCCGCTACGCGCTCGACTTCATCGATGCCGCGCGCGATATCCGCGCCCGCTGCCCCGGCGTGCACATTTCCGGGGGGCTTTCAAACCTCAGCTTCTCGTTCAGAGGCAACGAGCCCGTCCGCAGGGCGATGCATAGCGTCTTTCTCTACCACGCGATCCCCGCGGGAATGGACATGGGGATCGTCAACGCGGGCCAGCTCGATGTCTACGACACGATCGACCCCGAGCTTCGCGAGGCGGTCGAGGACGTCATCCTCGATCGGCGCGACGACGCGACCGAGCGGCTGGTCGAGATCGCCGAGCGCTTCAAGGGAACCGACGCCGCCGCGGAGAAGGCCGCCGCCGAATGGCGCTCGCTCCCCGTCGCCGAGCGCCTGTCCTACGCGCTGGTCAAGGGTATCGACGCGCACATCATCGATGACACCGAAGAGGCGCGGCAACTTTACGACCGGCCGATCCAGGTAATCGAAGGCCCGCTGATGGACGGGATGAACGTCGTCGGCGACCTGTTCGGTTCGGGCAAGATGTTCCTTCCGCAGGTGGTGAAGTCGGCGCGGGTGATGAAGAAGGCGGTCGCGCACCTCATCCCCTTCATCGAGAAGGAAAAGGAGCTCACCGGCGCGACCCAGGGCAAGGGCCGCATCGTCATGGCCACCGTCAAGGGCGACGTCCACGACATCGGCAAGAACATCGTCGGTGTCGTCCTGCAGTGCAACGGCTTCGAGGTGATCGATCTCGGCGTGATGGTGCCCTGGCAGGACATCCTACAGGCCGCGAACGACAACAAGGCCGACATGATCGGCCTTTCGGGGCTGATCACCCCCTCGCTCGACGAGATGGTGACTGTCGCGGGCGAGATGCAGCGGCTCGGGCTGCAGGTCCCGTTGCTGATCGGCGGGGCGACGACCAGCAAGGCGCACACGGCGCTCAGGATCGATCCCGCCTATGACGGTCCCGTGATCCATGTGCTCGACGCCAGCCGAGCGGTCGGCGTCGCCTCGTCGCTCGTTTCCGAGACCCAGCGCGAGCCGCTGATCGCCACGACCGCGGACGATTACGACCGGCTCCGCAAGTCGCGCGAGCGCAGCGGCCACAGCGAGCTGGCCAGCCTGGCCGAGGCGCGCACCAACGCCTTCCCTTTCGACCGGTCGGGCCAGGCGCCGCCGCCGCTGCGCCCGGGTCTGCACGAGTTCGGGGAATGGCCGCTTCGCGACCTCAAGGCCTCCATCGACTGGACCCCGTTCTTCCGCGCCTGGGAGCTGGCCGGCAATTATCCAGCGATCCTCGACGATCCGGTCGTCGGGGAAAGCGCGCGCAACCTGTTCAAGGACGCGCAGGCGATGCTCGACCAGGTCATCGCCGAGCGCTGGGTGACGCCCAAGGCCACCGTCGGCCTGTGGCGCTGCCGCCGCGAGGGCGACGACGTCCTCGTGCTTGCCGGCAACGACTGGACCCGCGTCCCCTTCCTCCGCCAGCAGGTGAAGAAGCGCGAAGGGCGGCCGAACCTGTGCCTCGCCGACTTCATCAATCCCGATGGCGAAGACTGGATTGGCGGCTTCGCGGTCGGAATCCACGGGCTGGAGCCGCACCTCGAGCGCTTCAAGGCGCAGAACGACGATTATTCGGACATCCTTCTGAAGGCGCTGGCCGACCGGCTCGCCGAAAGCTTCGCCGAGGTTCTCCACTCCGAGGTCCGCAACCGAATCTGGGGCTATGCGGACGAGCATTTCTCCAACGCCGACCTTATCCGCGAAAAATACCAGGGCATCCGGCCCGCGCCCGGCTATCCCGCGTGCCCGGACCACAGTTTGAAGCCGGTATTGTTCGAGATGCTCGGTGGAAGCCCCGGCGAGGTCACCCTGACCGAGAATTTCGCGATGCTTCCGACTTCGGCCGTCTCGGGCTTTTATTTCGCCCACCGCGACAGCCAGTATTTCGGCGTCGCGCGGATCGGCGAGGATCAGCTCGAGGATTATGCGGTGAGGCGCGGCGTCGATCTCGAGTGCGCCCGCAAGTGGCTGCGGCCGAACCTGGACTGAGCAGAACTACCGCTTCCCTCCCCTTCATGGGGAGGGCTAGGGAGGGGTGATGTTTGACGTGGGACTCCGCAATGGGTTTCACCCCCTCCCAACCCTCCCTCATCGAGGGGGAGGGTTCCTGTTGCTCCTTCTCCTTGCCCTGTTGCTCGTCCCTGCGCTCGCGCACGCCCAGCCGCGCGAGAACGCGATCCAGCCGCAGCTGGTCGCCGAAGGCCCGGCGGTCCCCGGCGGGGAGGTCGAGCTCGCGATCCTCATGCGGACGAAACCCGGCTGGCACGGCTATTGGCTCAACCCCGGCGACGCCGGCCTGCCGATGGAGGTCAAATGGCAGCTCCCGGCCGGGTTCTCGATCGCAGAGCTCCGCTACCCCGTGCCGTCGCGCCTGACGATCGCTGGGCTGATGAACTATGTCTACGAGCGCGACTATGCGATCCTGACACGCCTCGAGGTCCCGGCGGGAGCGGCCGGCACGATTCCTGTCAGGGCCGCGGCCACCTGGCTCGCCTGCACCGACAAGGTGTGCGTTCCCGAAAAGGGCGAGTTCTCGCTCGATCTGCCGGTGGGCGTGGGCACTCCCAACCGGGCGCAGTTCGATGAATGGCGGCGCTTCCTTCCGCAGCCGCTGACCACGCTCGCGGCCTTCCAGTCGACGGGAGACATTTACCGCCTCGCCATTCCGCTGCCGAAAAGCATCCGCCTCAACAATCCTTATGTGTTTCCGATCGACGACGGCGTGATCGATTATGCGGCGCCGCAGAAATTCTTCCGCGACGGCGACCGCATCATCGTCCACCTGAAAAGCCGTCCGGGTGACCCGCGCGAGTTCCGCGGCGTGCTCGCGATCGGCGGCGGCCGAGGCCTCGAGTTCAAGGCGGTGCGCCGCCCGGTCGGAAGCGGCGGAACTCCCATCGGCGGGCCTGGCCCCGACGCGCTTTTCTGGGCGGTTCTCGGTGCGATCGCCGGCGGGCTGCTACTCAATCTCATGCCCTGCGTCTTCCCGATCCTCGCCCTGAAAGCGCTGCACCTGGCCAAGGCGGGTGGCGAAGCGCGGCATGCGCGCCGCGACGCGCTCGCCTATGCGGCCGGCGCTATCCTCGGAACGGGCGCTCTCGGCGTGGCGCTGGTGGCGATACGCGCGGGAGGGACCGCGGCCGGCTGGGCGTTCCAGCTCCAGGACCCAAGGACGATCATGCTCCTGCTGCTGCTGGCGACGGCGATCACCGCCAACCTGCTCGGGCTATTCCAGCTCCCGGCAATCGGCGGAAGCGCCCGCCCGGCGGGCAGCTTCGGCACGGGCGCGCTTGCCGCCTTCGTCGCGACGCCCTGCGCTGGTCCATTCCTCGGTGCTGCTCTCGGCACCGCGCTCCTGCTTCCCCTTTACGGCTCCGTCGCGGTGTTCGCCGCGCTTGGGTTTGGGATCGCTCTGCCCTTTCTGGCGATCGCCTTCTTCCCCGCGCTGAGACGGCGTCTCCCTGCGCCGGGCGGGTGGATGTCGCGGCTCCAGCGTTTCCTCGCCATCCCAATGGGTGCAAGCGCAGTCGCGGCGCTGTGGCTGCTATACCGGCAGGGCGGGCAACAGGCACTGTGGATCGGGCTGGCCGCTGCCGCGATCCTCGCCATTGCGCTTTTCATCGTCGGGCTTGCCCAGAGGCGGGGGGGGCCAAGTCCGCTCTTCGGGCTCACGCTCGCAGGGGCCGCGATCGTCGGCGCGATCGCGCTCGCCCCCGTAAGGCAGGCGAGCGGACCGGTGAAAGTGGCGGGTGCAGCGGCCTGGAGCGAGGATGCCGTCCGGCGCGAGCTGGCGGCCGGCCGGCCTGTCTTCGTCTATTTCACCGCCGACTGGTGCCTGACGTGCAAGGTCAACGAAGCCGCGGCGATCGACCGCAAATCGGTCCGCGACGCTTTCAAGGCGCGCGGAATCAAGGTCCTTGCGGGCGACTGGACCAACGGCGATCCGGCGATCACTCGCTTCCTGGAGGCGCGTGGGCGCGCCGGCGTTCCCCTCTATCTGTGGTACGAGCCGGGCGCGGCCGAGCCAGAGGAACTCCCGCAGGTGCTCACGCCGGCCATGCTTACCGGCCGCGCTCTCCGCGAGCGGCGCTAGGCCGCTCCCACACCTTCTTCCCCGCCAGCCAGGTCTGCAGCACCTGCGTACGCGCAAGTGACTGAGGGTCGGCCCTGCTTACGTCTCGATCAACAAGGATGAAATCGGCCCATGCGCCGGGCTCGAGCGCGCCGATCTTCCCTTCAGCAAAGCCCGCGAACGCGGCATCGCGGGTAAAGGCCGTGAGCGCCTGCTCGAAGCTCAGCCGTTCCGCAGGGATCCAGCCGCCCGGCGGCTGCCCGTTCATGTCCTGCCGGCTGATCGCGGCTGAAAGGCCCGGGAACGGGTTCGGACTTTCTACGGGGAAGTCGGAGCCGAAAGCCAGCTTCGCTCCGCTCTTAAGCACCGACTGCCAGGCGTAGGCGCCCGCGAGCCGGTCGGGGCCCAGCCGCTTTTCTGCCATCAGCCGGTCGCTGGTCTGGTGGACAGGCTGCATGGAGGCAATGATGCCGGCCGGCGCGAGGCGCGGTATGTCGGCCGGATCCGCGATCTGGAAATGCTCGATTCGCCAGCGCCGGTCGCCGGAATGGCGATTCCTGGCCCATTCAAAGGCAGCGATCGCCTGGGCATTGGCCGCATCGCCGATCGCGTGGACTGCGGGCTGGATCCCGATCCTGGCGGCCTCCTCGATCTTCGAACGAAGTTCTTCGTCGCTCAGGAAGCGCAGGCCGCTGGTGTCCGGCTTGTCGGCATAGGGCTTCTTCAGCCAGGCCCCGCGCGAGCCGAGCGCGCCGTCGCCGTAGATCTTGATCCCGCCCATGCGCAGCCGGTCAGCGTAGAGCCAGGGCGTCGGGCCGTTGGGCGCGATGGCGCGCATTGGGCCAACATCGGCAGCGTAGCTCATGACCCGAACGTTGAGCGCTCCCGCTTCGCCGGCCCGGCGCAACGTCTCCCAGTCGTCGACGCTCGTTCCCATGTCCGCCGTCGCGGTGATTCCGACCGCGAGCAGCGCCTGCTGCGCTGCAGCCAGCGCCGAGTCGAGCTGGGCGCTCGTCGGCGGTGGCACCTTTCGAGCGACCAGCTCGCTCGCCGAGTCGATCAGCAGGCCCGTGGGATTGCCCCTCGAGTCCCGCTCGATCCTGCCGCCCGCGGGGTCAGCCGTTGCGGCGGTGATGCCCGCCGCCTTGAGCGCCGCGCTGTTGGCGACCACGGCATGTCCATCGACCCGCTCCAGCATCACCGCCCGGTCGCGCACTACCGAATCGAGATCGGCCGCGGACGGGAAGCGCTTGTCGGGCCACAATTCCTGGTTCCAGCCGCGCCCGATGATCCAGGGAAGGTCCGGGTTGGCGGCGGCATAATCGCGAAGCCGCTGCTGCAGCTCCTGAAGCGAATTCGTGCCGACCAGGTCCAGCTGGAGCGCGGCGAGCCCGAGGCCCATTACATGGCCGTGCGCGTCGATGATGCCGGGGAGCAGCGTCCTGCCGCCGCCGTCGACCACACCCACATGGTCGGTCCCGGTGATACGAATCGATTCGGGGTCCGGGCTCAGCTGCTTCACCCGGCCGTCGTCGCCGATAAGCAAGCCGCGGAACCGCTGAATTTTGCCGTCAGGGCCAACCTGGATGCCGTTGACGTCGCGGATCCAGGTGTCAGCGAAAGCGGGCGTTGCGAGCAGCGCTGCCGCGAGCGCGAGGAGCTTGGTTTTCATGACCTGCCGCATAGCATTGTCCGCGCCCGAGTGAACCGCTACGCCTCGGCGCCGATGCTTGAGCCGCCGACGATCGACGACATCCGCGCTGCCGCGAAGCGGATCGAGGGCGCCGTCATCCGCACGCCGATGCTGGTCAGCCGGACGCTTTCCGAGATCATCGGCGCGGAGGTCTGGCTGAAGTTCGAGAATTTGCAGTTCACCGCCGCCTACAAGGAGCGCGGCGCGCTCAACAAGCTGCTCCAGCTGACCGAGGAGGAGCGCGAGCGCGGGGTGATCGCCGCCTCGGCCGGCAACCATTCGCAGGCGGTCGCCTATCACGCGCGGCGGCTCGGCATCCCGGCGACGATCGTCATGCCCGCGCCGACGCCCAGCGTGAAGGTGAGCCAGACCGAAGGCCACGGCGCCACGGTCATCCTCCACGGCGACATGTTCGACGACGCCTATGCCAAGGCGCGCGAGCTCTCGCTCGAGAAGGGCTATGTGTTCGTTCACCCGTTCGACGATCCGCAGATCATCGCGGGCGCGGGGACGGTCGCGCTGGAGATGCTGGAGGTCGCGCCGGACCTCGACTCCATCGTCGTTCCGGTGGGCGGAGGCGGGCTCATGTCGGGCGTCGCGATCGCATCGCGCGCGATCAAGCCGGAGATCGAGCTGATCGGGGTCGAGGCCGAGCTTTACCCATCGATGAAGTGCGCGATCGAGGGCTGCCATCTTCCCCTCGGCGGCGACACGCTTGCCGAGGGAATCGCCGTCAAGCAGCCGGGCGAGCTCACCTCGCGGATCATCGGCGAGCTGGTGAACGACGTCGTTCTGGTCTCGGAGCGTGACCTCGAGCGGGCGGTCGCCATGCTGGTGGGAATCGAAAAGACGGTCGTCGAAGGGGCGGGGGCCGCGGGCCTTGCGGCGATGCTCGCCGACCCCGCGCGCTTCAAGGGCCGCAAGGTCGCGACCCTACTGTGCGGCGGCAATATCGACACGCACCTGCTCGCCAATGTGCTTGTCCGCGATCTCGTCCGCCAGGGCCGCATCGCGCGGCTTCGAGTCGCCGCCCAGGACCAGCCGGGAGCGCTTGCCCGGATCACCGAGAAATTCTTCGAGGCCGGGGTCAACATCATCGAGATCCGCCACAGCCGGATCTTTACCGCGCTTCCGGCCAAGGACACGGTGATCGAGGTCGAATGCGAGGCCCGGGATGCGGCGGCGATCGACCAGGTCGAGCAGAAATTGAAGGACGCGGGCTTCCACGTCGAGCGCGCCTCGCTCGATTGACTGTCCTTTTCCGGGACGAATTCACCCCGGCCCGCGCTGGAGCCGCGACCGAGGCTTTTCAAGCGCGTTTACCGGTCGCATAAATACGGCCGTAACCATGAGCGCACCCTTCCGCTTCCCCAAGTTCTTCGTCACCAACCCTTCGCCGTGCCCCTATCTGCCAGGCAAGGTCGAGCGGAAGGTGTTCACCGAGCTTAACGGGCGCAACGCGAGCGAACTGAACGAGGCGCTCGGCCGCATCGGCTTCAGGAGAAGCCAATCGGTCGCCTACCGGCCGAGCTGCATCGATTGCAGCGCCTGCGTCTCGGTGCGCGTGCTCGCCTCGGAATTCCAGCCGACGGCGACCCAGCGCAAGGTCCTGCGCCGCCACTCCGACCTCGAGGTCATCGCCTGCAAGCCGTGGACGACCGAGGAGCAATATGCGCTGCTGCGGCGCTATCTCGCGATCCGCCATCCGGGCGGCGGCATGGCGGAAATGGACGAGAGCGACTTTGCCGACATGGTCGAGCAGACGCCGGTCCGGACCTACATGATCGAATATCGCGAGCCCTCGAAGGATGGCCGTCCGGGGCGGCTCGTCGGCTGCTGCCTCTCGGATCACCAGAGCGACGGCCTGTCGATGATCTACAGCTTCTTCGACGCCGGCCACGAGGGGCGCAAGGCGCTCGGCACCTTCATCATTCTCGACCATATCGTCCGCGCGGCGCGCGCGGGCCTGCCTTACGTCTATCTCGGCTATTGGGTCGAAGGGTCCCGACGGATGGACTACAAGACCCGCTTCCGCCCGCTCGAGCGGCTCGGCCGCGATGGCTGGCGCCGGATGGACGAGGAAGAGGTAGCTAAGCCCGACATCGTGCTCCCGGTGCGGCCGGAGCGACGCCGGCTCTACATCGACGCGTGAAGGCGCTGGACACGATCGGCCCACACTGGTGGCGATGGCTGCGGCTGGCGATGTGGAGTTTCGCAGCGCTGGTCCTGATCCTGCCGCTGGTCCTCAAGGCGCCGTGGTCGCTATTCGACTTCATTGCGATGGGTATCATGCTGGCGGCAGCCTGCGGCACCATCGAGCTTGCGCTTCGCGCTTCGGGAAACGCCGCCTATCGTCTCGGCGCGATCGTCGCCGCCGGCGCCGGCTTCCTGCTGCTGTGGGTCAATCTCGCCGTCGGGATCATCGGCAGCGAGGATAATCCGCTGAACCTGCTCTACGCGGCTGTGCTCGCGGTGGCCGTCACCGGCGCGCTGCTCGCGTCTTTCAAGCCCGGCGGACTGTCGAGCGCCATGTTCGCGACCGCGGCAGCGCAGGTTGCGGTCACGATTCTCGCCCTGGCCTGGGGCTGGGGCGCGTGGGAGCCGCCCGGCGCGGCGGGCATCCTCGCTCTGAACCTGGTCTTTGCGGCGTTGTGGGCCTTGTCCGGCGGACTCTTCCGCCGGGCGTCGCTGACTCACGGGACGCCTTAGCTCAAGGAAAGCTAGGCGCGGCTTTCGCGCTGCAATATCCATGGCCGGTGACAACCAGGCCCAGCAGAGCGTCCGACCCCGTCCCCTTCCGCGAAGCGGTGCGGGTCTGGGCGCGCGTCGCCGCGCTCAGCTTCGGGGGGCCGGCCGGCCAGATCGCGGTCATGCACCGCATCCTTGTGGAGGAGAAGCGCTGGATCGGCGACCGGCGTTTCCTCCACGCGCTCAACTACTGCATGCTGCTCCCGGGCCCGGAGGCGCAACAGCTTGCCATCTACATCGGCTGGCTCCTCAACAGGACGCGCGGAGGCCTGGTCGCCGGGACCTTGTTCGTGCTTCCCGGCTTCGTCGCGATCCTCGCGCTGAGCTTTCTCTATGTCCTGCTCGGGGACTTGCCGGCGATCGAGGGGCTGTTCTTCGGGCTGAAAGCCGCCGTGATCGCGATCGTTTTCCAGGCCCTGTACCGGATCGGGTCGCGATCGCTCGGCAACGGAGCGCGCTGGGGAATCGCGGCCGCCGCCTTCCTTGCGATCTTCGCTTTCGGCGTTCCTTTTCCGGCGATCGTCGTCGGGGCCGCCCTCATCGGCTTCGTGGCCGCCCGGGCCGGCGCCGGGGGGTTCGGCGGAGGAGAACCGCATTCCGCCGGCGGGTCCCATGTCGCCGACAGCGACACCGTGCTCGGCAGCGAATTGCCCGCTCATGCCAGGCCGGACTGGCGCTGGTCCGCCCGGATCGCGGCCGTGTTCCTCCTGCTCTGGCTCGTTCCGGTCGCCGCCTTGCTGGCCGCGCTCGGCCCCGACGACGTGTTCAGCCGCATCGGCCTTTTCTTCAGCCAGATGGCGGTGGTGACCTTCGGCGGCGCCTATGCCGTGCTTGCCTATGTCGCGCAGCAGGCGGTCGAAACCTACGGCTGGCTGTCGGCGCAGGAAATGCTCGACGGCCTCGGAATGGCTGAGACCACGCCGGGGCCCCTGATCATGGTCACCCAGTTCGTCGGTTTCCTCGCGGCCTACCGAAATTCGGGTGCGCTCGACCCGCTGGCCGCGGCGACATTCGGCGCGGTGCTCACGACCTGGGTCACGTTCACGCCCTGCTTCCTCTGGATTTTCCTTGGCGCGCCGTTCGTCGAGCGGCTGCGCGGCAACAAGGCGCTCACTGGCGCGCTCTCGGCAATCACCGCCGCGGTGGTCGGGGTGATCGCCAACCTCGCCGTCTGGTTCTCGCTCTATGCCCTGTTCGCCGAAGTCAGGGAGGTCCGGGCAGGGCCGCTCGTTGTCGATGTCCCACTGCTTGAAACGGCGAACGTCGCCGCGCTGGCGCTGACCGCTGCGGCCTTCCTGATGCTGTTCCGGTTCAGGCTCGGCGTGCTGCCAGTCATCGCTTTCGGCGCCGCCGCTGGCATGGCCTTGCGCCTCGGCGGAATCGCATAGCGCAATAAAAAGGGGCGGAGCCGTCAGGCCCCGCCCCGCCCCCAGTTAGCTGAGAAACAGGCTTAGGCGACCGCGGTCTGAGGGACCGGCTCGGCCGCCTCGTCTGGATCGCGAAGCACGTAACCGCGTCCCCAGACGGTCTCGATATAGTTGGCGCCGCCGCAGGCGAGGCTCAATTTCTTGCGCAGCTTGCAGATGAAGACGTCGATGATCTTGAGCTCGGGCTCGTCCATCCCGCCGTAAAGGTGGTTGAGGAACATTTCCTTGGTCAGAGTCGTGCCCTTGCGGAGCGACAGCAGCTCCAGCATCGCATATTCCTTGCCGGTCAGGTGCACGCGGGCGCCATCGACCTCGACCGTCTTGGCGTCGAGGTTCACGGCCAGCTTGCCGGTGCGGATGACCGATTGCGAATGACCTTTTGAGCGGCGGACGATGGCGTGGATTCGCGCCACCAGCTCGTCGCGGTGAAACGGCTTGGTCACATAATCGTCGGCCCCGAAGCCGAGTGCGCGGACCTTGGAATCCATCTCGCCGATGCCCGACAGGATGAGCACCGGCGTTCCGACCTTGGCCGTGCGCAGCTTCTTGAGCACGTCATAGCCGTGCATGTCGGGCAGGTTCAGGTCGAGGAGGATGATGTCGTAATCGTACAGCTTGCCGAGATCGAGGCCTTCCTCGCCAAGGTCCGTCGTATAGACGTTGAAGCCCTCCGTCCCGAGCATCAGCTCGATGCTCTTGGCGGTCGTCGGCTCGTCTTCGATCAGCAGCACGCGCATTGCTGGCTCCCCCGTTCCCGGCCGGAAAGGTTATTCCCTTTTAACGGCCTTGAAGCGTCCATTAACCATGAGAGGGATGGAGGCAAAAGGTTAATAAACTGTAACAGGCTGGAATCCTTTGATTCGTGGCGTCAACGCATCACATTCAACGAATCCGGAGCGAAAGGAGACGCAGATCACCCGCTCTGAAATGAACCGGCTTGGCTTCGAACTGGAACAGAAGGTGCTCTTCATCGACGCAGAGGCCCTGGTCCTCGACAAGCCCGCGGGCCTGCCGGTGGACACGCCCAAAGGCGGCGGTGACAGCCTCGCCGCGCGTCTAGACGAGCTCCGGTTCGGATTTCACCGGACGCCGGTTCCGGTCCACCGCCTCGACCGCGACACTTCCGGCTGCCTGCTTCTCGCCCGCAACCCGAAGGCGCGTGCCAGGTTCGGGGTGGCGTTCGAGAGGGGCGAGGTCGACAAAATCTATCTCGCGGTCGTCGAGGGCGAACTGACAGGCGAGGGCACGATCGATCTTCCTCTGGCCAAGAGGTCGAGCCGGGAGCAGGGTTGGCGGATGGTCCCGGACGAGAGCGGAAAACCGGCCCGGACGCGCTGGCGGGCGATCGAGCGCCGCGAAGGGCGCACTCTCGTGGAATTCATGCCGGAGACCGGCCGGACTCATCAGATCCGGGTTCATGCCAGCCATGGGCTCGGCTTTCCGATCGCGGGCGACCCGGTTTACGGCAGTGGAGGCGAGCCGATGCTTCTCCATGCCTGGCGGCTGGTCGTCCCGCGGCAGAACAAGCCGGCGATCGACGTGACCGCTCCGCTTCCGCCTCATTTCGGGCACTGGAATGCGGCCTGAAGAGGTCCGGATTGCGGAGGACGCGCTGTCCGAGACCTTTCTCGCGGCGACCGGTCCCGGCGGGCAGAACGTCAACAAGGTCGCGACCGCGGTCCAGCTTCGCGTCGACCTTCACAAGCTAGGGCTTGCCGAAGGCCCGCTTGAGCGGCTGCGGCGGCTTGCCGGGTCGCGGCTCACCGCGTCTGACGAGTTGCTGATCACCGCACGCCGGTTCCGCACGCAGGAGGCCAACCGCGAGGACGCGCGCAGGCGGCTGGCGCAAATGATCGCCGAGGCCCATATCGTGCAGCCCAAGCGCCGGCCGACGCGGCCGTCCCGTGCCGCCAAGGCCAAACGGGTCGAGGCGAAGAAGCAGCGAAGCGCCGTGAAAAGGGCGCGGGGAAGGGTGGATTTCGACTGATGTACGACTTCAAGATCGCAGCGACGGACAAGCCGACGCTCTACCGCGACCTGGCCCAGGCGCTCGAAGCGCTCGTCGACGGCGAAAGCGATGCGATCGCCAACATGGCCAATGCGGCGGCGCTGATCTGGGAATCCTTGCCCGACCTGAATTGGGCAGGGTTCTACCGCAACGTCGGCGGGGAGCTCGTTCTCGGGCCTTTCCAGGGACGGCCGGCCTGCGTCCGAATCCGCTTTGGCGAAGGCGTGTGCGGGGTCGCCGCGGAGACCCGCGCGGTTCAGCGCGTGGACGACGTCCATGCCTTCCCGGGCCATATCGCCTGCGATTCGGCTTCGAACAGCGAGATCGTGCTTCCGATCCTTCGCGACGGTGAGCTTCTCGGCGTCCTTGACCTCGACAGTCCCAGCCACGCCCGTTTCACCGAGGAGGACGAAGCGGGGCTCGGCAGGGTCGTGGAGATCCTCGCCCGCTCGCTCTAACGCGGGTCAGGACAGCTTGCGGCCGGTGATCCGCGAGATTTCGCGCTTCACATGTTCGTTGACGATCCCGGGAAGATGCTCGTCGAGCCATTCCTTCAGGATTGGCCGCAGCATCTCGCGGACCATGTCCTCGAGCGGATTCACTTGCGGCTGCGGCGGCACCGACGCCGCCAGGCTGCTCAACTCCTCGAGCGAATGCCGGGTCGTCTCCGCGGCGTCCTTGTCGAGCAGAGGGGGCCCGAGGTCCACGGCCGGCGCGATCGGCTGGTCGAGCTCCAGCACATCCTCGTCGCTTTCCCGCGCCTGCTCTTCCGGATGCTCGGCTTCGGCCGCTTCGACGGCGGTGCGGAGCTCTTTTTCCTCGGCGATCACTTTCTTGATCGACGCGAGTATGTCTTCCATCGAGGGTTCGCGGCCGGGGGACTGCATGGCCCAATCATCGCTCATCGGCGCTTCGAAGTGAAGCAGATTACTGGTCGTGCGGCACCGGCAGCGGCTGCGGCTCTTCCGCCGGGGTGACCGTGCGGGTCGAAACCGGCACGTGCCGCGGATCGCTCGCCCAGTCGCTCCAGCTGTCCGCGACACGCCGGTAATTGCCGAGCGGGTCGTAGAGCGGGCCGCCGTCGAGCCCGAGGTCCTCGGCCTGCGTCTGGCCCATCGCGTTCAGGAGCTGGAAGCCCGCGACATAATGGTCGCGGCGCGCGGTCACGAGCGCGACCTGAGAGTTCACGAGCTCCTGCTCCGCGTTGAGGACGTCGAGCACGTTGCGCGTTCCGACTCCCTGCTCGGCACGGGTGCCTTCAAGGGCGAGCTCGTTGGCCTTGACCGCGAGCTGGCTCGAACGGATCGCGCGTTCCGCCGCCTGATAGGCCGCGAAGGCGGAGCGGGTGTTGGCGACGACCGTCCGCTCGCTCGCGATGACCTGCTCCAGAAGCTGGCCTTCGAGCGCCTGCGCCTGGCGGATTCGCGCCGACGGGCCGCCGCCCTGGTAGAGGGGGATCCGGGCGTTGAGGCCCGCGCTAGTCTCGGTGCCGGTCGACGGGAAACCGCTCTCGGCCCCCGCGAGCGCATTGTAATAGGTTGAGCTGACCCCGGCGGAGACCGTTGGAAGCCGGCTCGCGCGCGCGACCCGGACGTCGAACCCGGCCGCTTCGGCCTGGCGCGTCGCCGCGACCAGGTCGGGGTTGTTGGCGAGCGCGATCCGGACCGCTTCTTCCGCGGATGTCGGCAGCGGCGGCAGCGGCGGCGGCGGCGCCAGCTCTCCCGGCGGCGTCCCCACCACTCTTTTGTAGTTTTCGATGCTGGAGGCGAGCCTGGCTTCTGCTGCAGCAAGGTTGGTCCGCGCGCCCTCGAGCCGTGCTTCCGACTGCGCGATGTCGGTCCGAGTCAGGTCGCCGATCTCGAACCGGTCGCGGGTCGCCTGTAGGTTGGTGTCAAGGACCCGCACGTTGTTCTGGTTGAGCTCGACGATCGCCCGGTCGCGGATGACGTCCATGTAGGCGGCAACCGCCTCGGTGAAGACATCGCCCTCGACCGCGTCGAGCAGCGCCCGCCCGGCCTCGACCCGGGTCTTGGCCGCGTTGATCGAATTGCGGACGCTTCCGCCGCTGAACAACGGATAGCTGAGGTCTGCCCCAACCGTCAGGTCGGTGCCTTTGCTCCCGATCGCCAGGATGCCCGAACGGGTGAGGTCGCGGTTGATCCCGGCCGTGGCGCTGAGCTGGGGCCGGCCCTGCGCGCGCGCGATCGCGACTCCGGCGTCGGTCGCCTTCAGCGACTCGCGCTGCGCCATCAGGGTCGGATTGGTGCGATACGTGGATGCCAGGGCCTCGCGAAGCGTATCCGCCGAGGCGGTTCCCGCGGCCAGCGCCGTCGCCATCGCCGCGATCAGGAATCGGCCCGAACGAGACACGTCTGCGACCGCCTTCAAAAACTGAACGTCCGCGGCCTGGAAAAGCCGGGGAGAGGCGCTGCGCCGGCGTCAGCGAGGGTCTGGATGCCGAAGCCGTCGCCTGCCCTGCGCCCGACCGCAAGCCTGCAGACGCCGCGGTCCAGCAACGCCGTTCCGAGGCGGCCATCCGCGGCCAGCTGATCGACGATCGCGTCCGGGATATGCTCGATCGCGCCGTCGATCAGGATGAGGTCGTACGGCGCTCCCTTCTTCCAGCCGTCCTCGAGCGGACCCTCGACGACATGGATCCGCGCGGCGCGGGCGCGCGCGGCAAGCCGCGAAGAGCACTCGAGCCCAATGACCTTGAGGCCCATCGCTTCCAGCACCGCTGCCGAATAGCCGGTGCCGCAACCAACGACGAGCGCACGCTCGCCCGGCGCCGGGACAAGCTCCGTAAGGAGGAAGCCGAGCACCATCGGCGGCGACATCATCCGCCCCTCACCGATCGCCACGGGCCGGTCGGAATAGGCGAGGGCCTCAGATCCCTCGGCGACGAACGTCTCGCGCGGCACTCGCGCCATCGCCTCGACCACCGGCGGATAGATGACGCCCTGGGGCCGAAGCTGGCTGTCGACCATTGCGGCGCGGGCAGCGGCGAAGTCCGGAATAGGAGCGTGAATCGTCATCTGGTGTTATATGCAGCTAATACAGTTGGGATGCAAGCCGGCTTTATCGGCAGCAGCTTTCGTCGCCAAGGCGAAGCTGCCCCCGTTTGTCGAATTTCCCGTATCGACCAATGGCACAGCCCGATTGAGATGCCGGACCTATGCCCCTTGACCAGAGAGGCAAAGCCCCCGAAATGCGCGTCTCCGGCCCGATGGCGGAGTGGTTACGCAGAGGACTGCAAATCCTTGCACGCCGGTTCGATTCCGGCTCGGGCCTCCACGCACATTTCGAGAGTTAAGTCTCTGTTTTTGCTGGCGGAAGAGTGGCGCAGTTCTGCGCCTTCTGACCGGAGAATTCGTGTGCAGAGACTGGGCTATCGGGGGCGCCGAGGGCCGATTTTCACCCTCAGTCTCTGGCGCGAAATTCCGGTGCACGGTTTGGCAAAGTCCCTGATCCGATTGCGGTAGAATGTCCGCTCCCGAACAGCTCCTGTCCGGAAACGTATAGCTCCGCCTGCAGCTGGGACCGCTCCGGCGGATGCGGCTTCTGATTTCCTGAAACGTCATCATCCGTAGCGCGGCAAGCGCTGTGCCAAACCCTTGGTGCGCGCTTCACGCCTCGACGGCGCACCCCTGTTGGTGGAGGACGTCCCGGCGGAATTGGCCGTGCAAGCGGCCGACACGTTAGTCTATGATTGCAGCTCCTCTTCCCAACATCGAAGGAACGTTGCCAGTGGCGACGAACGAGACCCGGACCGACCCCTACAGGAACTTCAAGTTCCGGTTGGTGCTCGGTGCGGCAGTGGCGGGGATCGCGGCGTATCTGGCCAGCAAGGCACTGATCAGACCAGAGGGACGGGGGCCTCGGCGGGGTGCTCACTCGCGACTCATTCGTGTGGATCACGCGAAGTCGCTTCCAACGTGGGATGACCTTCAGCTGGCCCCCGACCAGGTTGGGCGCCTTCGCAGGCTCGCTGAAGACGCGAGGCGCAGATCACACGTGGAAGAGCGAAACGCGCGAGGCGCTGAAGGACAGCATGACACAGCGCTCGCTGCGCTGTTTGCCGGGCCGCCTGGCACAGGCAAGTCAATGGCGGCTCAGGTCCTTGCAGCCGGCCGCGGGGTCGACCTGTACCGTGTCGATACGCCCGCCGTCGTCAGCAAGTACATCGGTGAAACCGAGGAAAATCTTCAGCGTGTCTTCGATGCAGCCGAGCCGTCTGGAGCCGTCCTGATGTTTGATGAAGCTGATGCGCTGTTCGGGAAGCGTACAGGTGTGAAGGACGGCCACGACCACTACACGAACATTGAAGTGAGCTATCTGCTGCAGCGGATGGAAGACCATGACGGGCCGGTCATCCTCACTACCAATCGCAAACAGAACATCGACGCTGCCTTCCTGCGGCGGCTTCCATACATCGTCGAGTTTGACTCACTGTCCGAAAGCCGATCGGCGAAGGAAGACCCGCGCCGATGACGTACGATCGCGTGGACGGCGGCAGATGACAAGACGCGCGCCGCAGAGCTGACCAGCTGGCTGACTGTCAAGTGCAAGCTCATCGCCCAAGGAGGCCGGACCGCCACATCTTGATTGGCGGGACGTCACACCCGGATCGACTGAACGCTATTCACGACAGTTTGCTGCACCGTTGCGAATGCGAGACCACCGCTTATTGTCGAGGTTAAGCTGAGGGATGACACGCACAAATGGCCGACATCCACATCTACGCAAAGCCGCCCAGTCTTTACCGTTACCGGCCGCTCGGCGAGAAAGCCGAGCGCGAGCTCAAGGCGATGGTCGAGGGCTACATTCACTGCTCGCCCTATTCGAAACTCAATGATCCGATGGAAGGCAAGCATCGGCTGTCACTGAGGTTTCAAAAAAACCCGAACCATGAGAAGCGGCAAGTGCAGATCCGACGCGCCTTCAACGCTATGGGCATCGCTTCGTTTTCAGAGACGTATGATCACGAGCCGATGTGGGCGCATTATGCCGACTTCTTCGAGGGGATGTGCGTCGAATATAATTTGAAGCGGCTAATTACTGGCCTCGATTCCAGCGTCGCAATCACGCGGATGATGTATTCGGAAAAAGAGCCGGTACTTCTAAACGATGGGAGCAGCGCTCTCGATCGCGCGCGCCTCTGCCTATCGAGCAAGACGGTGCGCTGGGCGAGCGAGCGCGAATGGCGGATTTTTATCGAGGAGAATGGACAGGCTAGATACCAAAAGCTTAGAACAGTCACGAAGATCTTTCTCGGTTCTCGCGTTTCCGAGCAGGATCAGGCGCGGGTCTGCGTAGCCGCACGGCGGTTGAACATCCCGGTCAGCAAGATGGTCGTCGATGCGTACTCGCTTAATTTCAAGACTCTCCAGGCTGCAGTTCGTCGGAAGCCGAAATAATTGGACGCATCGCAGTCGCTGGAGCGTTGCTCGGCGACCCGCTATCAACTCGTGACAAAAACACGGAAATGTCATGAATGTGAGCGCTCGTCTCAGGCATACGCGGGCAGATGCCTATACTAAGCGTCACCTATACAAAATCATCAAATTCGAGCAGCACCGCGTGTCCCACGTGCGTGAGGTCTGACGATGCTGCTGAGGCGAGTTGCACTCGAAAACGTTCGGAGCTTCCTCCAACGGGCCGAGCTTAATTTAGATGGTAACGTCAGTATCCTTATCGGCCCGAATGGTGGCGGCAAAACAAACCTGCTTGACGCGATCGTGATCATGCTGAGGCGGCATCTCTTTGCCTCCATGTATGCGGTCAACGTCCCCACTCCTGAGGAGCCAAACCGTCACGAGTTTCGGTACAATGATGCGTTGAATCAGCTCATCTTAGAGAAACATAGTGCCGCTTCTGACCTCCCTCAGCTTTTGGAGGTAGAAGTCGAGGTCACGCGCCGCGATTTGGACAGCATGTTGACCATCAAGCATGACTCCGAGCGCATCCTGGAGCTCGCGAGCAAAAAGTATGTAAACCTTCGGTACCGGGAAGCTGCCGAATGGAATGTCGATCAAATCGTTTCGGGCCAGCGCTTCACATACCGGCTGGCCGATGGCTCGGTCGAGCACGGAACTCCAGGACCAGAATCAACCCAATTCCTGCAGTTTCTTCAGATGGCAGAAATCGACAGTCAGCTGAGGGAAGAATACGACTTGGCCGCGCTTTCGACGCCTATGGTGTATCTCCCCGTCAACCGCGCCGCTAACGCGATCTCGTCGAGCATCGAGCTCGCTGGCTACAACGCCTTTGAATCGAAGAGACAAAGCGACGCCACTATATCCCGCACACAATTCTCCCTTGTTCAGGTCGCCATTGGCCGTCTCGCACAGCGGTATCGGCTTTTGTTAGAAAAAGACACGGGGACAGCAGCCAAAGAGTTTCGGGCTGATGAAAACCTCCAAGAGCTTACGAAGATCCTCACTCGGCTGGGGTATGAGTGGGACCTTGTCTCAACGGCGCCGCTCCGGAACGCCTATGACGTACAGCTTTCAAAGCAGGGAACGAGCTTCGTTGTCAGCCGCGCGTCATCAGGCGAGCGAGAGTTGCTTACGTATCTGTTCACGATTTTTGCTTTGAACGTTCGTGATGCACTCATCATTGTCGATGAGCCCGAACTGCATCTTCACCCCAAATGGCAGGCCATACTGCTCGACCTGTTCGAGGAACTCACTGACAAAACCGGTAACCAGTTCCTGTTGGCGACCCATTCTCCGACATTTGTGTCGCCAAAATCGATTCAATATGTCTCTCGCGTTTTCGCTGAGAACCAAGAGAGTCAAATCGTCCGATTGGAAGTGGGAGGACTGCCGGACGGGAAGCACCTCTTCAACATCGTCAACAGTCAAAACAATGAGCGCATCTTTTTCGCAGACAAGGTCCTTCTCGTGGAGGGCCTGTCAGACCGTATTTTCTTCGAAGCCGCTCTCAATCGGCTTGGTTTGCCCGACACCGGGTTGATCCTAGAGATCATCAGTGTCGGTGGGAAAGGCTTGTTCAGTGCATATCAGAGTCTGCTTCAGGCATCTCGGGTTTCATATGCGATACTGGCAGACCTTGATTACATTGAGCAGATCGGCAGCGCGGAGCTCCAGTCGCTGTTCAAGGTCAATGATCGCGAGATCAAAGAAGATGTTCTGGAGAACATAAGGAGCAAGGATGCCGCTGCCTTGGTAGCGGAGATTGAAAAGGCGATCTCTACCGGATCCTGGGCCGGAGCGGAACAAACCTGGGAATACATCAAAAGTCGTCGGCGCCAACTCTCGCAAGATCTCTCGGACGAGCAAGAGAAGAAGCTAGATCGTTTTATTCAGACCGCGGCCGCTGAACAGGTTTTCCTGCTCCGGCGGGGATCTCTAGAGGCGTACTTGCCACCCGGCTTTGCCGGCAAGGACATAGACAAGCTGATCAGGTTCGTCTCGGACGACAGCTTTTGGGCGGCTATGGACGAAGATCCGCGGCTTGAACTCGAGGAAATCCTACGAAGGGTTTCCAAGGCTGCATAGTACGTGATCTACTTAGAGCGCCGCGGCAGGACTTGCTGATAACGAAAGTACAGTTTTGTCATGAGTAGCGTCTGCCGGTAATTTGACCGGTGGGGCCGTCCGCGTGCTCGCCACATAATCGGCGCCGAGCCACTGCACGTGAGCGGCCTGGGATCAGCCGGCGACGATCTTCAATGCATCGAGAACCTGCGGCGTAATCGTGCCCGTGACATTAAGGCCAAAGTCCTTCTGGAAGCGGCGAAGCGCATCCTTCATCTTGGGGCCGACTACGCCATCGATCGTCCCTTCGTAGTAGCCATAGGCGAGTAGCCCGAGCTGGACGCGCCGAACTATTGAAGTGAAGAGCTCGCTTCTGCCGGTCAGCGACCGCGGTTCCGTCGCCGGACTTGGGCGATCCACGCCCGGTGCAGGCAGCGACGGTGAGCTGGTCGATGGAGAGGGATAGGACGGCGTGCCGGTACTAGGTGGTGTCGTAACTGGCGGCGTGTACACAGGCGGCGTGTAGACTGGATAAGAGCTGCCACCTGAGCTCGATCGATGGCTACTATGACTTCGGTGGCTGCTGTGGCTCCGGTGGCTGCTGTGAGAACGATGCTGGGCAAGAGTGAATAGATGGTCCTGCTTGAACAGCTTGAACAGCTTGCCAGCATTGGGATCATCATCGCCGCCAACATTTGGTGAGGTGGCTTTGGCGAGCGCCTCCTGCACTGGGAAGGTCATTCCGAATCCAGCTGCTGCCAAGCTCGAAATGAAGAAACGTGCTTTCCTCATAACGGGGTTACTCCCTCAATATCCCGTTCCGGATGCCACTCGAAAAATCCCGAGCATAGGTCTTTCTGGCTGCAGCTATCGCAAGCCCTCGCGTAGCGCCGCTTCCAATCTGAGATCGAAGCCGCAGCAAAGTTGCGGTACTCTGGTGGGATCGTGCAGCGCGGAAAGTTGAAAAGGCGTGGACTGACTCCATTCAGAAGTGAGATGTTGATCGCCGATGCCACAGGCTCGAAGTCCGCGCGATGATTAACGTACAGCGTTCCCCAGCGATTGCGGGCAAAGCCGATGTTTTCGAGTTGCATGATAGACCACGCGTCGATGAAGCCAAGCCTGGTGCTGACATAACGAGCAAGGTCCGGAAGCTGGTAATAGTTCGAACTGAGCACGACGGTTCTTAGTTCGACATTCGCACCAGCCATCATCAGCTGTCCGAAACTATGCTTCAGCCGCTGGAAGGCGCCCTGCTTGCCTACGATTTCGTCGTGGAGCTCGGGCCCGGCCCCATAAAGCGGAATGCCCCACTGTACTGCGCGATATTTAGAACCGCGGAGGCGCTCGACGTCCCGCTCCTCAAAATGCTGGCCGTTGGTCAGCACGTGAAAGGCAAGATCCGGCCGCTCTTCAAGGGTCCCTTCGAGAAGGTCGAATAGTTGATGTTTGTACAGCGTGGGTTCCCCGCCGGTGATACCGATTACAGCGCCTTTGGGAGCAAGGCGGCAAGCCTGCCCAAAGGCTTCAAACCGATCGATATGTGTCTTCTTGGGTGGCTGGGAGCACATCTGACACAGTTGGTCACAGCGTTCCGTCACGAGCAGGCTGTTATGATCGGACCTCGCCCGGATGAGCCGTTCCGCGCGTCCAGCCTCAGGTTCCACTAAGACGACGTCGCCGAAGAGATCCCGTGCGTCCGCGCCATTGAGCTCGAGGAGGCCCCATTCGCTCGCAAAAATCGCACAGGCGTCATCCTGAGCAATCAAGCAGGCACCTTGCGCTTCGCCGTTCGACGAATCGGGCTGACGATCGGTGAGGCGTGTTACGAACGGGTGCTCGGCTTCGGTTCGTGCATGCAGAAGAAGCGGAATCATGGGTGGCGGACTCCGAGTTGCGTCCTGCCGCCTGGAATGCGCAGCCATTTTCTTAGCGAGTATTGAGTGGGCTCATCATCCGAGTACAGAAGCTCAAACGCGAAATCGAACAGGTGCATGTGTCGCTTGCAAAAAGCGGTCTCGGTTCGCGGCAAATCAATTCGACCGTACCGAGAGAGGTCGTCGATGACGTCGCGCCCGCAATAGGGCTGATACGCACATCGTGAGCAGGCTGGATCAAGCAGATTTGTGGCATGGGTATTGAGCATTTGCCGCTCGGGAGTGTCCCAGCCATTTCGCACGTCGCCAATCGCCAGATCGATGACATGGGAGCGGGTGAGCATCCTCGCCTCGTCGGTGGGATACACCTTCCCATCATAGTCGATTACGACATAATCGACGCCGACTGGATTGGGGTTCCGCAGGTCAACGTGTCGATCGAATCCTGCACGGAAGATGCGATTCAGACAAAGCGTGAAATAGGTTTCATCGACGACACGGCTTTGATCCGTCCAATTTCGACTTATGAGCTCGCGGATGAAAGCTTCATAATATCGCCGCCAATCTGCGTCCTGCTCGCGAGCATCCTTGTGCCGTTTGCGTGCGAATCCTTGGTAGTTAATCGGCCGTAGATAGATGCTGTTGAGGCCTCGGCTCATAAAGCTGTTGATCAGCTCCTTCGGTTTTGGCGGATTGGCGGGGTCGATGGTCGGCAGGGCCGAGACTTTCGCCGAGCCGTAACGCTCGACAACGAAATCGAGGTTTTCGTGAAACTCGCGCGTGACTTCACCTGAGCGGGTGCGATTGCGCTGGTGGGTTGCAAAATCACCGTCGAGCGACGTGCTAATATAGACGTCCTCCCGATCGAAGATGCTGAGGACCTCTTCGTCAATTCGGCTAAGGTTCGTGCAGACTACATATTCAGCGTCGCGCACGGCGCTGCACCGTTCGATCACCTTTTGGATGAGATCGGGGCGAAGCGTCGGCTCGCCTCCTTGGAACTCAATCTTGACGGACGGGGCTGTGAGACCATCGAGGATGCCGTAGACCGCCTCGAGCGTGTCGTCGGTCCAATCGAATCCGCTCCGATCAACGTTGGCGCGCGACACCTGACAATAGCTGCAGCTCAAATTGCAGCGGAGCGTCGGAACGAGGATGAGGTAATCAAGCTCCGCAGCTTGCGCGAACCGCTGCGCGAACGCGTATCGGTGCGCGTGGTACTCAAGCTCCGCCTCATCATCGTACATGAGGCCTTGCTGCTGCAGGAAGGCGTTGTCTTCGGCAGTGAGCTCATCCACGCCAACGCGTTCCAAGAAGTCGGCTGGGGCTGCAAAGAAGCGCCCCGCATCGCTCGTGCAAAGGACGCTGCCATCGCGCATCGCGCGTGGTCGCAGCGAAAACAGAGTCACTGGAACAGCTCCCGAAAGAGCTGCTCTCGCTGCTGCTTATCCTCTTTCGCGAACCGCGCTACGTGCAGCTCGGCGGTCCAAGCCGCTCTAATGTGGGCGTTAGACATGCAGTGCGAGCGGAGGTGAACCTCGCCATGACACAAGCGCACTTCGAGCTGTGGATAGAACAGACGCAAAGAACGAACAGCGGTCTGAGCCAGACCGCGCCTATCCGCGCCGATGTCTACTACAACGCTGTTGTTCGTCTCGTTCAGCGCCCCTGCTCCCCAGAAGCAGATTAGGTTGGTCACCGCTGTCGAACAAGGCTGTTTTCTTGTTGCGCAAGGGCTTAGCATCTGAAGGCTCGGTTCACGGGGGAGTTGAGAGCAATGAACCGTCCACACGGGGCGCCGGCCGGGAGCAATGTAAGCACCGCTCTGTTTTGGGCGATCGGTGGCGTAATCGGCCTCGTGCTTCTGGCATCTACTTGCGACTCTGAAACGGATTCAATCCAAACGTCCACGTCCGAACCAGCCGTTGCTGGCAGCGGTGAGGTCGTGCCTTCGCTTCCGGTGTTGCCACCGGCACCCAATCCACCTTCAGTCAGTCGCGCGGCCGCCCATGTTCGGCTCGCGCTGGATTCTGAAGGTTTCCCAGGCGCGATGATCTACAGTCAGAACTGCTTCGGTTCGATCGAACGACAGTTCAGTTGGTCCAAACTAGACCAGTGCACCGCTTTCGACACACTGATTGGGTTGGCGGCCACGGAAGAGGGATTGATTGGCCCTGAAGGAGCCTATTTCAACCAGGCTGCTGCCGAGCAACGCTTTGCTGCTGCGGCGCAGAAGTCTGGTGCAGCTTCGGAAAGCTTCCCGACGCACTTAGAGGCAATCCAAACTGCTGCCTTAGCAAAAATAAGCGAGCTACAGACGCCGCCCCGCCCGATCGAGGTGGTGGATGATGCAAATGGCATAGCCATTTCGGACATGTCGGCCGAAGCCGAGCTTGACGGCGAGGGGGAGCCAACTCAAAATTCGACCGTCGCCGATGCGCCGGACGAGCTGTTGCCGAGTGACGACTGAGACGGCTCGGCAGGAGTCCTGCGCGCGCGGCAACTGGCAGTGCAGACCTTCCAGTCGCTCGGGTAAAGGAAGACAAACTGGAGCGAATTAGCGCCTCGGAAACTCATGACATTTTCACGCTTTTGTCACGGGTCGCCATTGCACCTCAGTGCATGAAGTTGATCCGCCCATGCGAGGGGAAGGTTCGCGAAATCGGCAGGTAGTCTAGCCACGCGGTTCTGCAAGATCGACTTCTGCAGCGCTGGGGCGATCAAGCCTAGCGACATCAGGCGTCGTTGTCGCTGATACGCTGGTGCGGTCGCAAACGCGTGAACGTCAGGATTAAACGGAGACATTGAATGCGTCTTCAACAGCTCATGTGACGATCTTAGTTGGTCCGCCAGCTCAGCGGTGGTGCTTCGTGCCAGACCGCCTGCGCAATCCCGTTTGCCTCCGCGGAAGCAAGACGTGCGCTCAATCACAAGGCGAAAGACATTGTCGCTGTCACCGATCAGTCGATCCGGAGACACGCGCTGCTCGTTTAGCCGGGCAAAGCTCTGAAACGATTCACCTGGTTCCAGGAAGCTATCGGACTTCAGCACAAGCTGAATCGTTCGTCGCCGTAGCTCAACGCGGATAAGGCGGGTCAGAACTTCATGCCAGAGCATCCCCGAGCCAACGAGCTTTCGAACCGAGGAAGCGACCAGCCTTTCAAGGGGCGCGGCAGGCACCCGCGTGGGCTTCTTCATCCCAGTCTCGCGATCGGGATCAAGTGAGCCCGAGACATAGTAGCGGTACAGCTTTCCGCCGCGGCCGTAGCTGAAGCTCGTGGTCAGTTGCTGCCCGTCTGCATCGTAAACCAGACCCGCCAGAAGGCATCTCGCGGCGCGTGTCGGTCTTTTGCGCCGCTGGCACCGATTCTCGGCGAGGGCCTGTTGTACGGCGGCAAACAGATCTTCACTGACGATCGCATCGTGCTGGCCCTTGTGTCGCACGCCTCGGTGAACGATTTCGCCGAGATAGAGCCGGTTCTGAAGCAGGTAGTAGAGCGCGCCGCAGCTCAGCGGCAGACCGCCGCGCGTCTGGCCGGAACGCGAGATCCAGTGCTTTGAGACGATGCCTTCACGCCGCAGCTCCCTGACTAAGCTGACGCCTGACCTGAGCTCGATATAGCGGCTGAAGATGTGCCGGACCTGTTCCGCTTCGGCGAGGTTCACGACAAGGCGCCTGTCCTGAAGGTCGTAGCCGAGCGGCACGTTGCCGCCCATCCACATGCCCTTGGCCTTGGACGCGGCGATCTTGTCGCGGATGCGCTCGCCGGTGACCTCGCGCTCGAACTGCGCGAACGACAGCAGCACGTTGAGCGTCAGGCGCCCCATGCTCGTGGTCGTGTTGAACGCCTGCGTGACGCTGACGAACGAGATGCCGCGGACGTCCAGGCGCTCGACCACCCTTGCGAAGTCGATGAGCGACCGGGTCAGCCTGTCGACCTTGTAGACGACAATGACATCGATCTTCCCCATATCGACGTCGGCAAGCAGCTGCTGCATGGCCGGCCGGTCGAGATTGCCGCCCGAATAACCGCCGTCGTCGTAATGGTGGGAAAGGGCGCGCCAGCCTTCACCGGCCTGCGAGCGGATGTATGCTTCGCACGCCTCGCGCTGCGCATCGAGGCTGTTGAATTCCTGATCGAGGCCTTCCTCGGTGGACTTGCGGGTATAGATCGCGCAGCGGACCCGCTTCGTGGCCTTACTCATTTTGACGGCTTCCGGAGTCCGAAGAATCGCAGTCCGTTCCAGCGTGTGCCGGTGATCGCCCGCGCGACTTCCGACAGGCTCCGGTAGTTGGCACCGTCGTAGCGAAATCCCTTGTCCAGCACGTCAACTTCATACCGGCGCCCCTGCCATTCGCGGGCGAGCCGCATCCCCGGCTCCAGAACAGGTCTCGGCGGCGGCAGTGAGTCCGCCTTCAGCAGGCGTATCGTGGTCGCATCGAGTCCGCCGAACGCATCCGCCTGGATGCGCCAGGCGAGCAGCCGCGCCAGCAGCTCAGTGGAACGCATCTTCGGGGGCCCGCCGTAACGACGGCGCCATTCTTCCCTTAGGCCGTGGAGGTCCAGGCGCTCGAGCGCCCGGACGTCCTGCGCAATCCGTTCGACCTTCTTCACGCCGCTGGTTCTGCAGTGACGACGTAGCGCGTCACGCCATCGGCGCGGACGCGGTCAAGCGTGAAGCCCTTCTTGCGCAGCCCTGTAAGCGCGGCACGTGCGGAATGCGGCTGCCAGCCAGTGGCGTTCACGAGCTCGTCGACTGTCGCGCCGCCTTCGCGCTGGAGCAGGGCAACGACGCGCTGCATTTTCGTCATAAGGGGCTTTGAGGTCGCTGCTTCGGCGGCGTTCTTTTTCGGATTGGCCTTTTTCATGTGCGTGGTCCTCGGTCGGGACCGGCGTGATTGCCGTCCCACCACCCACAGCCCCGCCGGCGGCCGGTCGGGGCGGCAGCCGCCTATCGGCGGCTGCGATTCACGGGATCAGCAATGCTTGGCGTCCGGCCGAAGTCGAGTGGAAATTCGGTACGCGCCAAGCGTGCGAGACGCGTACCGGACTTTGTCGTCAACAGCGTGGGAAGGCGCTTTATCCGAGATCGTCGTCCGGCTCTTTTTTGCCTTTTTCGTCGTAATCAGTTGTCCGTTCCCGGAACGGCGCCTGTTGTTTGAAAGCGAGCTTCTCGAAATCTGCCTCGTCCATCGGCCCGGGAACGACGAGAACCCCGCCGACCTGTATCGGCGCACTTGTGAGCAGACCCAGCTCCTTGCGGATGCGCGTAAGCTGACGACTGGCTGCGACGTCGCCCTTTGCCGCCTTCGCCTGCAGCGCCATCACCTCAAGGGCGAACGGAGTATATTCGGATCCGTTCACGGGAATCGTCCGCTCGTCAGCTCTCTTGAGAACGGCAGCCGGGCTGTCGTCCCGCGGCTGGGGCGGCGTTTTTCTTGGCCGGCCATTCGGATTTCCCGACTGTCCTTTCTTGAACCGGTGTTTCTTCGGCGGCTTCTTGTAGCCGACTTCATAGTCGCTCATGCACGTGCTCCTCTGTTGCGGAGCGATCCGATTGCGCCTTGGAACAGCGAAAATCCCTCACGGAAAATCAGGATCGATTTGTATGAGGAAACTGCGGCGCTCGCGAAAAGACGTGAACGCCGCAGTTCCTAGTCAGGCAGCCTTGTTGAGCCCGTGGTCGCGCTCGTGCGCGTCGTCGAACTTCAGGTCAGAGCCAGCGAGCAGGGCTTGGCCGTCGGTCAGCTTCTGCCATCGCCTGATCGCGACATCGACATAGCGCGGGTCGAGCTCGATTCCGCAGCCGATCCGCCCGGTCTGCTCCGCAGCGATGATCGTCGTTCCCGATCCGCAGAACGCATCGAGGATGATCCCCTTGCGCTTCGAGCAGTCGCGGATCGCATCGGCAACCATCGCGACGGGTTTGACCGTCGGGTGCATCGCCAGCTCCTCGTCGCGTTCGGCCTTGAGCGAGTTCACTCCGGCATAGTCCCACACGTTGGTCCGGTAGCGGCCATGCTGGCCGAGCCCGAAGTTGTTGATGTGCGGAGCCGTGCCCTTCTTGAACGCAAAGATCAGCTCGTGCTTGGAGCGGTAGAAGGCGCCCATGCCCCCGTTGTCCTTGTTCCAGACTATGAGGTTCTTGAGCTCCTCGTAGGCTGTTCGGCCGGCCGCGAGCATTTCCTGGAGATGCCGCCAGTCCATGCAGATGAAGTGGATCGACCCGTCCTCGCTGAAATCCGCGAGGTTGCGCATCGAGCCTGTGAGGAACTCGGTGAACTCGGCCTCCGACATCTCGCCCGAGGCCATCACGAACTCCTCGTGCTTCACCTTTCCCAGCCCGCAGACATTGCCGTCGATCGGCACGTTGTAGGGCGGATCGGTGAACACCATCTGCGCCCGCTTTCCGTCGAGCAGCCTCTGGTACACCCTCGCATCGAGCGCATCGCCGCAGATGAGGCGATGGCGCCCGAGCTGCCACAGGTCTCCGATGCGGCTCACCGGCGGGCCGGTTTCGTCGATCTCGACCTCGGCATCGACAACGTCGGTGCCGTCGAGCGCGTTCAGCAGCTTCTCGACTTCGGCCGTATCGAACCCGATCAGCTTTGTGTCGAACTCCGGCTCGAGCTTGAGTATCTCCCCGAGCTCGAGAGCGAGCAGCTCGTCGTCCCAGCCGGCAAGCTCTGCAAGCCGGTTGTCCGCGATGATGTAGGCCCGCCGTTCGGCCTCGGTGAAGCGCTCGATCCGGATCACCGGCACATCGGCCATCTTCAGCAGCTTCGCTGCCTCGATCCGGCCGTGGCCGGCGATGATCCGGTTCCTGGCGTCCGCCAGGACTGGGTTGGTGAACCCGAACCGCTCGATACTGTCGGCGATCTGCCGGATCTGCTTCTTCGAGTGAGTGCGCGCGTTGCGCTCGTGCGGCTTCAGATCATTGACCTTGATCCGCTCCAGCCCCTCCCGGGGCGGGAGAGGTGGCTTCTGTTTCATGCGTTACCTCCATGGTTGCAGGAGGCACGCACATGTCAGGGCGCAGGTGACGCTTCAGTCACTTCAATACAGCCCATCTTTAAGTGACGAGATCGCGTTTGCGAGCGATGGCCCAGCTCCCAGCTTGAGCCTTCGGGCAACTCTCTCATGAATGTATTGCGAAAGGCTAAGCCCTTCGCGCTTGTGCTCGCGCGCATAGTCATAGCCGCGGTTCTTCGCCCGCTTGTACCAGCGCGTCAGCACATCGACCTGGTGAGCAGCCAGATGCAGTTTCAGCTTCTGCGTCGTGGTCCTGCCTGGCCGGCCGGCGATTCCTCTGAGCTCGCCTCGCAGACCCTTCACGATGTAATTGCGCAGAACCGCGTCGGGTATCAGTTCGGGGTTCTCAGTGATGATCCGAACCACATCATCCGCGGTCACGGACTGCCCGTGTTCTGCCTTGTACCGCAGCCACTCGCCGCTGTGCACGAACCCATGGGTGCCTTCCTCGGCCATTTCAAATCCTTCGCGAATCGGGGCTCTCCAGAGACACAAGACTGACCGCCGCGTCGACCAACGTTTTCGTGCAGTCAATCACCGGCGGTTGAGCAGGACCTCTGCTGCGCGCGAGAGCGTCGCAACGTCCTCGCCCGCGGACCTCAGCGCCGCAAACCGCTCAGGCGCACTGCCGGTCAGCGCCTCGTCAGCGTGGTCCTCGAAGATGATGCCGATCGCCGTCGAAAGCAGCTTCACCGCCGGATCCACCAGATCACTGCCAAGACCGGGCTTGCTCATGGGCACGCACACAGGCTTGCCGGCGCGACGAAGTCCAGTGACGATTCAGCCGTCGGGCAGCTCAGGCTCATCAGTGAACAGCAGGCTCAGCGGCACGCCAAGTCCCTCGGCCAACTTCTGCGCGACGGTAAGGCTGGGATTGCGGGCGCCCCGCTCGACCCCCGAAACATAGGTACGGTCTATTCCCGCCTCGAGCGCGAACGCCTCCTGCGACAGCCCCCGCCGCTTGCGCAGCCGCCGCACATTGGCGCCGAAGCGTTTGCGCACGTCCATGCCGCCGAGCAGGCCAGAGCCGCTGCCGATCGGTCCACGGACGATGAGTCACAATTTGCTCGACTTGTGCGGCGCGCCAAGCAACTGGGCGGAGATGAACGCTCACTCCGAAGCCCCCTGGCTTGCCTCCTCGACCCTCGAGAAATTGCTCGAGCACCGGTTCATTGCGGCACTGGCGACCCACCTGTGGTGCCGCGGAACGCGCGAGTTCGACGTGCTTCACTCCGAGGTTGATGCGTTCGGCCATGATATCGTCCTCGAGTGCCAAGGCGTGATCCGCCACATCCAGCTCAAGGCGATGGTGCGCGAGGGAAAGCGCCGCGACGTGGGAGTCTCGATCTCCCTGGCTCGCCGTCCGTCGGGCTGCGTCATCTGGATGCTCTACGATCCGCTGACGCTGGAGCTCGGTCCTTTCCTGTGGTTCGGAGCGGCCCCGGGCGAGCCGCTGCCGCCACTGGGCGAGCGGCTGGGCCGTCATACGAAGGGCGATTCGGAAGGCGTGAAGGCTCAGCGTTCGTCGGTGCGGCTGATCCCGCGCAGCCAATTCCTTCGTCTCGATACCATCGGGGAGCTTGGCGACCGGCTCTTTGGCCTTGTCCAGGGCAGCGGCGCCGCGACAAGAGAAGCGCAGATCGCGCTTCTCCGGGAGCATCTGCACGCTCGACGAGCAGCCGCGAGTCCTGAGGGCCTGGAGCCGGTCAGAGCCGGCGACTTCACCGCAATCCCCGAGGACCTGGCGTGGGAGAGCTCGGTCGAACTGGCGCATCTGATCGAGGGCTATGAGCTGGTGAAGCAGGCAGGTTGGGGCGATCCGTTCCGCTTTGCCGAGGTGCGCCTCGGGATCGCAACGACGACCGGCAATTGGCCGGGCGGACCTGCCGAGCTGTGGGCGTCGCTGTTCCTCGAGCACAGGCGCTGGCGTATGGCCGGGATCGAGCCCGATCCGCAGCAGCTGGAGCTGCTGGACCGACTCTGTTCGCAGCTTCGTACCAGTCTTGCCTGAGCATGGCCGAGACGCCGCAGTCGCTCACGCACGAGGAGCTTCACGACCTTGTTTGGGAGACGCCGATGCGCCGGCTCGCCGAGCGGTTCGGGATCAGCGACGTTGGCCTCAAGAAGATCTGCCGTAAGCTCGACGTGCCGACGCCGCCGGTCGGCTGGTGGGCGAAGAAGACGGCTCGAAAGACAGTGAAGGTGAAGCCGCTGCCCGAGTGGCGTCCCGGCGTTCCCAAGCAGGTCACGATCGCGCCGACGCCCGACCAGGAGGGAGGATTGCGCGATGCCGTTCGCGAGCGGGCGGCGAGCTTGGGGGAGATCAGCGTCCCCGAGCGTCTCGCCCGGCCGCACCCGCTGATTTCAGGGTGGATTGCCGACCACCGCCAGCGCCAGCAGGAGGCGCGCACTCATCGGGATCGCTGGCCGGGCAGCCGCTTCGCCGTGCCGGATTTCACAGCGGGCGAGCGTCGGCGGCACCGTGTTCTCCACGCGCTGTTCCGCAGCCTAGTGAAGCACGGCGCAACCATCAGCGAGAATGATCGGCGGCAGCTTGTCGCAACGATTGAGGGCGAGGCAATCGCCTTCACATGCCGCGAGAAACTGCGCCAGGTGACGCGCCCGCTGACCGACGACGAGAAACGGTGGGAGACGTCGAACAGCTCGGGCGTGAAGAAGGATCTCGAGCCGACCGGGATGATGGAGCTTCAGATTCACGCCCGGCTGGACGAGCCCCTTCGAAAGACGTGGCGCGAGAGCGAGAGCAAGCCGATCGAGGCGATGCTGCCCGAGATCGTCGCGATCTTTTTGGTGCTTGGTCCCGTGCTTGCCGAGCGCAGCCGCAGGCGGGAGGAAGAGGCGCGGATTGCCGCCGAGCGCCATCGAATCGCTGAACTCGAGCGCCAGCGCAGGCAGCAGGACGACAACCGCTTCCGCCGCCTTTGCGAGATCGCCGACGGCTGGAAACGGGTCGAGCTTGCGCGTGCGTTCCTTGCCAGGCTGCGCGAGAGCGAACTGCCCGAGACGGACCCGATCGATGGCAGGAGCCTCGCCGAGTGGCTCGACTGGGCCGAGGCGAAGGCGGCGGCGCTCGACCCGGCCGAGCAGGGGACGCAAGCGATCTTCGCTGACGTCGCACAGGTCAACGCCTGGACCTACCGCGACTGACAGCGAATGGCGTCTAGCACTCGGGCAAGCTGAGCAGGTTGTTGGGCGGAAAGCCGTCGTTCTTGGTAGCGAGATAATCGCGCCCGGAGGTCGGGTGTCGCCGGACCACAACCCAGACACTCTTCCCCTGTGCGATTATCCAGAATCGGTGCGCGCCCGTCCGGATCCAATTGATGACCTGATCGATCGGATAGAGGTGGCCGCTGACCCCGACGGCGTCAATTCGCCGGTCAAAGTCGCTGCTATCGCGCCGGATGCAGGTGATGTGATAGTCCACCATCGTCGTCTCCCGTGAAGCGGGGCGATCCGGCGGTATCGCTGATAGCAGGTTCGCGGCTGGTCGTCAGCGCGCGCACTCGAACCCTTCCTTCACATAAGTTCCCTTGCCGCGCCGCGGCGGCGCATTGTGGTGCGGTCGAACCCAATCACGCCCGAAACTAGCAAACCTGCCACATTCGGAATGCACCAATTTCGAGGTGCGACGTTTACCGCACCCTGATCCGAGCGAGGATCTCTGCGCCATTCGTCATTGAAGCGTCACGTTCGCGACACGCACCTGCAAAGCTAACCGGCCAAAGACCTGCAGGCGACAAGTCTGCCGGGGCGGGATGCCAATCATGATCTCCAAGACAGAAGAATGGCAGCATAATGGGTGCTAGCGCGCTCATGATATCAACCGACGATCAATGCAATCCGATCGAATCGGCCCTTGAGGAAGTGGGCATCCAGGTACACCGCTGCGGCCTCGGCCGCTTCTCGCTGGTGGCGGCGCTTGAGTCCCGCCCTTCGGCGGTTTTCGTCGATGCGCGCTCCGACCTGGCGCGCGCAGTTCAACTGTGCGTGAGCCTCAGGGCAGTTGAAGCATTGGCCCGCGCGCGTGTGATCGCAATCACGAACCCCGGCAGGCCCCAGGAGCGTCTTCGCCTGTATGAGGCGGGAGCTGACGATTGCTGGGTGATGTCGGCTGAGAACCACGAGCTTGTCGAGCGGGCAAGGGAACTCGTGCGAGCTCCCCTCCGCGATCTTCCGCGTGTGCTCAGGTGTGGAGATGTCGTGGTCGATCCGGATCGGTACACGGTGAGCTACTCAGGCCATACCGCAAAGCTCACGGCGATGCAGCTCAAGCTGCTTGCTCACCTAATATCCAACCCGGGAATGGTCTTCTCCTACCAACGATTGCTCGAAGAAGTGTGGGGCAATCCGCACGGTGACGAGCGCATGGTCAGAGCCTGCATAGTCCGGCTTCGGCGCGCACTGACCGCCGCAAAGGGTGCGCCCGAAATAATCGAGACCGTGCGTGGCGGGGGCTATGCCTTCAACCCGCAACGAGCGCGCCAGACCGCCAACTAATCGGCCGAGCGGCAATTCACCAAAGTGTCATGGGCTAAACATCGGCCTGTCACAGTGCGTGGCTAATCGGTGAGTCGAGCAGGGGGCGAGCTCGCGATCCGGGTCGCCTTCTTCCTGACAACGGCTCGAGATCGGAGTGGATTCCATGATCACCATTAAGCTCACAAGAAAGTTGTTGATGGTTGGCGTTGCGAGCGCAGCGCTTGCGGCGTGCACCGGTGCCGATGACGTTGCATCGCCCGGCGAAGGCGTAATAGTCGTTCCGACGCCCACTCCAACCCCGACGCCGACACCCACGCCGACGCCGACCCCAACACCGACTCCAGGCCCTGCCCCGAACTGTCCGACCGGAACGGCTGACGTTGGCACGATTGGCGTTGGCGGCAGCACGACCGACGTGCGTCGAATCTGCCAGATCTCCGGCACGATCCGCGGCAGTCTGCGCCTCCAGAACCTTGCCGGAACCATCTACGCGCTTTCGGGCAAGGTCCAGGTCGGCGACGATCGCGGCCCCGATCCGAATAGCCCGAGCGCTGGCGAGTCGGGGGTCCTGACGCTCGACGCCGGGGTCGTCTTGTTTGGCGCCTCGGGTGCCGACTTCCTGGTCGTCAATCGCGGCTCGCAGCTGATCGCCGACGGCAACGCATCGAAACCGGTGGTGATGACCAGCCGCGACAACGTCGTCGGCAATGTGAACGCCGACTCCATCGGCCAGTGGGGCGGCCTCGTCGTCCTCGGCCGTGGACCGATCGCCGACTGCGCCGATCCGGGAGCGACCGGCGGCACTATCCAGTGCCAGGCACCTGTCGAAGGAACCTCGGGATCGATCTACGGCGGCGCAAGCGCCAACGACAGTTCCGGGCGGCTCCAGTTCCTTCAGGTCCGCTACTCGGGCTTCAAGGTCGACACCAACAACGAACTGAACGGAATCACGTTCGCCGGAGTCGGCGCCGGAACGGTGGTCGACCACGTCCAGGTGCACAACAGCTCCGACGATGGCATCGAATGGTTCGGCGGAACGGTCAACCACAAGTATCTGGTCCTGACCGGCAACGATGATGACTCGCTGGATATCGACTCGGGCTACAAGGGCGCGACCCAGTTCGTGATCGCCCTCCAGCGGGCGAACGGCGGCGACAAGGTCGTTGAAGGCGACTCGACCGACAAGCCGGTCGACGCCACCCCACGCACCGACTGGATGATCTCCAACTTCACGATGGTGCAGCGTGCCGGCACCGGCCATTACATGCACCTTCGCGGTGGCATGGACGCCGACATCTACAACGGCACGGTAGCGGGGCAGGAGTGTCTCGACATTGACACCGCGGCGACGGTTCAGACCAGCGGCCCGGACGAAGATGGCCCGCCGAAGTTCGCGTCGGTGTTCCTGGCCTGTCCGACACCGTTCGTCTCGGACGACGACGTCACTGCCGCGCAGATCCAGGCGATCTTCGAAGCCGGTCCGAACAACAGCACGGGAACGTCGACGCTGACCGCGTTCTTCATCAACGGTGCGAACGAGAATGCCGTACCCGCGACGGACCCCACCACGCTGTCGTCGTTCTTCACGCCTGTGACCTACATCGGCGCTGTCCGTGACGCGAACGACAATTGGTGGCGCGGCTGGACCTGCGGTCTCGCCTCCAACGAAATGTCGTGCCTCGCCATTCCGGCTGCAGGTTGACGAGACCAAGAATGAACTGGGGAGCGGCGGCCCACGGTCGCCGCTCCCGCCTGATTACTTCGCGGGGAAGATCGCAATGACAATCACAAGAGTCGCCGCAAGCCTGCTTGCAACCGCCGCGTTCGTTGGCGCTCCCGCTTTGGCGCAGCCGGCGCCGACCCCGCCCTCGTCGCCCTCCGCTTCGACGATCGGCGACCAACCGGCCGAGGATGCCGCCGCTCAGGAAGATACCTTGGAGGCGGTGCAGCCTGGAGCGGCCGAACAGCCGCCGGAAGAAGAAGTGGAAATCTCCGGGCCGGGAGCGACTGCGGGCGAAGGCGGAGACATCGTGGTTATCGGCCGGAACATCCCCAACCCCGTCAGGGCGACGCCAGAAGTGGTGTCTGTGTTGTCGGCTCAGGATATTGCCAGGACCGGAGAAGGCGACATCGCCGGGGCGCTTCAGCGCGTGACCGGCCTGTCGGTCGTCGGCGGCCGGTACGTCTATGTGCGCGGTCTCGGGGAGCGCTATTCGCTGGCGCTTCTCAACGGCGCGCCGCTGCCCTCGCCAGAACCGCTTCGGCGCGTGGTCCCGCTCGACCTCTTCCCGACCTCGATCATCGCCTCGACCGTGGTCCAGAAAAGCTATTCGGCAAACTATCCGGGCGAGTTCGGCGGCGGCGTCATCAACATTACGACACGATCCGCGCCCGACGAGCCGTTTCTCGACGTTGGAGTTGGCGTCGGCGGCGACACGGTCACCTCGCTCGAACTTGGCTACGTGTATGACGGCGGCGATTGGGACTGGGCCGGCTACGATGACGGGACCCGTGAGGTGCCGGGACCGCTCGCGGACGCAATCCGCACGGGCAATCGCGTGGTCGAGGGGGCCAACTTCACGACAGAGCAAATCCAGGCGATCACGGCGAGCCTGGTCAATGCCCCGACCGCGCTCATTCAGCGCAACCGGGAAATTCCGCTCAACGGCTCGTTTGACCTTGGTGTCGGTCATCGCTTCTCCCTCGGTCAGATAGACGCCGGCATCATCGCCATTGGCGGCTTGTCGAACAGCTGGCGCACGCGGGGCGGTGTCCAGCAGGCCGGAACCCGCACCGGCGCGCCGGATTCCCCGGACTCGCAGCTTATTGCCTCTTCGGACTTCGATTTTCTGAGCACCATCAACCGGGCGGTGACGAACGGGATGGGGAGCCTGACGTTCGGCCTCGACCGCCACAAGCTGCGGCTTACAACTGTTTATATCCGCGATACGCTCAAGGAAGCTCGGATTTCTTCGGGCAACAGTTTCGATACGGTTTCCCCGAGTACCGATCGTCCCGACGCGACGATCAATAACGGCCTGACGAGTTGGTACGAACGCGAGCTGTTCGACAACCAGGCGGTCGCCGAAATGAAGTTCGGCGACTTTTCGCTCGACCTCCGCGGCAGCTGGGCAAAGACGAAGCGCGACGCGCCGTACGAACGCAACTACAGCTACGTCTTCAACGATGAAATCGGCGACTATGTGAACGACCTGCGCTCGCCGGGGCAATTCGCCGGAATCTCGTTCAGCAAGCTGGACGACGAATTGTGGTATGGCGCGATCGACGTCGCGTATCGGCTGCGCAACATCTCGATCCCGACGACGCTTTCGGCCGGCTATGCCTATACCGACAACACCCGAAACGCGATCCGTCGGGATTTCGAGTGGTTCCCGACAATCGCGCTTCCGATTAGCGTCGCCCAAGAGCGGATCGATTACCTGCTCAGCGACGCCAACGTTTACCTGTGGAGCGTGCTTTTGCGGGAAACGACGGGCGGCCTCGGCTCGGCGGCCTATGACGCTGGACTAAAGGTCAATGCCGGCTATGTAATGGCCGAAGTCACGGCTACGCCGACAGTCACGGTCAATCTGGGCGTTCGCTACGAAAAGGGCGAGCAGTTCGTCACTCCGCTCACCCTGTTCGGAGAAGAGCCGGCACTGGCGACCCAGCTGAACAAATCCTATTGGTTGCCGGCCGGTACCATCACCTGGAATTTCGCCGACGACATGCAGCTGCGCCTAGCAGCCTCGAAGACCATTGCCCGGCCGCAGTTCCGCGAACTCGCGCCACAGCCCTATCGCGATACCGAATCCCAGCGCACGTTTTTCGGCAACCAGTTTCTCGTCGACAGCGAAATCCTGAACCTTGACGCGCGCTACGAATGGTATTTCGGTCGCGACCAGATCCTGTCCGTCGCGGGCTTCTACAAGGACATCGACAAGCCGATCGAAGCCGTCGCGGTCAACCTTGGCAGCTCCCTGATAACCTCGTTCGCCAACGCGCCCAAGGCGACCCTCTATGGGTTCGAGTTTGAAGGGCGAAAATACTGGCCGCTAGGCGGGGCGTTTGCCGGCCGGCGGCTGGTGACGATCGGCAACTACACCTTCACCGATTCCGAAATAAAGGTGAAGGAGGGCGATACGACGATCACCTTCACAAGCCAGCCGAACCCAATCGACGCGACGCTGGTCTTCGACACCCGCAACAAGCTTCGCCTGACCGGTCAATCGAAGCACCTGGTGAACGCGCAGCTGAGCCTCGAGCATCCCGGCCGCTTGTCTCAGCAGACCATCCTGCTCAGCTACGCCAGCCCGCGGGCAACGGCGCGCGGTCCGAACCTGACGCCCGACTTCATCGAAAAGCCGGGCGTGCAGCTCGACGTGGTGCTTCGCGAGGGGATCACGCTTCCCTATGTCGGGCGCGAGGTGGAGATCAAGGCGGAGGCCCGCAATCTGCTTGGAACCGGCTATGTCGAGCGCCAGCGGCTCAACGACAGCGAGCTGATCATCAACAAGTACAAGATCGGCCGCACATTCGCATTGTCCGCGACCGTGCACTTTTAGCGGAGGTCGGCCGGCGCGGAAAAGCCGCGCAGTAACCGAAATGTCAGAATGTCGTCATTCTGGTGTCACTCTGAACGTCCACTCCGTGCGTGAAGGGCGAATCGCACGTGATCAGGACATTGACGGTAAGACGCCTGGCCGCGTTCGGCCGCTGGCTGCCGAACGACATCTATTTCTGGCTGAAGGCGGTCCTGCTTGCGCTGGTCGCGATTCAGGCTGCGCGGCTGTTCTGGGTGGTCGTCGTTCCTGTCGGTCCGTTCGGAGAGTGGCGGCCGGCGCCGCCGCGCCTGCTCTCCCCCGAGGCGCAGGCAGCAATCGTGGCGTCGGTCGATCCGTTTTTCCGGCCCGGAGCAATGCAGCAGGCCACCTCGGCGCCAGCCATTGACCTGCAACTGTTGGGGACCCGCGCGGGCGAAGGCAGTTTGCCGGGCTCCGCCATACTCGGATCCGCTGACGGTGAGCAGAAGAGCTACCTCGTCGGCGAGGAGGTTGCCCCTGGGGTGAAGCTGGCGGACGTCTTTTTCGACCACGTCGTACTCAAGCGCGGTGGCGCGACCCAGACTATCTACATGCCTCAGACGGAAGGCGCCGCGTCGGCTGGGCACGGAGCGGCCGGCGCGGCCGCGGCGTCGGCAGTAGGCAACGCCTTCCAGCTCAAGCCCCGGAAGCAGGGCGAGCGAGTGACCGGAGCCCTCGTCAGCCCGGGGGCCGACCAGCGTCTTTTCGCAGCGGCGGGTTTTCGTGAGGGCGACGTTATCGTCGCAGTCAATGGCGCGCAGATCACGTCGATGATCGACGTGCAGCAGCTGCAATCGAGCATCGCACCGGGCGCGCGGTTGCTCCTCACTGTGGAACGCGGGGCCGCAAAGGTCCCGATAGCCCTCAACCTGCCGAGTAATTGATGAAGCACAGACTATTCATTGCAGCCCTGTTGCTGGCGATCGCGAACCCGCTAGCGGCGCAATATACAATCAACATGCGCAATGTGGACGTGCGCGCATTTGTCGAGGATGCCGCGCGGGTCACCGGCCTCACCCTGGTCGTCGACAGCCGCGTCAACCAGAAGGTCTCGGTCGTCACGCAAAGGCCGCTGAGCCGTTCGGAATATTTTGAAGTTTTCCTGTCTACACTGCGGGCCAATGGCCTCGTCGCGATCCCGATCCGCGGAGGTTACCGAATCCAGCCGATCGAAGGGGCGGCGACCCAGCCGATCCGGACAACGAGCCGGAGCCGCGCCGGAAGTGAGTTCGTGACCGAGATCGTCCGCCTGCGCTCGGTCGATGCAACAGGCGCCTTGGAAACGATCCGGCCGCTCGTTAGCCCGCAGGGGTCGGTAACCGCGAATAAGAATGCCAACAGCCTCGTCATTGCCGATTTCGCCGACAATATCGCGCGGATTCGAAGCCTGTTGAGGCAGATCGATAACGCGCAGGACCAGTCCCGGACGGAGATCGTCTACCTGCGCAACATGGGCCCGCGCGAGATCGCGACTTCGCTTCAGGGCCTGATCCCGAGCGGCGGTGGAGGGGTGGCGCAGGTCGCGATCTCGTCGATCGATTCTTCGAACGCGGTCGCGATCCGGGGCGAGCCATCGACGGTCGCGCGCCTGGCAGCGCTTGCTCGGGAACTCGACGAACGCGCCGCTGGAGGCACCGAGATTCGCGTCTATTGGCTCGAGCACGCTGATGCCGAGCAGCTCCTTCCAGTTCTCCAGCAGCTGGTCGGGCAACCCGTCACCCAGCCCGCCGCGGCGCCGGCGTTCATCAGGACTCAGCAAGGCGAAGGAACAGGCGCTGGGCCAGCTGAGGGGCAGGCGCGGCCGCCAGTTCAGCAGGCTTCGGTGGGAACCGGAATCGTGCGCTGGGGCCCGGCAGTGGTCACGCGCTATCCCGGCACGAATGCCGTCATCATAGCCGCCAACCCCGACGCGCAGCGCCAGCTCGGCGAGGTCATCCGGCAGCTCGATACCCGGCGCGAGCAGGTACTGGTTGAAGCGATCATCGTCGAAATCGGCAACGGCGCCGCGCGGGAGCTCGGGGTGCAATTCCTGCTTGCCGGGAAGAATGCACCGTTCGCTGCAACCAATTGGTCGAATGCGCAGCCTAACATCCTGACGGTCGGGGCCGCAGTTGCGAGCGAAGCGCTGGGGACGACGACAACGACGACCGACGAGGGCGTGACAACGACTACGCGCAACCCGCTCCTCGGACAGGCCGTCACCGACGCCGCCGTGGCGTCGGTGCTCACGGCGACCGGCGGCTTTGGCGGCGGCCTGTGGGAAATCTCGAAGAACGTGTGGTTCGGCTCGATCATTAACGCGGTCCAGCGTGACAATGATTCGAACATCCTGTCGACGCCCTCGATCATGACGCTCGACAACCAGGAAGCGAAGCTTCTCGTCGGACAGGAGGTGCCGGTCACCACGGGCGAGGCGCTGTCGAACAATTTCGACAATGTCTTCCGCACCGTCCAGCGGCAGAACGTAGGCATTCAGCTGGACGTAAAGCCGCAGGTGAACTCGTCCGGCTCGATCAAGCTGTTCATTCGTCAGGAAGTATCGAGCGTCGCGGGGCCGGTCGCGGTGCGCTCGAGCGACCTCATCATCAACAAGCGCGAGTTCAAGACCGTGCTGACCGTCGATGATGGAGAGATACTGGCGATCGGCGGCTTGCTCGACGAGAACGAGCGCAAGACGCTCGAGAAGATACCGCTGCTCGGCGACATCCCGCTTCTCGGCGAGCTGTTCAAGTCGCGCTCGCGCAGCAAGGCGAAGACCAATTTGATGGTCTTTATCCGCCCGACAATCGTTCGGACACGCGAGGACGCGCGCCGACTGAGCGCACAGCGCTACGGCTACATCCGCAACGAGCAGTGGCGCGCCAATCCGAATGTCGAACCGTCGCTTGACAGCCTCGTGCGGGATTACATGGCAACGGTTCCGCCGACGGTGCTTGTACCAGGCCCGAACGACACCGTGAACCAGCCGCCGGCTGCTCCACCGGCTGCCCCCCAGGAACCCCAGCAATGACCGGCGTCATGGTGGTCGAGAAGTCGGTTCTGGGCGAAGAAGCACATGCGGTCGCTGCCGAGATGCCACCGGCCGTCGAGGTCGAGCGCTTCGTCGTCTCCGCCGTCCTCGACATCCCCTATGCTTTCGCGAAGGCCAATGGCGTCGTCATCGTGCCCACCGAGGACGACAAAGTTATCGTCGCGCTCCGCGAGGGCGCCGACCCCAGGGTGCTGATCGAAGTGCGCAGACACCTGGGCCTGAGGTTCGAGGTGCAAGCCGCGGCCCTGGCGGATTTCGATCGCTATCTTCACTCTCGATACGCGGTCAACCAGAGCGCTGCAGGACTGGTCGGCGCGATCGACAGCGGTGACGAGCTTGACGCGCTGGCCACGGGCTTGCCGACGGCCGAAGATCTGCTCGACAGCGCCGACGATGCGCCCGCAATCCGTCTCATCAACGGGATCATCGCCGAGGCCGTTCGCCGTGGAGTCAGCGACATCCACGTGGAGCCGTACGAGAATGGGCTCGTGGTGCGCATGCGCGTTGACGGGGTGCTCCGGGAAAGCCTGCGCATGCCGCCGCACGTGGCGCCCGTTGTCGTCAGCCGGATCAAGGTCATGGCTCGACTCGATATCGCCGAGCGGCGGGTCCCGCAGGACGGCCGGATCGGGCTAACGCTTGGCGGGAAGGTCCTGGACGTGCGCGTTTCGACGCTTCCGAGCCGCGCCGGCGAGCGGGTCGTGCTTCGAATCCTCGATAAGGATTCTGCCGGCCTCACGCTCGACGACCTCGGAGTATCGGGCGCGGCCGACACCATCCTTCGCGGAGCGCTCGAAGAGCCGAACGGGATCGTTCTCGTCACCGGCCCGACCGGCTCGGGAAAGACGACGACGCTCTACGCCTGCCTCCAGCAGCTCAATGACGGGAGCCGCAATATCCTCACCGTCGAGGACCCGGTCGAATATGCGATCGACGGAATTGGCCAGACGCAGGTGAACCCGAAGGTAGGCATGAGCTTCGCCGCCGGCCTCAGGGCAATCCTGCGCCAGGACCCCGACGTGGTCATGGTCGGCGAAATCCGCGACCGAGAGACAGCCGACATCGCGGTCCAGGCGTCGCTGACCGGGCATCTCGTGCTCTCGACCGTCCACACCAACGACGCCCTTGGCGCAATCACCCGGTTGCGTGACATGAAGGTGGAGCCATTTCTGCTCGCATCGAGCCTGCGCGCGGTCGTTGCGCAGCGGCTTGTCCGGCGACTTTGCAGCGCCTGCCGGCAAGCGGTGCCCGCTGAAACGGGCCTGGCGGCCTTGCTTGGCTTCGAAGTGGGCGCAAGCGTCTATCGCGCGGTGGGATGCGACCGCTGCGCGCAAACGGGGTTCCGGGGCCGCACCGGCGTGTTCGAGGCCGTTCGCATCGACCAGACCATAAGGCGTATGATCAACGAAGGCGCGGACGAAGCCGCCATTGCCCGGCACGCCTTCGCTTCAGCGCCGAACCTGTCGACGGCGGTGCGTGCCTTGGTTGCGGCCGGCGAGACCACGCCTGAGGAAGCCATCCGTGTCTCGCGCGGCGAGGACACTTCGGCCAATGCCTGAATTTGCCTACATAGCCGTCGATCCACGCGGCAAGGAAAGGCGCGGGACCGTCAAGGCGGCGAACGATGCCGACGCCCGCGCGGGCCTCGAAGCGCGCAAGCTCTACGTCGTCAAAGTGAAGCCCAAGGCCGGGCCCGGCTCGACAGAGAGTGCGGCCAGCGGACTTCGCCTGGGCCGCCGTGACAGGCTTTCGGCCAAACAGCTAACGCTCTTCACGCGTCAGCTGTCGACCTTGAACCAGGTGAGTCCGCTCGAGGAATCGCTTCGGACCATCGCCCGCCAGAGCGAGCAGGAGCATGTCCGGGCGATCGTTTCGCGCGTCGCCGATGGTGTCGTGGAAGGGCGTCGGCTCGCCGATGCTCTCGGTCGTGAACCCAGGAGTTTTCCTCCGCTCTACCGGGCGATGGTGGCGGCCGGCGAAAGCTCTGGCTCACTGCCCGACCTCCTCGACCGGCTTTCGCGATTGCTCGAGCGGCAGGCGGAGATGCGCGGCAAGATCGTGTCGGCGCTTGCCTATCCGGTGGTTTTGACGCTGGTCGCGGTCGGTGTCGTCGCAGCCCTCATGATCGGGGTCGTTCCCCAGGTCGTCGAACAGTTCAACGACGTCGGCCAGCAGCTTCCCCTGCTCACCCGGGTCGTCATCGCGATCAGCAGCTTCCTTGCAGGCTATTGGTGGGCATTGCTGGCCGTGCTTGCAGCCGCCGCGCTCGGCGGGGCGCGCGCGCTTCGCAACGAGCGCGTACGCCTCTCCTTCGACCGGATGCTTCTCCGCCTGCCGCTGATCGGGCGAATCATCCGCGATCTGCACGGGGCCCGCATGGCGCGCACGCTGGCGACGATGATCGAAAGCCGGCTACCGCTTGTCGAAGGCCTGAAGCTGACCGCCGGCACGGTTCAGAACCGGGCGCTGCGCAAGGCGACCGCAGAACTGGTTAGCGCAATCCGGGGTGGCGGCAGTCTTTCCGGCGCGCTTGGTCGGGCAGGCGTATTCCCGCCGCTCCTGGTCTATCTCGCCGCCAGCGGCGAGAGCGTGGGCCGTCTCGATGTAATGCTCGCGCAGGCCGCCGAGTATCTCGAGCGCGAATTCGACAATTTCACCGCCACCGCGCTGTCGATGCTGGAGCCCGCGATCATCGTCGTCATGGGCGCGATCGTCGCGGTCATCGTGCTGTCGATCCTGCTGCCGATTCTTCAACTCGAAAACCTTGTCGGAGGCTAATGTGATTGCGCGCCTTCTACTCAACCTGTTCCTCGACATGAGCCGTCCGCCGCGGCCGGTGCCAAAGCGTGCCCCCGGCATTTCAGAAGACGGGTTCACTCTCGTCGAGCTGATGGTCGTCATTGTGATCATCGGTCTTTTGGCGACAGTCGTGATGATCAACGTGCTGCCGAGCCAGGACAAGGCAATGGCGACCAAGGCTCGCGCGGATATCGCGACCCTCGAACAGGCGCTCGAGATGTACCGGCTAGACAACCTTTCCTATCCGACGAGCGGCGACCTCAACGTGCTGGTCAACCCTCCTGCCGGTTCGCAGGGCGGTCGCTATCGCCGGGGCGGCTACATCAAGAGCCTGCCGAAGGACCCGTGGGGCCGCCCGTACCAGCTGGCCGTGCCCGGACGAAGCGGTCCGTTCGAGATATATTCGCTTGGCGCCGACGGGGCTCCGGGCGGTGAAGGCGAGAATGCCGATATTTATGGCGGAGAGGGCTGAGGCCCGCCGATGTCGCGTAATGGCTTCACCCTTGTCGAGCTGATGATCGTGATTGCGGTCATTGGCCTGCTGTCCGGAGCGGTCATCTTCACTGTCGGCCCGCCCGGCGGCGGACCCGGCGAGAGCGCGGCGCGCTTCGCCGGAAGACTTGCTGCGGCCCGCGACCAGGCAATCCTTACGGGGCAGCCAATCAGCGCGTGGACCAGTCCGTCGGGCTATGGCTTCGATCGCTTCCGGGATGGTCATTGGGAGGCGATGTCGGACAAGCCGTTCGATACCGAAAACTGGGCCAAGGGAACCGACGTTGCAGCCGCCGCGCCGCCCGGCGGACGGGCCAGGGTTCGATTCGACAGCTTAGGCATGGCGGACCAGCCGTTCGAGGTCCGAGTCTCGCGGGGAGGGCAGGCCGCGCGTGTCCGGGTGGATGCGAATGGCGACGTGTCGGTGGAGTAGAACCCAATGAAGGGTGCGCCCCCGGCAACCGGCTTCACGCTCATCGAATTGTTGGTCGCGCTGTCGGTGTTCGCGATCGCGGCGCTCGCTTTGATGCGCCTCGATACGTTCGCCATTACCACTACGGCCGACCTCGATTCGCGCGCGATGGCGACGCTTGTGGCGCGCAATGAGGCGGCGCTTGCTGCGACCGATCGCGGCTCGATCGTTCGTGGCTCGACAAATTCCGCGGTCGCCAACGGAGGCCGAAGGTTTGGCGTCCGGCGTATCGTCACTCCAACCGATGATCAGCGGCTCGTCCGGATCGACATAATCGTGTTCGAGCCCGCATCGGGAGCGCGCGCTGCGACCACCATCGTGAAGCGGGTGCAATGATGCCGGCTCAACCATCCACCAGCGGCTTCACTCTGGTCGAGATGCTCGTCGCGCTCGTCATCTTCGCGCTTCTGTCGACCGCGGGCGTGGGAATCCTCAGGGCAAGCGTGGACACGCAAGCTGCGGTGGAAGAACGGCTGGGCCAGATCGGGGGGCTAGGGCGCCTCTATGCATTGCTGTCGAGCGATCTCGGCCAGGCGGTCGACCGTCCGACGCGTTCGCCATCGGGGGACCGTCCCGCATTCGAGGGAGACGCTCGGGGAATGCGATTTGTCCGGCTGGGCTGGGCAAATATCGACCAGGAAGCCCGTTCCGACCTGCAACGCGTCGAGTGGCAGTTCGAGGATCGAACGCTGGCGCGCACCGGGTTCAAAATTCTGGACGGCGGCAACGCAGGCGCGCGGGCCGCGCCGATCGCCCGCAACCTCGCGGCGGCAACGCTCCGCTATCGCATGCCCGACGGCAGCTGGGCGGGCTCATTCCGGTCTACGGATCAGACGACGTTTCCCGCCGCAGTCGAGCTAACGATCACGCCGGTGCAAGGTGCGCCGGTGGTGATGGTATTTTCGCTCCCGCAAGGCGCTGCGCCTTCCAATCCGGGGGCGGTGTCATGACCGTCCGCCCGGGGGAAAGGGGCGCTGCGCTTCTCACTGTGCTTCTGCTTGTCGCGGTGATGGCGACGATCGCAGCCACGGCTCTCGACCGCATTTCCGTCGGCGCTCGCCTGATCGCAAACGCGGCGACGATCGGGCAGGCGCGGGCCTGGCTCGAAACCGCCGAACTCCTTGCGGCCAGCCGGATCGAGGATTTACTTGCCGCTGACCAGGTCCAGACGACGCTTGCCGGCGGTTGGATGGGCACCGAGCGGTCCATCACGCTTCCCGACGGTGCTGCCGCGCGCGTCCGCGTCGAGGACGGTGGCAATTGCTTCAACCTCAACAGTCTGGTCGAACGGCGGCCGGACGGGAAGCTCGTGGCGCGGCCGCTCGCACAAGGACAGTTCAAGGCCCTGATGACCCTCGTCGGGATCCCCGAGAGTGAGGCGGTCCAGATTGCGGCGTCCGCGACGGATTACATCGACAGTGATTCTCTCCCCCTGGCTTCGGGAGCAGAAGACCGCTCCGGCGCGGTCCTTGCTGCCAACAGGATGATCGCGCACGCCAGCGAGATTCGCGCGGTTGCGGGCGTTTCCGACAGCCACTACAACCTGCTCAGGCCATGGATCTGCGCGCTTCCGACGACGGATCTCTCGCCGCTAAACGTCAACACGCTGGCCCCCGAGCAGGCACCGTTGCTGGCGATGATCCTTCCAGGCAAGCTCGACGCTGCGCGCGCCAAGGCACAAATCGCCGCGCGTCCAGATGGCGGTTACGGGAGCATTCTCAAATTCTGGGAGTCGCCGGTCATGGCCGGGCTCGACCCATCATCGGAAGCAAGCGCGCAACTAAAGGTGCGCACAACCTTCTTCAGGATTCAAGCGCGCGTCGAGTCCGCCGGCGTGCAGGTCAATGAAACGGCTCTTATCGACGCCAGCCGTCCGCCGGCTCGGGTTGTCAGCCGCTCCTTCGGCCAGGCTGCACAATGATGACCGGCGCAGTCGTCTTCATCCTCCCCCAGGTTCCGGACTCGCAGCAGCTCGAGGCGAGCTGGTGGCTGGTGGACGATAGGCGCGTGCTGGACTCGGGCACGGGCATAGACTGGATTGCGCTCGCCGGTGGCGGCGAGCCGGGGCGCCGCAAGCTTGTCGCGCTTGCTCCTGCGGCGAGCGTCCGAACCGAATTCACTGACCGGCCTCCATCGGCATCCGAGCGTCAGGCGTCCTCCGTTGCACGTCTGGCCGCGATCGACATGAGCCTCGGCGAATCCCCGGCGCTTCACGCTGTCAGCACCGTGGACGGCGACAAGGTGCTTACCGCGGTCGTCGACAACGGTTTGATGCTCGCTTGGCTGGACTGGACCCGAGCCGTCGCGGTCGATCCGGACCACGTGGTTCCGGTCGGTGCTCTGCTGCCCTCAAGCGAAGATTGGACGGTGGCGACGATCGGGACAGAAGAGGTGATCGGTCGAGCCGGAACAGTTCTGGCATTCGAGCCGGAGCTGGCCGCGCACATCGTCGGGAATCGAGAAGCAGCGGTACTTTCGCAACAGGAAGTCGAGGCTGCCATTGTCGCTGCCGCAAGCCAGCCGCCGCTTGACCTTCGCACCGGCAGGATGGCTCGCCGGCGCCGGATAGTTGTCGACAGGGACCGCATTAGAAAAATGGCGCTAATCGCATTGATGATCCCGCTCCTCGCATTGATTTATGTGTTGGTCGCGATCATGAAATTGAACGCTGCAACCGACCGCCTCAACGGGGAAAGCCTCGCGGTGGCCGGCCGGGTGCTCGGCCGTCCCCTTGCCTTGGAAAACGCGGAATCTGATCTTTCCCAGCGCCTCGGTGGCGGATCGTACGGGGGCGTCATGACGCCGTTGACCGGCCTCTATTCGGCGCTTCAGGCGGAACAGAGCGTAAGCGCGACGGAATTGTCCTATCGCCCGGATGGAACGCTGGCGGCTACGCTTGCAGCGCCGACTCTTGATGCGATCAATCGTGTGTTGGTCGCGGTTCAGCGCGATGGATATCGCATCACGGCGGTGCCAAGACAGGCTCCGGATGGCCGGTCGATGGTCGACGTGACCGTTAGGACAGGACCGTGATCATCAGAGTTCGCGAATGGTATCGGGCTCGCACGAGACGCGAGCAATGGCTGATTGTGGCAATGGTCGGCATCGCCTTGCCGCTGTTCATCTGGCTTGCGATCGTGCTGCCGCTGGCGAACGCGTACCAGGCCGCGCACGAGCGACACCTTCAGGCCATCGATCGCCATGGGCGAATTCTCACTCTTGCAAAGGCCATCGAAGCGGAGCCCTCGCGAGCACGACTCAACCGGAATATCGATCTTCAGCTACTGGTCACCGAGGCGGCGGGCGCCGCCGGAATTGCGCTTGGGGACGTTAATCCATCGGGTGCTGAAAGCATCTCGCTGACCATTGCGAATACGGCGGCGCCCGCAGCAACGGAATGGCTTCGAGGCCTCGAAGCGCGCGGGCTTTCAATTCAGGAATTGCGGATCACCCCCGCTGGAGAGGGGGTGGTGAATGTTTCCGCACGTCTTGCAAGGCGCTAGGATGAACGTCCGCTGGGCGATCTGGACGATCGGCATTGCCGCGCTGGCCCTGGTCGCGTTGTTTCCACTTCGCCTCGCCCTTGCCTGGTCCGATTTCGAGCGCATCGGATTCGCAGCGCGCCAGGTCGCCGGGACGATCTGGTACGGGCGAATCGGTGATCTCCAGCTGCGCTCGCAGCCGGTCGGAACGCTTGAAGTGACTCTCGATCCCGTAGCGCTGCTGGTGGGAAGTATCAGCATGAAGTTCAGTCGGCTCGATAGCCCGGAGGGACCGCTCACCGGTCAGCTCGTGGTTGGAAGGAAAAGGGGTATCCGCTCGACCAGCGGCCGAATCCCGGTCGGCGAAATTTTCACGCCGATTCCCGTCGGCGCAGTTGAGCTTACTGACGTGACGGTGCTGTTCCGCAACGGTCAGTGCGCCGAAGCGGGCGGCCGAATCGCCCCCATCCTTGCAGCGCCAATTCCCGGTTTGCAGATCAACCCGGGATTGTCCGGCGCTGTCGAGTGTGAGGGAGAACGGGCGCGAGTGAGGATGGAAAGCGCGTCGGGGGCCGAGAGGATCGAATTCTACGTGCGGGATTCCGGCGACTATCGTGCCTGGATGACCATCCGCAGCAGCGATCCCGTCATGAACTCCGGCCTGGCACTATTCGGTTTCCGCCCGTCCGCGGACGGACTCAGGCTTTCGGTGGATGGGCGGCTGTGACCGTCCTTATGCCAGCCCTCGGCGCCGTCGGTGGAGCAATTGTAGGCAGCTTTCTGGCGACACTTTGCATCCGGTGGCCAGAGGGCCGGCAGGCCATGACGGGCCGATCCAGCTGTGACCATTGCGGACGGGCTTTGCGCGTTTGGGAATTGGTGCCGGTCCTGTCCGGCGCCATTTCCGGCGAAAAGTGCCGGAGCTGTGGCGGGCGGATCGCTCCGCTCCATTTCGCCCTCGAGGCCGGGGCGGGGGCTCTCGCTGGCATTGCGCTGCTGCTGCAGCCGAATCTGACAGGTGTTGCGCTGGCGCTGTTATGGCTGCTTCTGATTGCCCTGGCAGTGCTCGACGCCAGGCATTTCTGGTTGCCCGACACGCTGAATGCAGTCCTCGCAGTTGCCGGACTGCTGCTCGGAGGGCTTGCGACCGGCGCAACGCTTGCCGATCGGCTGATCGGGGGAGGCTCCGGCTTTCTCGCGCTTGCACTGATCGCGCTGGCCTACTCGCGGCTTCGCGGTCGCGATGGTCTGGGTGCCGGGGATCCCAAGATGTTGGGGGCCATCGGCTTGTGGACCGGATGGGCACCGCTTCCGGCGATTCTTATCCTGGCATCCCTGACTGGCCTCGCGATCGCGCTCGTTCAGCAGCGGTCCGCGAGCGAGAGGATGCCGTTCGGAGCGTTGCTTGCCGTTGCTGCGATCCTTTGGACTGCGATTGCGGCGGCGCGCGCTGCCGGCTTCTAGCTAGACTCCACGAAGCTGATCGGCTCGCGCGCTTAGCGCCGCGAGTTCGCTGGCGCTGATCGGCGGTGGCTCGAACTTAAAGCTTAGCGGATCGACCGGGCGGCCGTATTGCCGGACTTCGAAGTGAAGGTGGGAGCCGGTCGACAAGCCACTTGATCCGACGAAGCCAATGACATCGCCGCGGCGTACCCGCATGCCCCGCTCGACAGCTACGCCGCTGAGGTGGGAGTAGCTGGTCGCGACACCATTCAAATGCGTCACTCGAACTTGCTGACCGTATCCGCCCGCCCAACCCGCGGCACCGACGATCCCGTCAGCTGCGGCGATCACCGGAGTGCCCCAGCCGGCACGGAAATCGACGCCAGAATGAAGCCGCATGAAACGCAGGATCGGGTGAATTCTGTGACCGAAGCGGGAGCTGATGCTGCCGTTGACCGGCTTTGCAAGCCCGCCGACATCCTGAACTGGCTTTCCGGGCTCAAAGAGAGCCGTCTGTCCAGCCACGGTCCAGCGGACGAGTGTCAGGCCTCCGCGGCCGTTCCGGTTCAGCGAGGCATAGAGTAACGGCCCGGCGCGGCTCTCGCCATTGCTTGTGCGCATATGGTCGACGACCAGCTCGAACCGGTCGTTTGGTGCGATTGAGCGAGGGTTCATGCGGCGTGCGAGCGCTTCGAGAAACTCGCGCGCCGATCCTGCTGGGACTCCGGCAGCTCGCATCGACCAGAACAGATCGGATCCGGCCCGGCCGCTAAACTTCCGCGGCTTGGCGTCGACGACTAGAGCGTCCCGCGCCAGCTTCAGCTCCCCGGACGGCGTCCGCCCAATCGTAATCTTGAATGCAGGGCTCGGGGTGAACGACAGCCGAGAGAGCTGCCGCTCATCGTTCGCGATCGTTTCGCCGACAAGAATTGCGATTTCCGTTCCTTCCGGAACGCCGGCGGGCAAGGCGCGGGCCACGAGCTGGGCTGCCCTGGTTGCGTCGCTTTTCCCCACACCGGCGCGCTCGAGCAGTTCGCTGAGCGAGTCACCAGCGGTCCAAGCAACGAACAGCTCGGCCGTCGCGCCCGGCGGAGTAACGAACGTCTCATCCGGAACCGGGGCGGGCTTCTTCATCGGCTCAGCCACGGCTGGTTTGGCTGCCGGCGTGGCGGGCGCGGCCGAGTGCTGCAGCGCATATGCGGCGACCAGCGCTGAGACGAGCAGGCCAGCTCCGAGCGAGCGCCAGGCGAAACGAAACTCGCGAATACCGCCAAATCGCGCGAGACTTACATCGGTTGACCAATTCTGGTTCTGATACATCCCACCCGCCGGGACCATGCGAAAAAAATCACCGTCGTCGGGGCCCCTCTCCCCGCGGCTCCGATTGGGTTGGCAGATCCCTGTGACGCGCGTGTGACAGCAAGTGCCGAATTTCAGCGACGAAGCCGCTCATGTCGGTTATTTCGTTCTTTCCAGCTGGGAGGGAGGATCGCAGTGAATATTGACCTGGCAGTCGAAGACGAATCGGGCCGGCTCCAGCCGGTCGACGGAGGCGACGAACTGGACACGATCCCCAGGATCGGCGAGCGAATTTGCTTCGGGAACCGGCGAGTCTACGCGGAGGTACGAAGAGTCGAATATCTGCTGCCGTTGGGGGACGGCGATCCGCTGATCGCGGTTATACTGGACCGAGCGCCCGCGGGTCGCCAGGCGGGATAGCGTACCTCTCACTTCGGCTGTTCCCCGGTTTTCCCGATGTCGCGCGGCTTCAGGAAGTCTGCGATGCGCCCTGTTTCCGGTCGCAGCCTGCTCCAGCTCGCCAGTGGTAGCTCGAGTAGAGCCAGCGTCGCAGTGGGATAATGCTCGGCGACCGCGATCCGTAGCGGGTCAGTGTCTTCTGCCAGGGCCAGGGCGAGATCCTGCAGGCCGGGATTATGGCCCACAAGCAGGATCCGTCCCGATTTGTCTCCAAGATTCCGGAGGATTTCCATCAGACCTTCGGATGATTGGCCGTAGATGTCGTTGATGAACTGAACCTTCAGCGGTTCGCCAAAGCCTTTCTGTAGCAGCTCCACTGTCTCGACGACACGGCGCGCGGGACTGGCGGCCACCAGATCGAACTCGATGCCGCGGCGTCGTAGCTCTTTACCTACCAACTCCGAAGCCAGTCTGCCGCGCCGCTTCAGTGGGCGATCAAAATCGCGCAGAGTAGCGTCGTCCCTGCTCGATTTTCCGTGCCGTAGCAGCGCCAGAATTTTCATCGGCCGCGACTCTACCACAAGCGGGTCACTTGGGAGCGAACCCGCCAGTCCGAAGCTTTGTGCCAGCGTCTGTAGTGACAATGGGGGTCAAGCGATTGCGGCAACCTCAGGCACTCGAAGACTGGGAGCGCGGGTTTCGTCACGCTTCAGCGCGGCCCAATCGATTATTTCCATTCGACCGTCGCCATGTTCGACGAGCGCGGTGCAGCTCTCGACCCAGTCACCATCGTTGTAATAGGTCACTTCGCCGATCTGGCGCACCTCGGCCGTGTGGATGTGGCCGCAAACGACTCCCTCGACGCCTCGCTCGTAAGCGGCGTAGGCGACTGCCTGCTCGAAACGGGATATGTATTGAACCGCGTTCTTCACGCGCCGTTTGATTTGGGATGAAAGAGACCAATAGGGAAGGCCAAACATCCGCCTTGTGCCATTGACCAGGCGGTTCAGCTTCAGAAGCAAGGTATAGGCATGGTCGCCAAGCAGGGCGAGCCACCTCGCATAGATAACGACTCCGTCGAATTCGTCACCATGAAGTATCAGCAGCCGCCGCCCGTCGGCGGTGACGTGCAGCGCCTCGGCCTTCACCTCCACTCCGCCGAAGTTGAGCCCTACGTAGTCGCGAAAAGCCTCGTCGTGATTGCCGGGCACGTAGACGACGCGCGTGCCGTGTTTCGCTTTCTTGAGAACGCAGCGGACGACATCATTATGCCGCGGCGGCCAGTACCATCCTTTCTTCAATTGCCAGCCGTCGACAATGTCACCGACGAGATACAACATTTCGCAATCGACCGAACGCAGGAAGTCGAGGAGCAGCTCGGCATTACACCCGGCGGTGCCCAGGTGGGTATCCGATATCCAGACGGTGCGGACGGCCATTCGTGGCCGCTCCGGCTCGAAGTGAACAGGTTCCGCCTGCCAATCGGCAGTCTTCTCGCCCTCTGGCTTTGGCCCTTCACCAGTGTGACGAAAGGCCCGAGTTAGCGGCAGGCGTATGTGTCTGGCCGGCACCGATCCCTCCCCGCAACTTCGTTGGCCCAATGTACGCTGTTGCAGAGTCAGTTTTGGGACGTCAGCGCTACACACATGTTGCAGCGCGGCCCGGTGGAGAAGGGAACTCGTCTCAATGCGACTTGGTTTGCAATTCGACGAGGGCCTTCACGCCATGCATGTAACTGCAGAATTGCGGCTCTGGTGGCCGTGCTGCCACGCCGAACTGAAAAGCTGGTGGGCCGGTCTTCCCCAGCCGGCACGGATCGAGGAGCGAACGGACATTTATCTCCGGGATCTCGATCAGACGGAAATCGGGATCAAGTGCCGGGATGCGAAAAGACCGGGGGTCGAGATCAAGCACCTTGTTGCAATGATTGGGAATTATCGTGGGAAGCCGCTGGAACTGTGGGTCAAGTCGGATTCGCCGGCGCTGTCCATCTCCGAGCAGCCGGCAATCGCCGTCCACAAGGCGCGCCAGCTCAAGGATTTCGGAGATGGCGGCGCGTCCGCAGGGCGAGCTGATTACGCGCCCTGTCATATCGAACTTGCCGAAATAGCATGCGAAGGCGATGGAACGCACTGGTGGACTCTCGGCTTCGAAGCGGCCGGCCCGGTTGAAAATGTGCACACTATGCTTCAGCGCGCTCTGCAGGACCGTTTGGTTGGGCTGCCCGAAGGAATCTTTTCCGCGGCCAAGGCAGGCGGTTATCCGTTCTGGCTCGCCAGGATCCGAAATCACCATTGATGGGTAAGCAGCAGAAGCGACCGCGAGAAGTCGAGCTAAAACTCGAGCTGCCCTCGGCACGGGCCGATAGGATTCGCAAACATCCGCTGTTGCGGGGCCTTCGCTGCCGAAAGCGTAAAATGGAAGCGCGTTATTTCGATACGCCGTCCTTCGATCTTTCCAGGAGCGGTTTTTCGCTTCGGGTGCGGAGCGATGGCGACCGTTTCGTCCAGACCATGAAGCAGACCGCCGGAATGGCAGGTATTTTCGACAGGAACGAATGGGAATCGAATGTTGACGGATTTTGGCCGAACTTCGAATCTCTGCAGCATACCCCTCTGCGCCATCGTCGCAAGCTGCTCCGCCATGTTGAGCTGGTTGGCCGCTCCGCGATCGAACGGACAAGCTGGAACCTGGAGCGCGATCGTTGCGCCGTGGAGGTCGCACTTGATTTGGGCCGCATAGAGGCTGGGCGCCGTCACGAATCGATCGCTGAGCTCGAGCTTGAGCTCAAGGACGGCGACACTGCATTCCTGTTTGAGCTTGCCGAGCAACTCGCGGAGTGCGTCCCGTTACGCATCGGCGTGTTGAGCAAGGCGCAGCGAGTCGAAATCCTTGCACGCGCCAAGGGCGGTCAGGCGATCAAAGCGGGCAAGATCGTGCTCGATCCCGAGTCCAATGTCGCCCGGGCATTCTCGCTGATAGCGCATTCCTGCGTGCTCCATTTCCGCCTGAACGAGGAGCTGATCGTCGAGCGCTGCGACGCGGCTGCGCTTCATCAGGGCCGCGTTTCGATGCGCCGGTTGCGGGCTGCCTTGTCGGTGTTTGGAAAGGCGATTGCCGATTCGCGGTTGCCGGACCTGAAGCGAGAGCTGCGCTGGTTCACGTCTTCGCTTAGCGATGGTCGTGACATCGACGTTTTCCTAAAACGGTACAACGACCGACTTTCAAGGAGCGATCGAAGGAAGCTTCTTTCGGCGCGCGTGGCGGCATACGCTGCCGCCCACCGCTCGATCGATTCCGACCGGTTTCGAACGTTCGTTCTGAGTTTCCTTAAGTGGGTCGAGACCGGATCGTGGCGCCGGAGCCGAAAGGCGCGCTCGGCGGTGAAGCCGTTCGCCGCGCGCCGGCTCGAGCGACAATGGAGGAAGGTGCAAGCGGGCGGGCTCGCGTTAACGTCGCTGGATGAGGAACAACAGCATCGCTTCCGCATCGAAGTGAAGAAAATGCGCTACGCGACGGAGTTTCTCAGCTCCCTGTTCGATCCGGGCAAAGTCCAGACCTTCGTGAAAACGCTCGAGGCGATGCAAGAATGTCTGGGCGACCTCAATGACCTGGTGACAGCGCGGCAACTGATCGAAGTTCACTCGCTCGATTTCGATCTTGGCGATCGACCCACTAGACCAAAGGAGCTTTCAAAAACGGTCAAGGCCTTCGCACGGCTCGATCGAACTGGCGGCTTCTGGGCTGAGGCTCGTCGCCGCTAGTCGATAAAGACAGCCGGTTTCAGTTTCATCCCCTCGGCGAGCCTCGCCAGCCGCCGTTCAACAGCTTCTCCGGCGAGTGCTGCCCGATTTCGATGGAGGCAAAGCTCAAGCCTATCGCGAACGACTCGAAGTCTGGTTCCGGCGAGCGCTCCGGCGACCCCGCCGCAGAGCCTTTGACCAAGCCGCATGGCAAGCCCCCAGTGGTGGGCGCGCTCCACGTCTTCGGGCTTGCACAGGTCGAGAAGCTGTGTGTTTGGAAGAAGCTCCTGTGCGCCAAAGTTTGAATAGAGCGCCTGCGCCATGAGTATGCGTGCAGATGCGTCCACTGCGACCCAGTTTCCGTGCAGCGCCAGATCGACGCCGCGCTCGGCGCGGAAATCCGGGTGGGCCTGCCAGGCGGCATCGGCGAGGATGCATGAGGCGAGCCTCAGGCGCTTGAGGTACGGCCGATCATTGAAGATCGGCTTAATCCAGGCGTCGAGCGCGTCACCATGTTCCTCGAAGCGCCGAGTGGCGACGCTCGCCTCGCGGGCGGCTTCGATCAGCGGGTCCAGCGCTCGCTCCCGCTTGGTGAGAGAGGAATAAAGCAGCCCCTCGCGAATTCCGAAGCTCGAGACGACGAGGCCTCGGGGCTTGAGCTCATGGGTCACGCAAGAGAGAATCATCGCGGCCACGGGCATGGTCGGAACGCGCGCGGGCGAGAGCAGCGGAACGGCCTTCACCAGCTTGCCAAGGTCCATCGCCAACTTACGCAGCTGCTTCGGCCGTGACGGGTCCATCCGGTACTGATGCGGAATCGACAACGGGTAGTCGGTCGCGGCAATGTCGAGCCGGGCAAGCGATCGCCAGGAACCGCCGACCATATAGAAGGTCTCGCCCTTCGCGAACTTCTTCAGGCCGGTCTTGGCCAATTCGTTTTTCAGGACCTTGGCAACCAGCGCCTCGCCCTTGCTTGAATCGGGGACCCGAAGGATGCCGACCGGCAGCGATATCGACTTGCCGACCTCGCCACCTGCGACCTCCACCAGTTCGAGGCTTCCGCCGCCGAGATCGCCGACAACACCATGCGCATTTGGAATGGCGGATAAGACTCCCGCGCCGGCGAGCTGCGCTTCCTCGCGGGCGGAAAGCACGTCGCCGGTAAGCCCGATTCGCCGGATCTCTCTCATGAACTCGGCGCCGTTCGCTGCTTCGCGCACCGCTGCTGTCGCGAAGGTACGGACCTGGCCAACGCCGATCTCATCGACAAGCAGGGAAAAGCGCTCGAGTGCGGCAAGCGCCCGGCTCTGCCCCTTGCTCGAAAGCCGTCCCGTCTCGGTCAGTTTTGATCCGAGCCCGGCGAGCACCTTTTCATTGAAAATGATGACAGGCGCCCGGCGACTTCCCGAATAGACGACCAGCCGGATCGAATTTGAACCAATGTCGATGACCGCAGTGGTACCGGGCGCTGACACGGAAAGGACTAACGGCCGCTTCGCAAACGCAGCTTCGGGACCCTCCGTCCGCTCCGGAGCGCCCGCCCGCGACCTGACAGCGAGGGATTGTTCATGAAGTAACTGTGCAAGTTGAAGGCCTCGTCCGCCTTTGGGTGGAGGCGAGTATAGGCACCGGTCGGCTCGAGCCGCCAGCTCTGCTGATTGTCGAGCAGGTTCGCCAACATGACCTGATCCAGCAATTGCGCGTGCACCGTGGGATTGGTGATCGGCAACATATATTCAATCCGCCGGTCAAAGTTCCGCGGCATCCCGTCCGCCGAGCTGATGTAGACGAGTGCGTCGCGGTGCGGCAGCTCCTCCCCGTTGGCGAAGCTCCACATCCTCGCATGTTCGAGAAAGCGGCCGACGATCGATTTGACATGGATTCGTTCGGACATTCCCGGCACGCGCGGACGAAGACAACAAATGCCACGCACCACCAGGTTGATGTCGACACCAGCCTGGCTCGCTTCATAAAGCTTGTCGATCAATTGCGGATCGACGAGCGAGTTCATTTTCGCCCAAATGCCACACGGCTTTCCCGCCTTCGCGGCGACGATTTCCTGATCGACTAGCCGAAGCAGTTCGTCGCGCATCTGGTGAGGCGAGATCACCAGCAGCTTGAGGTGGCGAGGCTCGACGTAGCCGGTGATATAATTGAATAGCTGTGCGGCGTCGCGCCCTGCTTTCGGATCCGCAGTGAAATAGCTGAAATCGGTGTAAAACCTAGCGGTGACCGGATGATAATTGCCGGTCCCGAAGTGGCAATAGGTGCGAAAGCCGCGCTCCTCCCGGCGGACAACCATGGAGACTTTCGCATGGGTCTTCCACTCGACGAACCCGTACACCACCTGCACCCCGGCGCGTTCGAGGGCGCTCGCCCACAATAGATTTTGCTCCTCGTCGAATCTAGCCTTCAATTCGACCGCGGCGGTCACTGACTTGCCCGCCTCGGCAGCGTCGATAAGAGCCCGCATGATCGCCGACTGCTTGCCGGCCCGATACAAGGTCTGCTTGATCGCCACGACATTCGGATCGGCGGCCGCCTGCTGAAGGAATTCGACGACCACCTCAAAGGATTCATACGGGTGATGAACCAGGATATCCTTGTCGCTTATCGCCGCGAAACAATCGCCGCCATGCTCGCGGATTCGTTCGGGAAAGCGGGCGTCGAACGGCGGGAATTTAAGGTCCGGGCGGTCCTCTTCGACCAATAGCGCGAGGTCCTCGATCCCGAGGAACCCGCGGGTTTCGGAAATGATCGCCTCGCTCGCGTCCAATCCAAGAGTGACGAGTTCGACGAGCGCTTCGGACATCTCAGGCTCGAATTCCAGCCGGACGACCCGGCCGCGCCGCCGCCGCTTGATCGCGGTTCTGAAATATCGAACGAGGTCTTCGGCTTCTTCCTCGATCTCGATGTCGCTGTCCCGGATGACCCTGAAGGCGCCCCCGCCGACGATATCGTACCGCGGAAACAGAACGTCGGTCTTCCGCCGGATGAGCCACTCTAGCGAAACATACGTACCGCCATCTCCCGGAAGGCGGACAAACCGCGGAACTCCGGATGGAAGCGTCAGGATCTCGCGGATTGATGGCGCCTTGCCCTTCCGCTTCAGCTCGAAGATGAGTGAGACGCCACGGTTGGGAATGAATGGAAACGGATGAGCCGGGTCGATCGCCTGGGGCGTCAGCACCGGGAAAATCTGTTCTCGGAAATATTGGTCGAGCCAGGCGTCGGCGGCCGGATCGATATCGTGGTCCTGGAGCACACGCATCCCGGACTCATCCAATGCCGACAGAAGGTGCTGCAGAACCTCCTGTTGCCGCGCGACGAGCGCATCGGCTTCAGTCATGATCAGCGCCAGTTGCTGTGACGGCGTAAGACCGTCACTGGACAGCTCCTCGACGCCAAGAAGCTGGTGCGCCTTGAGGCCCGCGACTCGGACCATGAAGAATTCGTCGAGGTTGCTTCCCGAGATCGACAGGAATTTCAGACGCTCGAGAAGCGGATGAGCAATGTTGCACGATTCCTCGAGCACGCGCCGGTTGAACGCAAGCCAGCTCAGCTCGCGATTGAAATACCTGCTTTCCGGCTTCTGCAGCATGCAGGCCTGTTCCTCCGGCAGGGCCGGCGCGGCTTCGTCGTTCACGAGCCGCCTATCCCGTCCACCGATCGCGATCGCATCGCACCGGCTTTTGGAGCTGCTCAAGCATGACGCCGGGCCGAGTTTAATCCACCCTTTGTCATCGACCTGTAACATAGTAGCTGCACTGATCGGAGGTTATCGGACGAATCGTGACGGGGTTGTGACAGACGGCGGCCGATTGGGGAAAGCTCGTGGCGAAGCAACCAGAGAAGAAGAAATCGAAAAAGAAAAAGAAAAAGGCCCGGTCCACGGCTTCCGATTCTGTTGCTGGTAGGGCGCAGACTGGTCTCGCGCAGCCGCAGGCGGCGCGAGAACCGAAGATCGGTAAGGCCCTCAAGAAGGCGAAATCCGCCGCTTCGAAGCTTAAAGAAAACCCCCTTGTCAGCGAGGTCGTGGCCGCGGCACTGGTGGCGACGGCTGCCGCGCTCAAGGATCCGCGAAAAGCGAGACGACTCGCGGCGGATGCGGGCGAAGAGCTGGAGCGCGCACAGGGAAAGGTCTCGCGGAAGGCTGATGCCTTCTGGGCCCTGGCTCTCGACGTCGCTCGCCGAAGCCTAGAGGCGCTAGGCGCTGACGACGAAACCGGCGCGTTGCCCAAGACCTCAAAGCGGAAAAAATGACACTCGACATCGAAACCGAGTCGATGAAGCGCTTGCCGCAGTTTCGGCCGGCGCAGATTCGAGAGCGGGCCGAAATGCTCCGGGAGCGATCACGCGAATGCGCGGAGTTGGCTGCCGATTGCCTGACTCCTGACGCAAGGAAAGTTCTGGAGGACAGGGCTCGGGAGCTCGCCGGGGAAGCAGAGGCGCTGGAGGAAACGGTGCTCCATATCCGCGACATGTTTTTCGAAGGCTTCGAAGCTGCCTCCGGAGAGACAGTGCAGAATTAGGTTCTCGTCGGATCCAACCGCTTTCGAGCTGCCGGGACCCGCCGAGAAACAGCCATAACCAGGACTATAAGTTCGAGACGTGTCGCGTGTTACCGCGACGTCCCAAGGTTCTGGAGCGCCGTGCGGGCAATGTCGTGGGACCGCATCGTCCGGCCGTCAGCGAGGATCAGCTCAACGTCATCCTCTTCGAGAACCTGCTCGAAGTGGCGAACGGCAGCCTCGGTTCGGCCAGTCTTCGCGAGAACGACGCCAAGGTTGATCAGTCTGCCAGGGTCGCGCTCGTACACCCGGAAATCGTCGAGTTGCCGCTCGGCGGTCGCGTAATCAGCGCTAAGGATCGCCTGGGCGCCAAGGGAACCCTCCGGATAGCCGATTTCGCGCTCTTTCGCTGCGCCCGGTCCGGCTGCAGCAATCGCGGCCGCTCCCGCCATTGTCAAAAAAACTGTGTTCTTCATTGCCGCCTCCCTCAGGGGGAATGGCAAAATCTACGCTCTTATTCAGGATACTGCAACACGCATGTAACAAAATCCGATTAGGCTCCGCCTTACGGCGAGGTCTAAGGTCAGTCGAGCCCGCGGATCGACGCAGGGGCTTTCGCCGGCCCAGGAAATGCGACGTCAGCCGCGCAGGTTGATGACGCGCTTGCGAATGTGACCGTCGCGCTGGAACGTGAATTCGACTGAGTCGGCTTGGGGGAGATCGCGCCGAAGCTCGCCGATCGTTGCCGCATGGAGTGGCCGGCTGTCCACCTCGATCACAAGATCCCCGGGGCGAAGCTTGGCTGCCGCAAGGATTGGCGGGCTGCTTTTTGGGGAAACCAGATAGCCGGCCACGCGCCCGTCGATGAATCGCGGCTCGAGCACGAGGCCTTCAGCGAGCATTTGACCGGGACTTTCGCCGGTGTCGGGCCAGGCCACGGTCCCGCGGCCCGGCCGGGCGGTTTGTGGCCCGTTGCCATCGGATGCGGGCTGGACAGTGACCGGCGGCCGCCCGCCAAGCCCCCCCCAATCCTTCTCGATCCCTATGAGCAGCAATCCGGTCAGCAGGGCCGACGTGACCAACAGCGCGACGCCCGCGAGCCCCCAGTCCCGTTCCTTCGAGCCTCCTAAACCTGCGGGTGATTGCAGCTTCTGTTTCATCCTCCGGCAATCCTGAACGACTAACGAAGCGTCTTCGACGGCCTTCCTACAGGTTGCCGACCGCCCAGGGCCCGCGGATCGCTGCCGTGAACCCTGGAGTGAAGCAGTTCACAAACAGCGTCTGGCCCTTCGGGTCAAAGGTCGCGCCAGCAAACTCGTCTTCGCGATAGTCGTCGGCTGGGAACTGCCCGGTGCGGCCCATCTTCGCTATGTCGGAGTCGCTAAGCACAACGTTGTTCTTGGCGAAGATATAGGCTTCGCCGGCGGGCGTATAGCCCATCAGCCTGTTGCCGGGGCCGAACCCGTCTTCGACATCGGTCCCGTCATCGCAGGTCAGCAGCCCGCCCCTTGGGGAGATCGTGATGTTGTCGGGGTTGTTGCCGGCGACCAACGCGGTGGCAGCGTAGATCAGCTTCAGGGCGCCCCGTTCCGGATTGCTGCTGCTCGGCGTGTAGATCCAGACTGCTCCGAGTCCGCGCCCGTCGCTACCGCTGCTGTTGCGGCCGAAACTCGTGTCGACAAGCGCGAATGCACCGTCGTGGTACCAAAGGCCTTCGCCCCGGCTCATCGTCAGGGCGCCCTTGCCGACCGCTTCCGCGTAGGGACCGGAAGCGCCCCCCGTTGGTGCGGCGTCCGGATCGTCGACGTCGAGCCATTGGATCTCCAGGGTCTGGCCCACCGCCGAAACAGCGTTGGCGCCGCCGAGCGCGAGTAGCTTTGCACCATCGACTCCGACGACCCTAGCCGCCTGCAGCTTCCCGCCCTGCGCAAGCGCACCATAGCGGCGAGACGTGTCGTTGGGCTTGAACCGGTAGAAACCCGACCGGTTACGATTGTCCTCCGTCTGATAGACATAGCCGGTAGCGGGGTCGACGGCCACGGCCTCATGGGCAAAGCGGCCCATCTCGACCAGGGCCTCGCCAGTCGTCTGGCTGGGGTCGGTCGAGCATTCGAAATTGTACCCGTGCTTCTTGCCGCCCTGGTTGGTTGCGTCGTAGGTCGTTTCTTCGCAAGTGATCCAGGTCCCCCAGGACGTGACCCCGCCGGCGCAATTGACGATCGTTCCGCCAAGGGTCGCGCGGTGATCGAGAAGCTCGCCGTTTCTGACCCGCAGGACCGTGCAACCGCCGCCGAGATGGCCGCTGCCAAGGTTGTTGTAGTTCTGGACCGCCGTGTCGTACTGGCCGGGAGCATTGATGATGCTACCCGACCGGCGCACCTCGTGATTGCGGATCAGGAAAATGTCCCGATTGCCCGGGCCTCCGACAGAGACAACGCCCATTCCGTCGTGCGATTCCTTGACCCGGTTGCCGTCCGGCATGAGGTCGCCCTGCCAGCTGAACGTCCTGTAGGTGAACCCTCGCGGTAGCTTGAGGAGTGGAAGACCGGTGTTCTGGTCCGGGACCGGGAACAGCGGGCCATACGGGCTCGGTGCCGGCTCCAGTTGGCCCGAGCCGGCCTGGGCCAAGGCTTGCCTCGACATGAGGCCGCTCAAGACGCCGCCCAACGCGACCGCGAGCCCCGCCTTCGCGCCGCCCCTGAGCAAAGCTCGCCGATTGAGCGCCATCTCCGCCATAATTTCCTCCTCGCCAGCAGTGGGAATCGTCTGTTCCGGCGATTCGTAGAGGCGGATTGTGAAGCCGCTTCGTCGTATCCATGACGAAGCAGTTGCGATACGTCACGCAAGCGTCGCGCTTGGGCAAAAGCAGCGGGTTTATCGGGATAATTTCCGAAGAACTGGTCGACGGCCTGCGATCAGCGGTCCAAATGATTCGATACCGCAGGGTCGAAGCCGAGTTCGGGGCGTCTGCCGGATTGCAGAACCCGAACTCTTTCGAAATGCAGCGCCGAGAGCTTTAAGTGGGCCCGCGCGGCAGCCGGGCAAGGCGTCGTCAGGCCCAGGTGGAGCTCAGTCGAGGCGCGCTGCGAATGATAAGCGATCCTGGTCTTTGTCATCTGACCAGCATACCCGCCGATTGTTGCATGGTCGTGCAATCACCTGCCCGGCCAGGGCCGTTCGCGAAACCATTTGGTGAGCACATATTTGACGCCCGAGCGCACTTTCATTCCTTGATGAAGAGTGGCCGGGTTAGGCTTGCCCGTCGGCAACAGATTATTCCATACGAGAAGCTTTCCGGTCTCCGGCTGGATGGTCTTGCCGATGACTTTGAACCGGGTTGCTCCGCCGTCTTCCGGTTCATTCAGGTAAAGCATTGCGGTCCACGTGCGTTGCCCGGAATTCGCGCAATGCAAATGATAATCGAGACCGCCTGGCTCGAAGGTGTCAGTGTGCAGCTTAAACTCCTGGCCGCGATCATAACGCTGGCCTTGCAACGGCTCTCCGACAGCCCGCGGCAACCGTAACAGGTCGCAGATCTTCTGGTCGACCGCGCTCACCAGTGAATCGCCAGGATCCAAGTCACAGGTTTCGCTGGTCCGATAGTTGGCGATCCCGATATCGTCGGCAATATCTGACGGCCGTCGGCGCTCGTCGATGAGGGCCATGAGCACACGGCAGATTTGCTCGTCGACGAAACCGCGAAGGATGAAAAGCTCGACCCGCGAATCGGGCACGCGCTGAATTCCCGGGACCGACCTGAGACGCTCCGCAGGACCTGCTTCCGCCGCAGTGCGTGGCATGACTGGCGTCAAAAATTGAATAGCGCCCATGGCTCGCTGAGCGATAACCACGATCCTTGACACTTGCGTTACGCAACCGCCGATCGAATTGCTCGCCGGCGCAGTCGCGGTCTTCTCCTGCGTCGGAGGCTCCGCTACCGCCATCAAATTGCAAGGCGGCGCCGTTAGGGCTTGAAGAATCATTCGGCGCCGCGTGGTCGGCATTCAAAGGAGCCACAAGTGAACTCTCTATCATCGATCATGGCCTTGGCGCCGCTGTTTCTTGCGGCGGCTTGCAGCCAATCGGAACAGAAGAACGAAGTCGCTATCAACAACGCTGAAGCGGAACAAAGCGCTTATCCAACCGGCGCCGCCGGGACGCTGATCAGTCCAGGCGGCAATGAGCTCGGCTCGGTCCAGGCTAGCGACGGTCCAGACGGCGTAGTGGTCGTCATCGACGCTCGCGGGCTGCAGCCTGGTACGCACCAGCTCCAGATTCACACGGTCGGCCAGTGCCAGGGGCCCAACTTCGTCAGCGCTGGTCCAGGTCAGGCAGGCGGAGTGATCCAGAACGTCACAATCGAAAGCGATGGGCTCTTGAAGCAAACGGTCAAGGTACCGGGCGCGCGCCTGGCGCAAGTGCGCGATGCCGACGGTTCGTCGCTGGTGCTACATATGAACGCCGATAATCCGCCAACCGACCCGAGCGGAAATGCTGGCGACAGGATCGCCTGCGCAATTATCTAATCGAGATTGTCCGCGGTGGGATAGAGAGCCACCGGCTGCTTCGATGTTCTGATGGAGTGAGCCGAGCTGGGTCCCTGTTTCGAGTGTCTGCTTCCCTGTTCGCCACCTGTGGATTCCCTGTTCCACTCGGCAGGGAATTCCCTCCGGAAAACGGCGGAAATCCGCGGCTCGCGCAGGGCCTCAGCGGCCCAATCTTGTCTCAAAATGCCAGAATTCCCTGTAAATACTGGCTTTGCAGGGAATTGACGGCAGAGACTTGTGCACTACTGACTGGCCGCACCTCCACGCACATTTCCAGAGTTAAGTCTCTGTTTTTGTTGCCGAAAGAATGGCGAAGTTCTGCGCCTTTCGACGGCCGTATCCTTCGGCGGAGACCGAGCCAAACACGCGCATGAGACGGATTTTCGACCCCAGTCTCTGGAGCGAAAATCCGGCGCACGGTTTCGCGAGGAGCTTTTGCGCGAAACGGGCGCCCCGAGCTGGCGCCCGTCCCCTGCTGATTCGGCACACGTGGGGAATGCCGTTCGTTGCCGGGCAAATCCTACATTGCAAGCGTTTAGCGGTTCATCGTGGAACTCAGTGAAGACAATGGGGAGCTCGTCAGTAAGGCCTCTCATTGGTTCGCATCGGCGGCTGTTCAGGAAATCCGAACAGCTTCCGCTGAAGCGCCCAGTCCAGGGGGAGGTTCGCGTCGA